>NZ_QKSE01000003.1:0-240135 GCF_003234595.1 Curtobacterium sp. MCPF17_051 | reverse complement strand
GACCAACGCCACGGCACCCAGCGGCTGCACGACGATCAGGGGCGCGAACGTGATGCTGACCAGCTGCAGGACCACCGCGATGCCGAGCATGAGTGTGCCGAGCACCCAGTAACCGCTCGAGACGAGCCCGACCACGTGCCGGACGCTCAGCCCCTTCGACTGCCGCCCGAGACGCGCCTCGACCCGCTGCACCCCGCGGCTCTGGAACTGCGCCCCGAGCGACAGGAACACCGCACTGATCAGGGCCACCGGGATCATCAGCCCAGCGAGCGCGCTCGCGCTCATCAGAGGCCAGACTCGATCGGCGGATCCGGGAGCGGTCGGTGAAGCACCAAGTCAGCCGCCCCTTCACCAACGCGTTACTTGTGGGCGCTAGCGCTGAAACTCTACCGGTCGTATGCGATACAGAAAGTCAGCTGCCGATGAGTCTGAGGGGCCTGGCGTTGACGGTCAGGCGACCACGCCGTCCACGTAGAACCATCGTCCCTGCTCGCGGACGAAGTCGCTCGTCTCCTCGAGCGTGCCGCGCTCGTCGTCGGAACGCCACCACGCGCGGAACGTGACGGTGCCGTGGGAGTCGAACGGGCCTCCCGAGGTGGTCGCCAGCACGTCCAACCGGGTCCAGCGCTGGGTCGGGTCCAACTCGAGACCCGCCGGGCGGGTGCGCGGGTGCCAGGTGAGCAGCAGGTACTCCGGCAGGCCCAGCGCGAAGGCGCTGAAGCGGGAGCGCATGAGCCGTTCCGCGGTCGGCGCCACGGCCCCGGCGTGCAGGGGGCCGCAGCACTCCCCGTAGGGGTTGCCGCTCAGGCAGGGGCAGCGCGTCGTGTCGGTGACCACCGGCCGAACGCTAGTCGACGATGGACAGCGTGACGGTGATGTTGCCGCGGGTGGCGTTCGAGTACGGGCAGATCTCGTGTGCACGCTCGGCCAGGCGCTGGCGCTGCTCCTGCGGGGCGTTCGGGGCGTAGACGTCGAGCTCGACCGCGAGACCGAAGGCGCCGTTGCCGGTGCCGCCGATGCCGACCTCGGCGGAGACCTCGGCGCCGGTGGTGTCGACCTCGAGCTCCTTGCCGGCGGCGTGCAGGGCACCGAGGAAGCACGCGGCGTACCCGGCGGCGAAGAGCTGCTCGGGGTTCGTGCCCTCGCCGCTGCCGCCCATCTCCTTGGGCGGGCGGGTGTCGAGGTCGAGCCGGTCGTCCTCGCTGCGGACGTGTCCGTCGCGGCCGCCTCCGGTGGCGTGGGCGGCGGCGGTGTAGACGATGTCGAGACTCATGCTCCGAGGTCACCGTGCCCACCTGGACGAACCCTGAGCGGCAGCACCACGTCGCGGGTGCGGTGGCGCCGAGCGGAAGTGTTCGGGCGTGTCCGGGCACCCCGCACCCCCACCGGGTAGACATGACGCGTGTTCAAGACCGGGTGGCAGGTGTTCCGGGGGCGGGCTCCCGCACTCATCGGGCCGCAGTACCGCCGTCGCGTCGTGATCGTCGCCGCCGTCGTCGCGCTGGTCGCGTTCATCGGGTTGCAGTGCCTCGCGCTGCTCGTGGACGACGGTTCGGTCCCCCTCGCGGTGTGGCTGGTCGCATCGGCACTGTTCGCGGCCGGCGTCGGCGGGATCGGTTCGTGCTTCGTCCCCATCGGCCCGAAGGGGTGGGCGGTCGCACCGATCCCCGGCATCGGATGGCGCACGCAGGAGGCCGTCGCCCGGTACTACCGCCGCAACGCACCTCCGGTCGACCCGAAGCACCGTGACGCTGTCCTCGACCGCATGCCCGAGACCCGCGACCTGATCGTCCGTGGAGCGTTCCGTGGCTTCCTGCTGCTCGGCGGCTGGGCCCTGGCACTCGTCGCCACCGTGGTGGTCAACGTCGCCACCGTGCCGGCCGGCGACGGACTCGTCGGGCTGTCCGCCTTCTGGTTCGTCGTGCCCCTGAGCGGCGCCGTCACCGCGATCGGAGGACTGCGCACCCTCGGCCGTCAGGAGCAGCTCCGCGTGGAGGCCGAAGCGCTCCCACCGGTCCCCCCGCCCGTGCCACCTCGCGGCCGTCCCGGCGCGCGGAGCGGCAGCAAGCTCGCCCTGCCGGAGGAGTGACCGTGTTCACGCTCGGGTGGCAGGTCTTCCGTCGGCGCGTCACGGACGTGCTGGGTCCGGCACGCGTCCGTCGCGCGGCCCTGTGGTCCGGGTTCGCGGCGGTCGTCGCGCTGGTCGGCATGGCCGTCCTGGAGGCCCGGGTCGACTGGACGGGGGCCACCCCGGTCCGCAGCGTGGCCGCGATGGTGCTGCTGGCGCTCGGGCTGTCGGAGTACGTCGTCAAACTCGGCCGCTCCGAACGAGCCCGCCTGGCCGCCGATTCCCTCGACCCCGCACCGGAGACGCCCGCACGCCCCATTTCCTGACACCGTGACGCGCACCACTGTCGGCGGCGACGGGCACACTGGGCGCATGTGTGGAAGGTTCGTCGTCTCCGACACCACGGCCGATCTGTTGCCCGAGCTCATGGGCGAGCTCGCCGCCCGGACCGAGCACGTCGACGAGGACACCGGCGAGGTGCACCCCGGCCTCGCCCCGAGCTGGAACGTCGCCCCGACCGACCCCGTGTACGCCGTCCGCCAGCGGCACGGCGAACGCGAGCTGCCGCAGATCAGCTGGGGCTTCGTGCCGAGCTGGGCGAAGGACTTCCAGAAGCAGCGCCCGAAGCCGATCAACGCCCGCATCGAGACGGTCGCGACGAGCGGCATGTTCAAGCGGGCCTTCGCCACGAACCGCTGCATCGTGCCGGCGCAGGGGTACTACGAGTGGGTGGTGCGCGAAGACGGCAAGGAGCCCCACTTCGTGCACGAACCCGGCGGCGCCCTCGCGATGGCCGGCGTCGTCAGTGCCTGGCCCGACCCCACGAAACCCGAGGGCGACCCGGACAAGTGGCGGCTGTCGCTCGCGATCATCACCCGTGACGCCCACGTCGCCCCGGGCGAGGTCCACGACCGCATGCCGGCTTTCCTGACGCCCGACGGCTACGACGACTGGCTCGGCGGCGACCTGCACTCCGACGACCTGCTGGCCCTGCTCGACCACGAGTCGCTGACGGTGGCGGCGGGCCTTGCGCAGTACGAGGTCTCCCGCACGGTGAACAGCGTGCGGAACGACGGACCGCAGCTCATCGCGCCCGTCGCGTAGGCGGTCGCGCCCCGCGCGCGGACAGGAGGCCCGGATCACCGCAGCCGGTCTGCTGCGGTGATCCGGGCCTCCAGTCCGGTGCCGTGTTACGGACGTGCGCTGCGGCGGATGCCCGGCGCGACGCGGACCGCGATCCGTCGTCGGGTCACCAGGAGCACGCCTGCCAGCATGAGCGCGAGTGCCGCGAGCCCGAGACCGACCAGTCCGGTCACGCCCGTGAAGGCGAGCTGGGTGCCGTGGACGATCGCGGCGAGCCCGGTCGGGAACGTGACCGTGACGGTCGCGGTGACCGTCTGACCCGCGCTGTCGGTGACCGTGTAACCGACGAAGGTGGTTCCGGTGAAGCCGTCCTCCGGCGTGAAGACGACCCGGCCGTCGCGGATGGTCCACGTGCCCTGGTCGGCGACCACCACGCGGTCGGTCGGTGTGCCGGACTCGGGGTGGAGCAGGTGCAGCGTGCCCGGCTCGAACGCGGCCCCACCGGTGGCGGAGTCGTTGTCGAGCGGATCCACGACGACCCGGTGTCCGACGATCCCGGTGGCGGAGTCGTCGGTGGCGACCGCCGCGGCGACCACGGTCATGGTCGCGGTGGCGGTGGCCTTCTGCCCCGAGGCGTCCGTCACCGTGTACGTGAAGGCGTCCGTGCCGGTGAAGCCGGCGGCCGGGGTGTAGACGTACGCGCCGTTCCGCTGGATCGAGACGGTGCCGTGGGCGGGCTTCCGGGCCGGGGCGGCGGTGAGGCCGGTGCCCTGGTCGTCGGCGAGCAAGCCGTGGCGGGCGTCACGGGTGACGGGCGTCCCGGACACGGTGTGCCCGGTGTCGTCCGCTGCGGCGATGCCGACCGTGATCGTGACGGTGGCGTCGACCTGCTGCTCCGTCGAGTCCTGGGCACGGTACGTGACGGTGTCGGTGCCCGAGAAGCCCTTCGCCGGGGTGTAGACGAACGTGCCGTCGGCGGCGATGGTGGCCTTGCCGTGACGGGCCTGGCCCACCGCGACGACCGTCAGGGCGTCACCGTGGTCGTTGCCGAGCACGCCGTGGCCGGCGACCCGGACCGTCTTGCCGGCGGTGGTCGTCGCCTTGTCGTCCTTCGCGACCGGGGCGACGTCGATGACGACGCGCGCGAACGCGGCGGTGCCGTCGGCGT
The DNA here is from genome assembly GCF_003234595.1 of Curtobacterium sp. MCPF17_051. Lineage (NCBI taxonomy): Bacteria > Bacillati > Actinomycetota > Actinomycetes > Micrococcales > Microbacteriaceae > Curtobacterium > Curtobacterium sp. MCPF17_051. The sequence goes on along the minus strand of NZ_QKSE01000003.1, from coordinate 235,816 downwards.
CGTTGGCCGAGTAGGTGAACCAGTCACGTCCGGACCAGTTCGACGTGGGCGTGTAGACGTACGAGCCGTCCTTCTCGAGCGACAGCGTGCCGTTGAACGGCTTCGTCTCCATGGCGGCCCAGAGCCCACGACCGGAGTCACCGACCAGCACGCCCTCGTCGGCGGACATGCGCATGCTGCGGTTCGTCGACATGGTGTGCCAGTGGTCGACCGCGGCGACGCCGACGAGGACCGTGACCGTCGCGGTCGATGTCCGTCCGGCGCCGTCGGTCACCGTGTACTCGAACGTGTCCGCGCCGGAGGAACCCTTGGCCGGGGTGTAGACGAGCGAGCCGGGCTCGGTGCCGTCGGTCACGGTGCCGTGCTCGGCGCGGCCGTGCGCGGTGACGGCGAGGCCGGTGCCGCGGTCGTTGCCGGTCAGGGTCGCGCCGCTGATCGGCAACGCGGTGTTCGCCGCGGTGCGCAGGGCGTCGGCGACCGCGGTCGGCGTGACGGTCACGGTGACCGTCGCCGTCGCGGTGCCGCCGGTCGGGTCGGTCACCGTGTAGGTGAACGTGTCCGTGCCGGAGAACCCGTCGGCGGGCGTGTACGTGACCGAGCTGCCACCGGCCGTCGTGCTGCCGGTGATCGTGGCGGTTCCGTGGCCGGGCTTCGAGACCGCGGTGACGGCGAGCTCCGTGCCCGAGTCGTTGCCGGTGACGGCGACGTCGACCGGGGTCGCGGCGCTCGTCGTCGCGGTGTCCGCGGCGGCCTTCGGGGCGACGACGATCGTCACGGTGCCCGTGGTCGTCCCGCCGGAGCCGTCGGTGACCGTGTAGTCGAACCCGTCCGGGCCGGAGTAGCCCGGCTCGGGCTTGTACGTGTACGAACCGTCCTCGTCGACCGTCACGTCGCCGTGCTCGGGCTTCGTGTGGTCGGTGACCGCCAGGTCGGTGCCCTTCGCACCGTCGAGCAGGCCGGTGCCGGCCGGCACGGTGGTGGTGGCGTCGGCCTCGGCCGAGGTCGACCCGCCGCCGGCGACCGGGGTGACGGTGACCGTCACGGTGCCGGTGTTCGTGGCGCCCGACGGGTCCGTCACCGTGTACGTGACGGTGTCCGTGCCGGAGAAGCCGTCCTTCGGCGTGTAGGTGATCGTGCCGTCGCCGTTGCGGGTCGCGGTGCCGTGATCGCCGCCGGAGACGGACACGACGGTCAGGCCGGTGCCGTGGTCGTTGCCCGTCAGGGCGCCGGAGGTGACGGTGGTGCTGCCACCCGCCGCGACGGTGACGGTGTCGGGCTCCGTGCCGGGGCGGACCGTGACCGTCACGGTGCCGGTGGTGGTGCGGCCGGCGGGGTCCGTCGCCGTGTAGGTGAAGGTGTCCGTGCCCGAGAAGCCGTCCTTCGGCGTGTACGTGTACGAGCCGTTCCCCGCGAGCTCGACCGTGCCGCGCGCCGGCTGCTGGTCGACGGCCGCGGTCAGGCCGGTGCCCCGGTCGTTCGCGAGCACGCCGTCGCCCTTCGCGACGGTCAGGGTCGAGCCGGCCGTGGCGGTGGCGGTGTCGGCCGTGGCGCGGGGGCCGACGACGACCGTGACCGTGCCGGTGGTGGAGCGGCCGGCGGTGTCGGTCACCGTGTAGGTGAAGGTGTCCGTGCCCGAGAAGCCGTCGGCCGGGGTGTAGACGACGCGGCCGGTGGCACGGTCGAGGGCGACGGTGCCGCGGGCGGCGTCACCGGTGCCGGCGGCCCCACCTGCGGTCACGTCGGTCACGGTCAGCCCCGTGCCCCGGTCGTTGCCGGTCAGGGCGGCGGCGTCGATCGTCAGCGCCTCGTCGGCCCGGGTCGACACCGTGTCGGCCGTCGCGACGGGTCGCACGGTGATCGTGACGGTCGCGGCACCGGTGGTGACACCGCTGCCGTCGGTCACCGTGTAGGTGAACGAGTCGGTGCCGGACGACCCGGCGGTCGGCGTGTACTCGACCGACCCGTCCGCTGCGAGGACGGCCGTGCCGTGGGACGGACCGGTGACGATCGTGGTCTCGAGGTCCGAACCGCGGTCGTTGGCCTGCACGTCGATCGCCACCGGGGTGCCGGCGTCCGTCGACGCGGTGTCGGCGCCGATCGTCGGGTCGACGGTGATGGTGACGGTCGCGGTGCTCGGCGAGCCGGAGCCGTCGACGGCCGTGTACGTGAACGCATCGGGGCCGGAGTACCCGTCGGTCGGGGTGTACGTATACGCGCCGGTGGCCTTGTCGAGCGTCAGCGCACCGTGCGAGGGGGACGTGTTCGACGCCACGGTGAGCCCGGTGCCGGAGTCGTTGCCGAGCACGCCGGTCGCACTGGTGCCGGCGGTGGCCGTGCCGCCCGCGGCGACCTTGACGGTGTCGTCCTGTGCGGCCGGGGCGACCTGCACGGTGACGGTGACGGTGTCGGTCCCGCCGCTGCCGTCGGTCACGGTGTAGGTGAAGGAGTCGGTGCCGGAGAACCCGGCTGCCGGGGTGTACGAGTACGAGCCGTCCGGACGCACCGTCGCCGAGCCGTGAGCGGGAGTGCTGCTGCCGGTGACCGTCAGGCCGGTGCCCAGGTCGTTCGTGAGCACGTTGCCGGTCGTCGTCGACCCGGCCGTCGCGGTGACGGCATCGGCCGTCGCGGTGGGCAGCACGGTGAGGCGCACGGTCGCGGTGACGGTCGCGCCGGCGCCGTCCTTCGCGGTGTACGTGAAGGAGTCCGGCCCGGAGAAGCCCTTGTCGGCACCGTAGGAGAACGACCCGTCGGGCCCGATCTTCACGAGACCGTGTGACGGCTGGCCGTGGCCGGTGAGGGTCAGGTCCGACCCGCGGTCGTTCGTCAGGACGCCGTCCGCGGCGTTCACCTTGAGCACGGTGCCCGCGTGCACGCTGTACGCGTCGTCCGAGCCCTTCGGTGCGACCGTGACGGTCACGGTGCTGGTCGAGGTCTGCCCCGACGAGTCCTTCGCCGTGTACTGGAACGTGTCCGAGCCGGAGAACCCGCCGGCCGGGGTGTACGTGTACGAACCGTCGGCGGCGACCGTGGCGGTGCCGTGCGCGGGCGTGGTGTTCGAGACGACGGACAGGCCGGTGCCGCTGTCGTTCGCGAGCACGCCCGAGGCGGCCGGCACCTTCAGCGTCGTGCCGGTGGGGGTCGTGGCGGTGTCGCTGCTGGTGGTGACGTGCGTGGCCTTCAGCGTGTTCGTGAAGGTGACCAGGACGTCCGTGCCGTCCGCGGTGGTGGCCGCCGGGAACGTGAAGGTCCCCGTGGTGCCGGTGCCGCTGGCGACGAGGGCGCCGCTGTTGAGGTTCACGGCCTTCCACGAGGTGGTGTAGTTCGACAGGTCTGTGGTGCCGGCCGCGGTCTGCCGTGCGGTGTACGTCTTGTTCGGCGTCGACAGGACCGCGCCGGCCTTCTGCGGCTGGGTGCCGGCGGCCGTGCCGTCGGTGGTCGCCGTGTTGCCGGTCGAGACGCCGCCGCCGGTCACGGCGAGCCCGAACTGGTCGGACGAGCTCCACCGCTGGTCGACGCTCGACTGCGCCGCCACGGTGTTGGCGTAGTTGCAGGACGCGAGGTCGCTCGGCGAGTAGCCGTCCGCGATCGTGAACGTGCTGACCTGCGCGCCGGAGCCCGGGTCGATCTTGTACATGGTCGACCCGACCGAGGCGAACAGGTAGCCGTCGGACGAGAACGCGATGCCGGGGCTGCCGTTCGTGCTGGCGTCGATCGGAAGGGTCGCGACCTTCGACGTGGTCAGCACCGCGGTGCCGGCGGTCGCGGGGACCGTCTCGGTGTCGACACGGCGGATCTCGTTGCCGGTGACGACGAAGAGCAACCCGCGGGTGCTGAACGCCATGTCGCCGTTCTTACCGGTGAGCAGGTTGCCGATGGTGCCGACCTGCCCGATCTTCGCGCCGGTCTTCGTGTCGTACGCCCCGAGGTAGGCAGGGTTCGCACCGCTGGCGTAGTAGTAGACCCCCGTCGCCGGGTTGATCGCACCACGGAGCAGCTGGTGGTCACCGTTCGGGTCGGCAGCGGGCACGTCCGTGATCGGGGCACCGGCGACGGCGTCGTACCCGGTGATCGTGTTGCCGTTGTTGACCGAGGCGTAGGCGGCGACACCGTTGCGGGCGACCGCGAGGGCGTTGTTGCCCGGCGCCATGCTCGTCACGTTCGTGACGGCACCGGTGGTGGCGTCGATGGCGGCGAGCTGGTTCGCGGCGGTGTTGATGCCGTACAGCGTGTTTTGGTCGCACGACAGCGCGCCGGCTGCAGCGGCGGGGTCGGCCACGACGGCCTGGGTCAGACCGACGCCGGCGAGGAGCGCGGCGCCGAGCATGGCGACGGCGCGCAGGCCGGGACGGCGTCTGGGCACAGCGGTGCCCGGGTTCGTACGCTGCATGATCACTTTCGGGTCGAGACGATGCGGGCACCGAGACCGACCGGAGGATCAGGGAGAACGGTCGTTGGCGCCAGGTTGATCCTGGCAGTTCTTCGAGTTCGGATGGGGACAAACCGGGTCCCCAATAGGGGGGACCACTCGTTCAGGGGGTACTCCGCAGACGCGAAGAACCCCCGCCGGCAGGCCGGCGGGGGTTCGAAGATCAGGGGGCGATCAGCAGTGGATCAGGCGGTCGGACGGATGACGTCCGGCAGCAGCACGTGCAGGCGCTCGGCCAGGCGCGCCTTCGCCTCGTCGAGGGAACGGAAGTCCCCGACGTACTCACCGAAGGTGTCGGCGACGAAGAAGTGGCTGCCCTGACGGTCGACGGTGCCGCCGTAGTAGCCGCCGTAGTTCGCGACCCACAGGCCCGTGTCGGCCTGGGCCCACGAGATGCGGACGGGGGCTGCCTGCACGGGAGCCACGACCTGGGCCTCGATCTCGGCGATGACCTCGATCGTCTGGGTGTCCAGGGTCACCTCGGCCTGCTGGCGGTGGGCGACGGTCGTGCTCATGGTCCTGCTCCTTCGTGCTGTGCTGCGTTCTGGGTGGTGCCGGTGGTTCCGAGTGGTGCGGGCGTCGCGATCGACGCCGATGGTGCTGGTGTCCGCTGTCGTCACTCGACCGGCCGGATCACCGGCGGGAGCATGACGTGCAGCTGGTCCTCGAGCTTGGTCTGCGCCTCTTCGAGGGAGGAGAACTCGCCCACGACGAGCCCGAAGGTGTCGGAGGCCACGTAACGGTCGTCGCGCTTGTCGACGCTGCCGCCGAAGTACCCGCCGTAGCCGGCGATCCACTCGCCCTGGTCTTCCTGCACCCAGGTGACCTTGGCGCGCTTGGGACGCGTCGAGAGCGCTGCATCGGCTTCGAGGATCGCGATGGTGTCCACGGTGTCGGTGTCGAGGGTGACCTCGGCCTGCGTCGCGTTGTTCACGGTGATGCTCATGTCGCTCTCCTTCACGATCCGGGGTACATCTGCTGACACCAGAACGCTACGAGAAGTGCGGAGGGGATCGCCAGCGAGGCCCGTGGATTCACGGGTTCCGTCAATGCGACCCTTCGCCTAGCCCCGGATTTCCGGGCAGGTGCGTCACACTTCCGGGGTACAGCGTCAGGATCGGGGTACTCGTTTTCCGGATCGCCGCGAATCGGGGGACGCGACGGCAAGAACGGCCGATCGTTTGAGTCGGCGCAGTGCGCCCGAAGGCATCGGTTCTTGGACTTCTACGAGAGGCACTCACTGGCACAACCGTGTCGTCTCCTAAGACTCCAACAGTGAGCAGCTTCCGACACGGGTTCGCCAGCGCACCGAGAACAACCTGAAGGATGAGAACGATGTTGAGGGCACAGCTCTTGGCCCGGACGCTCAGAGCGCCGTTAGTGGAGGTTCGCCGAGCGCAGGACCTGCTGCTGCTACCGGTGTGGTTTCAGGGCCTGCACCAGCAGGAAGATCACGCTTCAGGACGGCAGGGACACCAGCCCAGAACGTGTCGTCCGGGCAGTCCTCCCGCACTACCGATCCAGCAGCGATCACGCACCCACGACCAATAGTCACGCCCGGAAGGATGGTTACTCGAGCACCGATCCACGATCCGTCACCGATCGACACAGGCAGGTTCTTTGGGACGCCGCTACCCGCTCGCCACTCCGACGGCCCCATTTCATGCGTCGAGGTGAGGATCATCACCCCAGGTCCGATTGCCACTCGGGTGCCAACAGTGATCAGACCCTTACCCTCGAAGGTGGCTTCACGGTTGAGGTACGAACCGGCACCGATCGACACCTTCGTGTTCCAAAAACGGACGCCGCGCTCCACGCCGACTGCTGCCTTCACAACGCCCAATGCCGACAGCAGCTGCCACCTGCGCGACGCGGGGAACGGCAGGGATGCAACGAACGTAGCGAGGCTCTTCACGGTCGACACGATACGTGGATGGCGCTCATTGCACACCCGCCTCGGGACGTTTCGTCGTTCACCGTCGTGGCTACAACTGAAGGACGGTCACACGAATACGCCCGACCGCTCCACACCATCGACATCTCACGGCTGATCCTCCGGCGGATCAGGGTCCACAACACTACGGACATTGGAATGGAGGCGCGACTCGCTAACGTCGGCATGTGACCTCCGACAAGCCCCGCGTCGACGACCGCGCCCCGGCCACCTGGCGCAGCCGTCGGTTCGCCGCGGGGCTGGCGGTCGCCTACGGCGTCACCCTGACGCTCGTCGGATTTTGGGGCTCCCCCGTGGACATTGCGGGAGGTCCGTGGCTCACCCGCGTCCTCGCAGCGGCGCACCGTCACGGCCTGCCGGAGCGCATCGACTACGCCGACGTGGAGTCCCTGGCGAACGTGGTCTACTTCGTGCCGCTCGGCCTGCTCGTGGTGCTACTCGCCGGTGCGCGGTGGTGGTGGGCCGCCATCGCCGGGGGGCTCGTCGTCAGTGCATGCATCGAGACCGGCCAGGCGCTGTTCCTGCCGGCCCGCACCGCGACCATCGACGACGTCGTCGCGAACGGCGTGGGGGCACTCCTGGGTGCCGTAATGGGCGTGCTACTGCTCAGCCGAGCGGCTTGGCGTCGGCACCCCTGACGACGGCCCCCCGGAGCTGCTCCAACACAGGGCACAGTCCCCGGACACGACGAAGCCCCCAGAGCAGATGCTCCGGGGGCTTCGTTCAGTGTGTCGAGACTCAGACGGATTCGCGCTGGCGGCGGACCGACCCGCGGACCAGCAGGAGGCCACCACCGAGGACGACTGCGCCGCCGGCGACCCAGAGGGCCAGGGCGGAGACGGTCGAACCCGTGAAGGCCAGCGTGCCGTCGGTGCCGGTACCGGCGCCCGCGCCAGCGGCGGGGACAACAGCAGCGTCAGCCGGGGCGACGGTGAAGGCCGCGAAGCCGACGACGCCCGAGGTGGCGCCGGTGGCGGTCAGGTTGTAGGTGCCCGAGGCGCCCTGGGGGAACGTGACGTTGACGTCGAGCGAACCGTCCGAAGCGGCCGTGTAGGTCTTCGAGACGGTCGTGGTCGGCAGCGCGCCGAGCGTGACCGCACCGGCACCGGTGACCTGGACGTTGACGGTCTCGTTGTCCTGGAACGCGCCCTCGGTGAAGTTCACCGAAGCGGTGCCACCGGCGACGGCGGTGCCCGAGACGGAGACGTCGGAGTCAGGCGTGTAGCCGGCGGCGTTGGCGACGGCCGGAGTGGCGAGCAGTGCGGCGCCAGCCAGCACCACCGCTGCGATGAGCTTCTTCATGAATGGTTCCCCTAAAGATCTGAAAATCCAGACCCTGACACCCAGAGCCCGCTGTTCGCCGATCGTTGACCCCAGCCACAGAGATGGCGGTTGTTATGGCGAAGTTGTCTCAATCTAGCGGAGTTTCACAGCTTGGTACCAGATCACGTGGATTTTGGTCATTGGTCGACGTGTGTTCATCCGCGTCAGCCCCGGGTCGCACGGCCTTACCATCGGTCAATCGAGGCTCCAGGCGACAGAAACCCCAGGTGAGAGGGGTCCTCATGGGAATTAGAACACGCTGTGCATCAGATCAAGGGCCTTTGGACCCGGACAGGTTGGCCTCCTGCCCCTCGGAGTGGGGGCACGCTCTCGGTTCGCTTTGCGGAGCTTCCGGTGTCAGCCAGCGGCGAGAGGCTGCTCACAGTCGAACGTAAGGGGCTTGGCCTCGGTCTGCCGGACGCCGGGAGTCGAGTTCGCCTGCACCGCTGCCTTCGCGTACTTCGCCTCGCCGAGGAAGGCAACGCGGTAGGTCAGGCTCTCGCCGGGGGCGAGCATGGTCTGCAGCTGGGCCACGGGGTGCCCACCGTCGGTTGCCGTCTGCACGGCCGTCGTCTTGCCGTCCTTCGTGGCACCGAGGAAGATCGCGTCCTCGGGTGCGTACGCGGCGAGCAGGGTCTTGATCTTCCCGGGCTCGACACCGAAGTCGCCGCCACCCGTCACGTACCGCGGCAGGCTCGTCGCGGCATCGGCAGGTGCTGTGTTCTTCAGGGTGATCTCGACGACCGACGTGGGGCGCCCGTCCTTCCGGCACACCGAGCTGCCGACGGAGACGCTCTTGTCGAGGTAGTAGTCCATCTTCGAGCCGGTGCCGTCGTTCAGGTAGACGGCGAACTGGCTCGAGTCGGCGGTCGCCGTCGGCAGCTCGCCGGCAACCGGCGTCCCGCTGATGCGGCGCTGCTCCGCCGTGTCGGCGCTCCAGAGACGCAGGCGGCTCTCGTCAGCGCTCTGGGTCAGCGCAGACACGAAGGCCTTCGTGTCGAACCCGCCCGACGCGACCTTGTCGAACACCGCGCTGGAGGCGGAGGCGAAGAACGCGTCCTGCACGACCGGGTCTGGGTACTTGGCGTACACATCGCTCAGCAGCATCTGGACCGCGTTGTCTGCGGTCAGGGTGTCGCCGGTCGGCAGCTGCACGGGGCCGGTCGCCCTGAGCACGTAGCTCAGCGTCACGGGGTCGATGGCGAGTACGCCGTCGACCTGCTGCGCGAACCGCTGCTTCCACATCTCCCGCGCGAGCTTCGCCGACACGTCGAAGCGCGGCGTGAGCGTGACGTCCTGCATGTACTCGCCGGTGATGTCTCCGTAGAGCCCACGCGTGTCGTCGGTCAGCGGCAGCACCGGCTTGTCGTACGGTCCGAAAGACGACCCGGACGCTTGGCTTCCCAAGTTGATCGCGCCGTCCTTCACCTGCAGGAGCGCCACTGCCCCGGGGATGCCCCCGCCCGCGCGCAACTCGGCGTTGTTCTGGAACAACAGCAGGTAGTTCCGATCCCCGTCGTGACCGAGCATCGCCGGCGCGAGCTGCACGATGCGGTTCGCTGCGACCGCCTGCTCGGACGCTGATGACAGCGCGTTCCGCAACTGTCCCACGGCGGTGGTGACCGGCGACAGTGTTCCGCTGGTGTCGATCCGCGCGGCGTCGCCGCGTGCCTGCTGAAGCGTCTTCGCGGCCTCGGCGACCGCTGGCTGCGCGTCCTCGATCGGCTCGAGGTCGATCTTGCCGTTCTTCGGCGCGAACGAGTCCGACCCGAGGCCTCCGATGACGCCGGCGACCGGACTGACCGCGTCGCTGGCCACGTCATCGACGATCACCGACACGTCCCGCACGGCCCGCAGGTTGGTCCCGAAGAACGGCACGGACTGTGCCGCGCCCCAGACCGGGTCACCGGTCAGTGCCCGAGCCGACGCTGCTTCGTCCTCAAGGTGACGCGCCGTCTTCTGGGCGGCGGCGGTATCACCACCGGTCAGCTGGGACCGGAGCGTGTCCACATCCCCGACGGCCCGCTCCAGGTGCCCCTTCGCGAGCATGCCGCGGACACCGACCCAGGCGACGGCGAGGATCAGCAGCAGGACAAGGGCGAGGACGACCCACAGGACGATCCGGGCCCTGGACCCCCGGCGTGCTGCAGTGCGTCGCGACTCGGGCGCGTCGGACATGAGGCGATCCTACGGTTCCGTGCGTCCGACACCCGTCACTGACGGACAGAATCCGCGTGTTCGCGGTACCAGTCGATGGTGCTGCGGAGCCCGTCCTCGAGGCCGATCTGTGCCGTCCATCCAGCGTCCGCCAGCTTCGACACGTCGAGCAGCTTCTGCGGGGTGCCGTCGGGCTTGGTGGTGTCCCAGACCGTCTCGCCCTCGAACCCGACGATCTTGCCGATCGTCTCCGCGATCTCCTTGATCGTGACGTCCGATCCAGTACCGACGTTGACCTGGTCAGGACCGTCGTAGTGCTCCATGAGGTGGAACACCGCTGCCGCCATGTCGTCGACGTGCAGGAACTCACGGCGGGGCGACCCGGTCCCCCAGTTCTCCACCGTCGGTGCACCGCTACGAGCGGCTTCGTCGTAACGGCGGATGAGCGCCGGTAGCACGTGGGACCCGGTCGGCGAGAAGTTGTCACCCGGGCCGTAGAGATTGGTCGGCATGGCCGAGATCCACGGACGGCCGAACTGCCGACGGACGGCCTGCACCTGGAGGATGCCGGCGATCTTGGCGATGGCGTACGCGTCGTTCGTCGGTTCGAGATGCCCCGTGAGCAGCGCGTCCTCGTGTATCGGCTGCTCGGCCATCTTCGGGTAGATGCAGGACGAGCCGAGGAACACGAGGCGTTCGACGCCGTGCTCCACCGCGGCATCCATCACGTTGACCTGGATCTGCAGGTTCTCGCTCAGGAAGTCGTGCGGATAGGTGTTGTTCGCCATGATCCCGCCGACCTTGGCAGCGGCGAGCACGACGTGCTTCGGCTGCTGGTCCGCGAAGAAGGCGAAGACTGCGCCGCGGTCCTTCAGGTCGAGCTCGGACGAGGTGCGCCCGACCACGTCCGTGAAACCCTCCGACTCGAGCTTGCGCCAGACCGCCGAGCCCACCAGACCACGGTGTCCCGCGACGTAGACGCGATCAGCCCGGTCGATCGGACCGGCGGTGAAGTCGGTCGTGGCCATCAGGAACCCCAGCTCTCGAGTCGGACGGTGTCGATCCACGGACGGCCCTCGTGCTCGAGCGCCGAGATGTCGGCGTCGACCATGATCCTCGCCAGCTCGGCGGTGTCGACGGTCGCCTCCCAACCGAGCTTCTCCTTGGCCTTTGAGGCGTCGCCGACGAGGGCGTCCACCTCGCTCGGTCGCAGGTACCGCTCGTCGAACCGAACGTGGTCCTCCCAGTTCAGCCCGGCGTGCGAGAAGGCGGTGGTGAGGAAGTCCTTGACCGTGAAGTCGCCACCGGTCGCCAGCACGAAGTCGTCCGGCTCGTCGACCTGCAGCATCCGCCACATGCCCTCGACGTACTCGGCGGCGTACCCCCAGTCCCGGACGGAGTCGAGGTTGCCGAGGTACACGTGGTCCTCGAGGCCGGCCTTGATCCGAGCGACCGCACGGGTGATCTTCCGGGTGACGAAGGTCTCACCGCGACGGGGGGACTCGTGGTTGAACAGGATCCCGTTCACCGCGAACATGCCATAGGCCTCGCGGTAGTTTCGAGTCACCCAGTAGCTGTAGACCTTCGCCGCACCGTACGGAGAACGCGGCCAGAACGGCGTCTCTTCGTTCTGCGGCGGCGGGGTGGCACCGAACATCTCGGAGGAGGACGCCTGGTAGAAGCGCGTGTGGATGCCGGATACCCGGACCGCCTCGAGCATGCGCATCGTGCCCACACCCGTGACGTCACCGGTGTGCTCCGGCTCGTCGAACGACACCCGGACGTGCGACTGGGCCGCGAGGTTGTAGACCTCGTCGGGCTTCAGCTCGCTGAGGAGGCTGACGAGCCGCGCACCGTCGCCAAGGTCCCCGTAGTGCAGGAACAACTTCGCCTGCGACTCGTGCGGGTCGACGTACAAGTGGTCGATCCGCGAGGTGTTGAACGTCGAAGCTCGTCGGATGATCCCGTGGACCTCGTACCCCTTGCGGAGGAGCAGCTCAGCGAGGTAGGACCCGTCCTGTCCGGTTATCCCGGTGATGAGTGCGCGCTTGGTCAATTGATCCCTGTCTTTTCGTCCGAGCTCGACGCGCGGAACCGTTCGGGCAGAAGTTCATGAAGAATACTTTGGAATCGGTCCAGTGCTGCGCCGGCCGTGAGGTGCTCTGCTCGGTACGCCCGAGCCGCTCGCCCGTAGCGCTGACGCGCTGGCTCATCCGCGGCCAGTGCCAGGACAGCGTCAACAAGCGCCGATGGCTCGCCTGCGGAGACCACAGGCCCGGCCTCAGCACTCAGGACCTCTGAGCGCGTGACGCTCCCCAGGTCTGTGGCCGCAAGCACCGGAACTCCGGTAGCGAAGTAGCTGGTCAACTTGCTGGGAACAGCCATTCCAGACACACCTGGCGCCTCGTTGACGAGGAGAACATCGGCAGCGTTCAGCGCCGCTGCGAACTCCCCATCGGGCAACGGAGCAAGAAACTGCAAGTTCCGGACATCGAAAGCAAGCTTTTCCAACTGCGCACGCTGATTGCCGTCGCCGAGGAGGACGAAACGAATCCGCAAGCCCCGCTTCCCAGCCAAACGCGCCGCTTCGACGACGTTCCCGAGCCCCTGCTTCACACCCATGTTGCCTGCGTGGAGGACAACCGTCTCGTCTGATGCCCAGCCGAGAGCTTCACGAGCACTGTTCCGGTCGGCGACCGCAGGAGGTTCGAAGTGAGTCCAGTTGCGCATCACGACCACGCGTGACTCGGGCACCCCGAGCTCCTCGATCACCGTTCGCTTGAACCGGTCATGGATGACGACGACCGTCGAGGATCGTCTGAGCACCCAGCGCTCGACAGCTGCCACGACTCGCACGCCGAGCCCAGAAGCGGTGCGGGTTTCGCGGAGGCCGAGCGAGTAGAGATCCTGCACCCAGGTCACGACGGGCATTCTTCGCCGGAGGACGCGAGCCCTCACGAGTGCGATCGCCGAGCTGAACAGGGCCGGCGAGACCAGGACGAGGACATCGTGTCTCGCCCAGCGCTGCGTCGCGGCACGCACTCCGAAGCTCACCTCGGATGCAAGACGGCTCAGCCCGCCTGACCGAGCGGGCAGTTTGTGGCGTACTCGGCGGACAGCACACCCCCCGACGGACGACGTGTCCGACCAAGGAGGAGGGGTGGCGCCGAACGACCACGCGGGGTAGTGCGGAAACGTCGTGATGACACTGACGTCGACGCCAGACGCCGACAAGGCACTCGCCAGTCCTCCGGTGTACGGAGCGATCCCGGCAGGCTCAGGCGGGAAGTTCAAACCCACTACGAGAACTGACCCCTGCCGCATGGGGCGACCATAACAGTTGCAAGGGCTTACAAGACGTGGACCTGAGAGACGGCCGTCCGTGTTCCGCGTTGTGGCAACTGCCCGGAGGAACCCACACCCGGTAGCATCGGCGCGACGCGTACTCGGGCGCGCAGAGAGGCGGGCAATGGTATCGGACGCGAGAGTGCCCGTCATTGCACTCAAGTCGGCTCCCGGTGAACGAAGTTCATGGGACCGGAGCAAGCTCACGGTCTACCTGTGGGCTGTCGCGGAGCTGCTCTTCGTCACCAATCCCTGGCAGATCAGCTCGTCCATCCGGGCCCGGGTCCTGCGGCTGTTCGGAGCAGAAATCGGGACCGGTGTCATCATGCGCCCTCGGATGCGGGTCCGTTTTCCGTGGAAGCTCCACATCGAAAACGACTGCTGGATCGGTGAAGGCGTCTGGTTCCACAACCAGGATGACATCCGGATCGGGAACGACGTCGTGATCTCTCAGGAGACCTTCCTCACTACGGGTAGTCACGCACATCGGGTTGACATGGCGCTGATCACCCGCCCGATCGAGATTGGTGCCGGCACCTGGATCACCGCGCGCTGCATGGTCCTCGGCGGCACCAAGTTGGGTGAATCATGCCTTGCGAAGCCAATGTCGGTCGTCTCCGGAACGCATCCGGCGAACAGCGTTCTCGAAGGAAACCCTGCCCGCGTGACAGGCGTGCGGTTCTCAAACCTGTGAGTGCTCCGGTGCCGGCCAGAACGGCATTCGAGGAAACTGGCTCAACCGAACGAAGGGGAACGAGCGCTTGGCGACTCGACTGAAGGACGCGTCTGTCCTCTGGGCGCAGGGGGGCCTCGGCAATCAACTCTTTCAGTTGAACGCCGGGTTGACGTTGTCCGATACGCCCGCGAACCTGCTGGTCTCGACGAGCAGCTACGGCCGCGACCGACTTCGACAGTTCGAGCTCGTAGCGTTGCTCTCGGCGTCGGCAATGACCACTCCCACCGAGGACTTCCGACTCGGACAGCCGTACAACTGGCGCGGCCGACAGCGATCGAAATCCCGCGACCGTTCGATGGTGAACATCTTCAGTGACTCTGAGACGCACCCGTCCGCCTTCCGACGAGGAACCTTCAACATTGGGTTCTTTCAGGACGAAGCATCACTGGCGCTACCCACGAACGCGACCACAGCTCTGGTCGCTGAGTACCGGCGGAAGACGTCCATCGCAATGTCCGCAGAAGGCCGCCCAGTTCTGCACGTTCGGCGTGGGGATTACACGTCTTCTCCGGCGGCCCAACGCACCTTCGGCATGCTGTCCCGCCTCTACTACGAAGCCGCATGCAGCAGGCTCGGCATACGCATCGACGAGTGCGTCATCTACACCGACGACCCAGCGGCAGTGCAGCGTGAGTTCGACGTCCCTCGCAGCGAGATCGTCGGACCCGAGGACATCGAGTCGCCGCTCGACACGCTCGTGGCTATGTCGCGGGCGAGCGCCTTGGTCATTCCGAACAGCACCTTCTCCTGGTGGGCCGCGGAGCTGGCGTCCGGCGTACCCGTCGCCGCTCCGAGCACCTGGTTCTTCGACCGTCCGGGGAACCTGAGACGCGCTGGTTGGGTTGCTGTGCCGAACGCATGAGTCGATTCGGCAAGTCGCTGTCGTTGGGGTGGCTCCCCGCGAGCCAAGCGCTCTCGTTGATCGCGTCGTTGGCAGCCTTCGCAGTTCTTTCGCGCGAACTCGGTCCGGCCAGCTACGCGCAATTCGCCGTGTTCGTGTTCGTGTACACCATGGCGGCCTTGGCCACGGATTTCTCGGCGATGGGCTTCCTGCTCGTTCATGGTGTTTCGTGGTCGCTTCGACGATCAGCCTGGTCAAGTTCGCTTGTCAGCGCCGCAGCCGGTGGTGTCGTGCTGTCCGGAGCGCTGTTCCTCTTGTCCTTCATGGACCTGCCGGCCGGTCCTCCCCGCGCCCTGGACGTCTTCATCCTCGTGTCAGGCCTCGTCGCACAGTCACTGATCCAGCCGATTCGAGGGCAGCTGATGGTCTTCCGCAGGTACCCGACGATCGCCGTGACCGATGTGGGAGCCACCCTCGTCGGGTTCGGCTCCGCGATCTTCCTCGCCACCCAGATGCACTCGGTCACGGTCCTCTGCGTGCAACTCGCGCTGACCTCGGTGGCTCGGCTGGTGTTGACGCTCGCACTCTCGCTTCTCGTCGGACGAAAGGGTTCAAGGGACGCCGACGAACCCGCCGTTGCCGGAACCGTCATCGAAGCCCCTAACCCGTTCCGCTACGGACTCAAGGTCCTCCCGCTGAACGTCGCTTCCTACGCAAGCCGCGCGATCGATTCAGGCACGTTGCCGCTGATCCTCCCCGTCGGAGCGGCGGCGGCGTACGCCCGTTCGTACCAGTTGATCGTCACCCCCGTGACCCAGGTCCAGCTTTCCCTCGGGGGAGCGATCGTCGAGCGGATGGCTCGCCGAGCCGCGCAACCCGGCGACGACGGCACGTTCGACAAGCGCGTCTGGAAAGCGCTCCACCTCGTGACCTTCGTAGCAGCGATCGTGTTGTCGTTGGGTGCACCGGTGCTCGAAGCGATCTTCTTCGGTCCGGGGTGGGTGCACGTTGCGCTCATGATCTCTTCGATGGCACTACTCCTGCCCTCGCTCACACTGAGTTCCTTCATGTCGTGGAAACTGCAGATCAAGGCAGAGCTACGGCACTCGCTCCTGAACCTCGGGGTACTCCTCCTCGTCCCGATGCTCGCCATCGTCCTCGGGCTGCTCTACAGCACGAACGGCGCGCTGATCGGGTTAGCCCTGGGCGCTCTCATCCAAGGACTCGCCCTGGCTACACTCCACCGGTCGCTGCTTCCTGTCGCGCTCAAGTACGCCATCATGCAGATCGTCGTGGAATGGGCTGTTCTGGCTGCCCTACTGGTCGTCCGATTCCTGTGATGGAACGCCGCCGGATGCGCGAAGAGGAAGACTCCATCGCGACCGCAGCAGGCGCCGCAAATGCGTACGATCTCGGCTGCTCTCCACCTGCTCAACGCTCCGCTGGAGCTCTGATCGAAGCTCTTGAGTGCTCGTGTTGCGCGCGTCGATGCCGAGGACAGCAGCAGCGAGAGCGTTGTACGACTCGATGAGTGCCTCGTTTTCCCGCACCTGCTGCTCGTAGCCCGGTTGGGACGTCGCTTGGTTCGGGTGGTGTCGATATGCGACAGTCGGGAACGACGTCAGCGAAATACGCGCACCAGAGGCAGCCAAGCGCATCCACAGTTCGTAGTCCTCCGCGTGCCCCGGCCGATAGGTCCCGACCCCTCCCAGAGACACGCGTCGAGCAATCATCGTCGACTGCGGAACGGGGTTCAGCACGAGCAGCGCGACGGGCATGGCACCTGGTGACAATGGGGCCGGTCTTGGTATGTGGACACGCGCCCCTTGCGCGAAGCGGGCAATCGGAGCGAAAAGGAGGTCGGACTTCGACATGGAACGTCGGTAGCCGACGAAGCGGTGGGGCAGGCAGATGTCGTCCGCGTCCATGGCCGCGACGAACTCGCTGTCTGATCGAGCGATGAGCTGGTTGCGTGCTTCGCCAGCACCGACGTTCAACGGACCTTCGATGAGCGAGACCCGACTCGTTCGATCGGCGAAGCGCTGTACGAGCCGCCGCGTTCCATCGGTGCTTGCGTCGTCGTAGACCAGGATCTCTGCGTCCGTGGGCATCGCCACGAGCGTCGACCGAAGGGCCGCAGAGATCGTGCTCTCCGCGTTCCAGGCAGGCATGATCACTGTCAATCTAGGCATCGCGACGTCCGGTCGGCTTCGCAGGCGCACCGATGACCGTCGTCCCAGGCGCGACATCATCGATGACGACAGCCATCGCCGCGAGCGTGGCACCGGAGCCGACCCGGATCGGTCCGAACACTTGCGCGTAGGCGCCGAAGGTCACGTTGTCCTCGATGATCGGTACTCCACCACCTTCGCGACGTTCTCCGATCGTCACGCCGTGCCGGAGCACGCAGTCAGCCCCGATCTGCGCTTGTGGGTGGATGATGATCCCGCCGAAGTGGTGGATCATCAATCTCGGCCCGATCTCCACGGTTCGCGGGATGTCGATGCCGGTCACGAGTCGGACTGCGTTGTACAAAGGGAAGTACAGGGCGTGCAAGATCCTTCCTCGAATTCCCCTCACGTGCAGCGTGTACCGGCCGAACCGGTAGACGCGGAGTGCCCAGTAACCGGGCTGGAGAAGCCACGGATGCCCCCCGAAAAGAGCAGCCTCTTCCCGCCTTGCGCTGGCGCTGCCGTAGAACGACATCATTGTCCTCTCGAGAGCATGGACCGATACCTGCGTGCGGCACGGTGACGAAGGCCGCTCAGGAACGACACGGCCGGATGCACGGCGAGAGTGTCCCGCTGGACCCGACGTGCTTCGGCGCCGATGAGTTTCCCGTGCTGGGTCGACGTACCGTCGAGGTGGAATCGCGCGACCGCGACATGCTCGACGACGAACGGAACACCCGAGGCGTAGAGCCTGGCCGTGAAGTCGTAATCTGCAGCGACCCGAAAGCTCTCGTCGTAGCGAACACTGACTTGTGCGCGAGGATAGAAGATCGCTTGATGCGAAGTCGGTAACGCGTGCCAGAGCGAGCGGGGCGATCGCGTGGCGCGGGTGTGTTCGCGCTCGCCGGAGGCGAGGACGAAGTCCGCGAGGACCACCGAGCCCGCGTGTGCCCCGAGGATGACGGACAGCTGCGACCAGCGAACAAGGCACTCGTCACCGCCGTTCAAGAACCATAGGTGGTCGCCGTTCGCGACGGCCATGCCCTTGTTCATCGCGTCGTAGATGCCAGTGTCCGGCTCTGAGATGAGGCGTACTGAGTCGCCGAGGTCTTCGGCCCGTTGCGCTGTTCCCGCCGACATCCCGCCATCGACGATGATGAGCTCACAAGCTCGGCCCGACTCCTTGAGCAGGCCCTCGAGCGAAGCCGCGGTCCGCTTCAATCCCTCGTCGTCCTTGTACGTAACGGTGATTATCGACAGCTTCGGAGGCAAGTGCAGAACCGCTCTCTCCTGGGATCAAGGATCGGCTTTGTTGCCGGGTGGCGAAGATCACCCACAGGGTGAAGACGTACTCCGGCAACATGATGCCACCAGAGAACAACAGGCTTCCGACGACCCAGACCGGGATGGTGGCCTGCTCGATCGATCCCGTGTGGAGCCCACGGCCGAGGGCGACGAGCGCCCAGAGTGCCAGCGCAATGGACGCGGTCAAGCCGAGCCAGCCGAAGTAGAACACGATCACGTAGAAGCCGTTGTCGAGCGAGTCGCCAGCAGCCGCTCCGTTGAGGATGCCGTAGTCCGCCACGGTGTTTCGCAGCGATCCGTACGGGTGTCCGAGCGGGAAGTGCACGAGCGTGTCACCGAGGATCCGGAGTGGCCCGATCAAGCGGTAGTAGGCGCTCGATCCCGCGGTGAAGGTCGAATCCAATCTGCCGGCTAGGTACGGCAGCGCGATCACTGTCAAAGCCACCAGAACGCCCAGAGCGACGAGCTTGAGCCGACTCTTCCCGACGAAGATGACAACCAGGGCTACGACACCGAAGAGGATCAGCCCTGTCGCGGACCTGACGGCGAGGAGCCCTGCGCCGGCGAGCACCCAAACTGGCAGCTTCCGATACCCCTGAGCAAGGAGCGCGACGGCGAGGGATCCGATCACGAACGCGGCGTATGACGGCTCGAGATAGAAGCCCGCTGCCCGCGGAATTGGGTTGAACTCGAGGTGGGGGTCGTACTGGTAGAGGTACTGGTGCTCTCCGAAGGGGTTGAACCACTGAACGGAACCTCGTGCGCCCGTTGCGACTTGCAGAAGGCAGAGTCCGACGACGACGATCAGCGCGATGAAGGCACCTCGCAGCATGGCTGGTACCGCTTCAGCTCGGACTGTGCCGCGCTTGCATTGGGAAAGGATGACCGCCGCAAACACGAAGAGGGCCAACGTCTGGAAGAAGGAAAGCGAACCTTCACGGGTGGACGGAGCTGCTATCTGAACCAACGCGTTCGGCACGACCGCGATCCCGAGCGCGACGATGGCGTTGCTGATCGGCACCCTCGTACTGACGGCGATCACGAGCGTTATCCCGAGGAAGAGACCCAGCGTTATCGGGTAGTCGCCAACCTGGGCCACCTGGAAGTGCTCGAAGATCACGAAGGCTGCGGTCAACAGGCTCACGAACGCCCGGTACCCGTTGTTCATGCGCCGAGCACGCTTTGGTAGAGACCGAGATAGTCGTCGATCATCCGGTCAGGTGAGAAGCGTGTGACCTCTGTGGGTGCGATGGCGCCGAGCGGGACAGCCGACCCGATTGCCTCCGCCCACCGGGCTCGTTCACCCACGATCCTCACGTTCTGCGACCAGCCGAACTCGCGCGCGGCCCTGGAATCAGCTGCGACGACGGACATGCCAGCCGTCAGCGCTTCGACGATCGTCAGCGGGTAGTAGTCGACGGCCGACGAGAACACGAGATGCGAGTGTTCACGCATCAAGCGGTACATCTCCGAACGTTCCGTGATCGCTCCAAGCATCAGTGCGTTCGCGATCGGCGACGGCGCGTTATCTCCCACGATCGTCAGCCGGCCCGGGGCGATGCGAGCAATCTCCTCCAGGAGGCCCCAATCGACCTTGGCGCGGTCACGGAGGTCTCGGCACATGAACAGGAATCGCGCTTGGCCATCGACCTGCTCCCCGGGGCTCTGCTCCTGCGCCAGCGACCAGAACTGCGGATCCACAGAGTTCGTGATCGTGCTCACGTCGGAGAACCCGCCCGCCTCCATTTCATCCGCAAGCCAGGATGCGCAGGCCACGATCTTCAGCGGGACGGTGGCACGAACCTCATCTATGGCCTCACGGCGTGCAACGAACATTGACGCCGCACGATCGATCTTGGCTGGCGGGTAGGCCGACAGGAACGGGCATGGGTCACAGCCGCCTTCCCAGCCCGTGCAAGTCCCGGGTTGCGCACACCGGCCGGTCATGGCCCATTGATCGTGCATCGTCCACACGATGGGTTTCCCCTCGTTCGCAATCAGCGCGAGCAGGTCCAAGGGCGGCATCATGTAGCTGTGGATGGCGTGAAGATGCACCACGTCGCTCTTGCGTACTTCGCGCAGCAAAGATGCTCGCTGCGAGCGAGGCGGATTGATCACCTCGGTCCCGACGAGCTGGTGGGCGGCGAGGTTCAGCGCGGCCCGCGGCGCCGAGGCGAGTCGAATGGCTTCGTACTCAGCTTCGAGAGGCGAAGAGCCTCCGCCCTTCGCGTACCCGTAGGCGAATCTGGCGCCGATTCCCCTCGCGCGCAGCCCGTCGTGGAGGGTGCGTGCCACCCCTGCCGCACCGCCCTCGCTGAGGCGGACGTTGATCTGGAGCACCTCGGTCACGTCGACGGGCCTTTCTCCGGTGCGGGACCGTCGCTGCTCTCGGGACGTCGTTCCGCAGTTGCCGAAGCGGGCACCGCGGAGCGGGAAGACACGGGAAGAGACGCCATCAGTACGCTCCCTGCGATTGCCAGACGGCTTTGGCAGTCCGCCAGAGGACCACGAGATCGCCCGTGATCGACCAGTTCTCCACGTAGTACAGATCCAGCCGCACGGAATCCTCCCACGACAGGTCGGATCGACCGCTCACCTGCCAGAGCCCGGTCATGCCCGGCTTCACCAGGAACCGACGGTGGACGTGGGTGTCGTAGCGGGCGACCTCGCGCGAGAGCGGCGGCCGGGGTCCGACGAGCGACATGCTGCCGGCCAGGACGTTGAACAGCTGCGGCACTTCGTCGAGGCTGTAGCGGCGCATGAACCCGCCGACCCGGGTGACCCGGGGGTCGTTCCGCATCTTGAACAGGACGTCGTTGCCCTCGGCCCGGTCGAGTGCGCTGAGCTCCTGCAGGCGTTCCTCGGCGTCGACGACCATCGAGCGGAACTTGATCATCCGGAAGGTGCTGCCGTTCAGGCCGACGCGCTCCTGCCGGAAGAAGACCGGACCGGTCGAGGTGGTCTTCACCAGCACGGCCAGCACGAGGAGCAGCGGCGACAGGACGACGACGAGCAGCCCTGCACCGATCAGGTCGAAGGCGCGCTTCGTGTAGAGCTTGCGCCCCGAGTACGTCGGTGTCTCGACGTGGATGAGCGGCAGGCCCTGCACCGGCCGGGTGTGGATGCGGGGGCCACCGATGTCGGTCAGGCTCGGTGCGACCACCAGGTGCTGTCGGCCCGGCTCGAGCGACCAGCTGAGTTGCCGGACGCGCTCCGGCGGCAGGTCGTCGGAACTCGTGATCACGACGGTGTCGGCACCGGTCTCGCGCAGCGCGGACCCGACGTCGTCCAAGCCGCCGTGGCTCTGGATGGTCGAACCGGCCAGCAGACCGCGGTGGTTCGTCGACACCACGGCGCCGACCACGCGGTAGCCGGCTTCGGGGGAACGCGCGAGTTCGCGGCCGATGTGCAGCACGCTGGCCGGTGACCCGACCAGCAGCACCGTCGCGGAGTAGGCGCCCCGCTGACGCTGGGCCACGAGCCACTGGCGCCACATCCACCGGGACAGCAGGAGGACGAGGATCCCGATCGGGAACGCGATGAGCACGTAGCCGCGCGCAAGGTCGACGTGCAGCAGGAACGCTGCGATGGCGAGCAGGCCGAACACGCGGACGCTGGAGTCCGCGACCAGGCGGTACTCGGTGCTGCCGACGCCGATCACCCGGGCACCGCGGGTGTCGTACAGGGCGAGTGCGCTCATCCACACGACGATCACCACGATGGAGATCGCGGAGTAGCTCAGTCGCAGGTCGGCGGTGTTGGTCGCCAGGTTCGACTCGAGTCCGAGCCAGGCGATCTGCACGCCGAAGACGACCCAGATCAGGGCCAGCAGGTCGGTGAAGAGCACGCGGCGCGAGTACGTGCGGCTCCACTCGTCGGTGGCTCCGATGGCGCGCGGTGCGCGGAGCGCGTCCGCCGTCACGAGGACGACCCGGTCACCACGTCGCCCCACCGTCCGACGACACCCGGACGGTCGTGCCGTCCCACAGCCACACGTCCTGGCCGGCACGGTCGATGGTGACGGTGTCGTCGGTGTCCGCGCCGTCGGCGCAACCGACCGGCGTGACGGGGGTGCTCGGCGTCACCCCGGCGGCGGGCATCGTCACGAGCTGCACGCCGTCGCACGACGCGACCCCCACGCGGGCCAGTGTGTAGTCGCTGCCGTCGACGGCGATCGAGCGCACGCCGCCCATCGGCACGTCGACCCAGGCTCCCTCACCGGTGCGCCACTCGAGTTGGCCGTCGCAGATGACGACCGCGGTCTGCTGCCCCTGGAACGCCTCGATCGGGTCGGTGCACGGCGCCTGGACGGTCCCCTTCGAGAGCACCACGCCGTCGGCACTGATGCCGGCGCCAGCGGCGCCGGGCGCCCCGGCTTCCCACGTCACGCCGGCGTCGGTGCTGGTCCGCGCCGTCGTGGTGCAGTCGTCGCCGACACCCGCCAGGATCGAGAGCTCCGCACCGGAGGCCCGGATCGCCATGAGCGATCGCACATCCGTCCCGAGTCCCACCGGAACCCACGTCGCCCCGCCGTCCACGGAGTGTTCCAGAACCGGCCGCGGGCCGCCGCACGACCCACCGGACGCACGCCACGCCTCCTGGCCGTCGACCGCTGCCAACAGACGGCGACCCTGCTGCTCGGTTGACGCGGCGTCCGCGTCGGCAGACGCACTCGGCCGCGGTGTCTCGCGCCGGTCGGGCGTCCCCGTGAAGGTGGGGATGGGACCCGCGGGTCCGTTCTCCTCGGGCGCCGTGCGACCGAGGGCGAGCGCGACGAGCACCACGTCGATGACGACCAGCGCCGCCACCACGACGGCCACCAGGATGAGCGTGGTCCGAGGCAGTGCCCGGCCGAGGCTTCGGGTCCCCCGGCGAGTCTTCATGTGAGTGTCCCCGTTCAGCGTCCGGCGCGGCGGAGCACGCTCAGCTTCTTGCCGACCCGCTTGGGCGGGTTGACCGTCGCGGCGGCGTCCTCGTCCTGGCCGTAGCCGTACCCGTAGCCGTACCGGCCGTAGCCGTAGGCGCCGGGGCCCTTGAGCGGCATCTTGGTGATGACGAAGCCGGAGACCGGAGCGCCGACGTTCTCGAGGGTCGCGACGGCAGCGGCGAGCTGGCCCTTCAGCGTCTGCCCCGAGGCGACCGCGACGATCGCGCCGGAGGCCTTCTTCGCCAGGATCGCCGCGTCGGTGACGGGCAGCAGCGGCGGAGCGTCGAAGAGGACGTAGTCGAACTGCTGCTCGAGCCGTTCGATCAGGTCCTGCATGGCGCGCGACCCGAGCAGCTCTGACGGGTTCGGCGGGATCGGGCCGGCGGGCAGGACGACGAGCTTGCCACGACCCCAGGGGTGAGCGACGTCCTCCAGGTCAGCGCGGCCGATGAGCACGTCCGTCAGGCCGGCGTTGCCCTCGACGTCCATGTACTCGGCGACGCGGGGGCGGCGCAGGTCGGCGTCGATCAGGATCACGCGGAACCCGGCACTGTCCAGGGCGATCGCCAGGTTCGCGACGGTGGTGCTCTTGCCCTCGGACTGCATCGACGACGTCATGACGAAGGTGCGAGCACCGCTGCCGATGTCGAGGAACTGCAGGTTGGTGCGGAGCGTGCGGAACGACTCGGCTCGGGGACTGCGCGGGTCGACCTGCACGATGAGCGGGCGCTCGGCGGCCTTGGCGTCGTAGGCGATCCCGCCGACGACGGGCTTGTCGCTGATCTTCTCGACGTCGAGTTCGGTACGGACCCGGTTGTCGAGGGTCTCGCGCAGCACGGCGATCCCGATGCCCAGAGCGAGCCCGACGAGCAGCCCGAGCGCGACGTTGACGGGCACGTTCGGGCTGACCGGGACGCTCGGCACGTCGGCCTGCTTCACGCGGGTGAGCTTGACCGTGCTCTTGCCACTCGCGTCGGTGGCCTCGATGTCCTGCACGACGTTGGTCAGGCTCTGCGAGGTCGCGTTCGCGATGTCGGCAGCCTGCACCGGGTCGGTGCCCTCCACCGAGATGGAGATGAGGGTGGTGCTCGTCGGCGCCGTCGCCGACACCATCGTCGCGAGCTGGTCCGCGTTCATGTCGAGCCCGAGCGACGAGATGACCGGCAGCAGCACGATCGGCGTCGACACCAGGTTCGAGTACGTCAGCACCCGCTGCTGGGTGAAGGTGTTGCCCTGGGCCAGGTCGCTCGCACTGCCGGACGTCTCCGTGGAGACGAAGACCTGCGCCGATGCCGAGTAGACCGGCTTCTTCAGCAGGGAGAACCCTGCGGCTGCGGCCACTCCCACCAGGGCGAGTACGACGATCAGCACCCATCCCTTGCGGAGCACCGTGATGTAGTCGCGGAGTTCCACGCCTTTGCCTTCCCCGATCCCAACCGTCCCCGTGGTCCCGACACAGGCACGCCGGGGTACTCCCAGCGCACGGCATACAAATAGTGCCACAGGAACGAGCACTGCTCGGGGGAAGTCGCCATCCGGCGCGCAGTGTCCTCTACGGTGGCCCCATGCGCTCCGAGTCGGCCAAGACCACCACCGAGCCCAGCGTGCGGCGACAGCGGGACCTCATCGTCATCCTCGTCGCACTCGGCGTCGCCGTGATCCTGACCCGGATCGTCGGACAGGTCACCCGGACTGGGGGCATCCCCTCGCCGGTCCTGCAGGTGCTCGCCGCGGACGCCGCCGTGTGGCTGCCGCTCGTCGTCGCGGCCGCCGTGGTGCTCCGTCGGACCCCGCGTTCGGCGATGGTGTCCCGCCTGCGGCTCGACCTCGGGATCGTGGTCTTCGCGATCGGCATCGTGATCGTGTGCCGCGCGGTGGATGTTTTCCTGTCGATCGCGTTCACGGGGTCGACCGGGCTGGTCCCAGCACCGACGCTCGGCACGCCCGACGTCGGGCTGCTGCTCGTGTCGGCGATCGGCATCGTCGTCGTCAGCCCCGTGCTCGAAGAAGTGGTGTTCCGCGGGCTGTTCCAGCGCCGGCTCGCCGCCGAGCTCACGCCACGCACCCGGTTCCTCGCGGTGCTGGTCACGGCGTTCCTGTTCGCGCTGCTCCACCTGCTGCTCGGTGCGGGTGGCACGTCGCTCGGCGGGTTCCAGGTGTTCGTGACGACGTTCCTGCTCGGCCTGCTCACCGGCACGCTCGTCGCGATGACCGACCGCATCGGCGGCGCGATCCTGGCGCACGTGCTGTTCAACGCCGTCGCGGTCGTCGCCACCTGGCCGCGCTGAGCGTCCGGGGCTGCTTTCCCAGACGAGGGCGGGACCGTCACCGGGCAGCGACGACCCCGTTCCACTAGCCTGCACTGAGCATGATTCGCCCAACCAGCATCGTCGACAACCCGCTCGTCCGTCAGGCTCCGATCAGCGGCCTGTTGGCGCTGTCGGCGTTCCTCAGCGTCGTGATGCCGTCGCTGGTGATCACCGAGCACGACCTGTTCGTCGCGAGCGTCGTCGGCATGGTCGTCGCGACCCTGCTGAGCGCGATCCCCACGCTCGTGCGCCGCGCGGCCTGGGTGGTGCCGATCCTGCTGACCGTCGACTTCCTGACGATCGCACTGCTGCGCACCGGGACGGGGGCGGGTGCCTCGGTGTTCACGGCGCTCGTGGTGCTGCCGGTGATCTGGTGGGCGTCGCTCGAGGGGCGTCGGACCGTGGTGTTCGCGGTCCTCGGTCTGCTGGTCGTGATGCTCGCCCCGTACGTACTGACCCCGACCGACCCGCCCGGCCCGAGCGAACTCGTCCGCGTCGGTGCCGTCGTGATCGTGTTCGGCACGGTCGCCGTCGTCGTGCACGAACTCTCCCGTCGTTCGCGCCTGAACCTGCGGTCGGCCGAGGCCCGCGAGGGCAAGGTCCGCGCCGAGATCGACCGGGCAGCAGCGGTCCAGCGGTCACTGCTCCCGACGACGACCGGCCGCATCACCGACGACGTCGTCGTCGCCGGTGCCTGCCTGCCGGCCCGGAGCGTCGGCGGTGACTTCTTCGACTGGTACCCGACCAACAGCGGAGTGGCGGTGAGCCTCGGTGACGTGATGGGCAAGGGCGTCGGTGCCGGCCTGATCGCCGCGGCGGTCCGGTCGACACTCCGGAGTGCTCGGACGGTCGACGATCCGGCCGAGGCGCTGAAGCGGGCCTCCGACGGCCTGACCGCCGAGGGCGTCGGACCGGACCTCGCCTTCACCACGTTGTTCCACGCCCGGATCTCCGACGACGGCACCCTCCGGTGGTCCGACGCCGGGCACGGGCTGAGCTTCGTGCTGCGCGCCGACGGGCACGTCGACCGGCTCCGGTCCGGGGACATGCCGCTGGGGCTCGGCATCCGCGAGGAGTGGGCGACGACCGAGGGCACCCTCGAACCCGGTGACCTGCTCGTCTCGTTCAGTGACGGCGTGCTCGACCTGTACGACGACCTGGACCAGACGATCGAGTCCGTCGCCGAGATCGCCCGCGCCGGCCGCGACCCGCACGCGGTCGTGCTCGCGCTGTCGGCCCGCGCCGACGAGGTCCCGCACGACGACGACGTGACTGTGATCGCGATCCGCCGGCAGCCGGTCGAGGTCGACACGGAGCGACCGCTCGCGATGCGCGCCGACTGACGGCGCGGAACGAGCCACCGCCGACTGACTGCGCGGAACGAGCGCACGCCCACCGACGGCACGGAACGAGCGCCCGCGGCCGACGGCGCGGAACGAGCGCCGCCTGCCGAGATTGGTACGCGTCGCCGCTCGAACCCGAATCGTGCGGCGACGCGTGCAGACGGTGAGCGTCTGCCCTCGGACGCCCTAGCGTCCTCGGTCTGTGGGGGCGGCCCGACGGGCCACCGGAGGGTCAACCGACCCGGTCGAGGTCCCAGAGGGGCGGCACGTACGCGCGGGACCAGCCCTCGCGCAGGCGCGTCACGGCGCGGTCGAAGGCCTCGAGCAGGTCCATCTCCGGCCGCACCATGGACTGCAGCTGCAGCCCCTCGTAGGTCGCGAGCAGCTGCTCCGATCCGCGGGCCGGCTCCATCGTGCCCGGCTCACGGCCGAGCAGGACGTCACGCTCCAGGGCGTGCTGCACGAAGGCGTGGAACCGTCGCCACCGGGCGTGCAGCATCGGCGCGAGCGGGTGCTCGGGCGACGCCGCGATGTTCAGCGTCGCCGTCAGGAACCGCATGAGCGACGGGTCGGCCACGTTCGCGGTGACGATCGCACGCAGGAACCGGATGGTGCCGTGCTGTTCGGCCAGGGGCATGAGCGGCACGGTGCGCTCCTCGTTCCACCGGTCGATGGTGGCGAGCAGCAGACCGTCCCAGCTCGGGAACGTGCGGTCGACGACGTCGGTGTCCACACCGGCCGCAGCCGCGACGACCTCGGGGGTCACCTCGTGCAGCGGACGGGAACGCAACGCCGTGATCATCCCGTGGATGACCTCGCCCCGCAGGGAGGGGTCGTCGGAGGTGGTCACCGGCGGCGCTTCGATGTGCATGCATACACTCCAGCAAAGTCCCGTGACCGTGCACAGTCCCCCGAACGGGAACGCGCGTTCCCCGGACAGGCCCTACGGCTGGTCCGGCACCGTCACGATCCGGTTCTGGTACGCCCACACCACGGCCTGCAGCCGCGACCGCACCCCGAGCTTCGGCAGCATCCGCGCCAGGTGCGACTTGACGGTCGACACCTCGAGCACGAGCGCAGCGGCGATCTCCTCGTTCGACATCCCCTGCGCCAGCAGCAGGAGCACCTCGCGCTCGCGGGCGGTCAGCACGCCGTCGGCCCGGTCGCCGGAGACCGGCTGCAGGCTCCGCCGTGACACGAACTCCCGCAGCACCCGCCGGGTCAGGGCCTGGTCGAGCGTGCCGTTGCCGGCGGCGACCTGCCGTACGGCGTCGATGATCGTGTCCGGCTCGGCGTCCTTCAGCAGGAAGCCGGAGGCACCGGCCTCGAGCGCCCCGAACACGTAGTCGTCCAGGTCGAACGTCGTCAGCATGAGCGCGGGGATCGCCGGATCGGCGTCCGGTGCGCAGAAGATCCGGGCGAGTTCGATGCCGTTCATCACCGGCATCCGGATGTCCAGGCAGGCGACGTCGGGTCGCGTCTCGCGCGCCAGCGCGAGCGCCTCGCCGCCGTCGGCGGCCACGCCGACCACCTCGATGTCCGGCTCCGCGCCGAGGAGCGCGGACACCCCGGCGCGGACCAGGGGCTGGTCGTCCGCGACCAGCACGCGGATCACGCGACCACCCCGGTGCCGTCGGCGGCCTGCGCGGGTGCGGTAGGTGCCTCCCGGCCGAGCGCCAGCTCCACCAGCCATCCACCGGTCGCGGTCGGGCCGGTCTGGAGGCGCGCCCCGACCAGGTCCGCCCGCTCGCGCATCCCCCGCAGACCGTTGCCGCCCGAGGGAGAGGTCCCCGCTGCCGGGACGGTGGCGGGTGCGTTCTCCACCCGGATCACCACCCGGGTCGCGTCACGGTCGTCGATGGTGACGGTGCACGGGGCGGACGGGGCGTGCAGGGCGGCGTTCGCCAGCGCCTCCTGGACGGTGCGGTAGGCCGCGAGCTGCGCGAGCGGGCCGACGCCGTCGGCCAGCGGGCGGTCACCCGGCAGCACGTCGAGGCGGACGTCGCTGCGGAACCGGGCACGTTCGGCCAGGTCGACGATGCCGGCGACCGTCTCGACGGCGCGCTCCGCCGGGGTGTCGTCGCGGAGCAGGCCGACCAGGCGGCGGAGGTCCTCGAGCACGGCGGTGCTCTGCTCGCGGACCTGGCGGGCACCCTCGTGGGCACGCTCCGGGTCCGCGTCGATCTGCCGGTCGATGACGGCGGCCATCAGCGCGATGCCGG
This sequence comes from Curtobacterium sp. MCPF17_051, assembly GCF_003234595.1. Taxonomy (NCBI): domain Bacteria; kingdom Bacillati; phylum Actinomycetota; class Actinomycetes; order Micrococcales; family Microbacteriaceae; genus Curtobacterium; species Curtobacterium sp. MCPF17_051. Next base: position 206,757 of record NZ_QKSE01000003.1, on the reverse strand, counting down.
ACAGGTGGTGGGCGGCGATGTCGTGGAGCTCACGGGCCATCGCGGCACGTTCGCGGGACACCGCGGCGTCGACCAGGGCGTCCTGCTCGCGGTTCACGGCACTGGCCTCGGCGGTGCGGGCGACGCGGACCTCGCGGCGGGACTGCACCAGCAGGGTGACCAGCAGGGGCAGGCCGACCGCGCCGATCGCCTGCAGCGCGCCCTGTCCGAGCGACCCCGCCAGGCCCGTCGAGAAATCACCGCGGAACGCGCCACCGGCGACGGCGGACAGCACCGCGCTGCCGGCGGCGACGAGCGCCCCGGCGACCAGGAGCGTCGGCCACAGGCGGTCCAGCGGGACACGGAGCGCGGCGAGGACGACGGCGACGACCACGGGCAGCGCGGTGAGGCCGAACAGGTCGGACGACTGCGGAGCGAGCGCCGCGACCACCACCGGCAGGGCGGCGATCACGATCAGCACGGTGCGCGGTGCCCGACGGGCGGCGAGCAGGGCGGCCGACTGGACCAGCAGGCCGAGGGCCAGGACGCTCCACGCCAGGGTGAACGGTGCGGGCGCCCGCAGCGCCAGGGCGGCACCGTCGGGCTCGAGGGCGTCCAGGGGCGGCAGGCCGAGCAGCAGGCCGAGGGCGACGACGGCCGTGCCGAGGGCGACGAAGGCGTCGGCACGGCGGGCGCGCTGCGCGGGCTGGGCCGGTTGCGCGGGCTGGGCCGGTTGCGCGCGCTGCGCTGTCGGCTCGGGCTGCGCTGCCGGCTCGGCCGGTGCGCGCAGCGCGTCGTGCTCAGCGGGTGCCATCGTTGGATCCTACGAGGCGGGCGCGGGTGGGGACCGGTGCGTCGAGGGGCAGGGCGCGTCGGGCGGGGTCGTAGCCCAGGCGGCCACGGGTCGCGACGAGGAGCACCACGGCGGCGATCGTCGACATGATGGTCAGGCCGATCATCAGCGTGCCGGCGGTCATGCTCGGGTACATCTCGGGGAAGAGCGTCGAGATCGTGTTGTTCACGCCGACGTGCAGCAGCAGGGCCAGGGGCAGGCTCTCGCGGGTCTTGTTGAAGACCTGGATCATCACGACGTTGAAGGTGATGGTGAACAGGGCGAACACGACGGGCTCGCTCCAGTGCGCGTTCGGCCAGCCGCCCCAGTCGCTGAAGTACAGCGGCATGTGCCAGAGCGCCCAGATCGGGCCGAGGATCGCGGCCGCTCCGAGGCCCCCGAAGCGGTGCTGCAGGCGGGGCAGGGCGAAGTCGCGCCAGCCGGGCTCCTCACTCAGGCCGGTCGAGAACAGCTGGATGACCAGGCCGGGGACGAGCATGGCGAAGGCGAGGGCCGAGGGTGCCCGCACGTCACCACCGGCGAACGGCAGCGCGGACACGACGATCAGGGCCGGCACGACGACGAGCGCCAGCGCGTACCAGTACCAGGCGACCCGCCAGCGGAACAGCCGTCCGACCCAGCGGCGGAGCCCCGCGCGACCGTCGGCGACCGCCGTGACGATGAACGCGCTGCCCAACGGGCCGAGGAGTGCCCCGGGCAGGACGCCCGTGAACTGCGCGCTGCCCAGGACCTCGGGGAAGTGGATGTCCCACACGCCCATGCCGTGCGGCGACAGGATGTACGGCACCCACGCGAGCCAGCTCAGGCCGAGTGCCATGGTGAAGAAGGACACGAGCGGGTGCCGGGCGATGAGGCCGCGGACACCCCCTCGGTCGCGGGCTGCGGTGCCGGCGGTGGGCCGGACTTCGGTGGTGTTCGTCATGCACACGACGCTAGGAACCTGCGCGCTCGGGGACGACCGGCTTCGGGATGCACCTGCGCGAGTTCCATCGAAGGATGCAAGCGCCGTTCGGGCCGTCCGTCCGTCGTTGCAGGGGTGGTGGTCGCCTGCCGCTCACGCTGTGGTCACACTCAGGAAACCACCGCGACAGACGTCGCCACCAGCATCGTCGCGTGACCGCACACCGCTCTCGCCATCGATCCCCCGCCCTGGCCGCCACCGCCCTCGCCCTCGCCGCCGCCGTCGGCGTCCCCGTCCTGACCGCCGCGCCGGCTCCGGCCGCGGCGGCTCCCGTCCCCGCCGAGGACCTCGCGTCCCGCTTCACCCTCGCGGTGCTGCCGGACACGCAGTTCTACTCGCGCTACTCGGCGTCGCAGTTCCTCCCCCGCTACGGCGACGACCCGTTCCACGTGCAGACGGAGTGGCTCGCCGAGCACGCCGACGAGCTGCGCATCCCGTTCACCACGCACGTCGGCGACGTCGTCGACCAGGTCGGCCAGGCCGGCGAGTGGCAGGCGGCCGACCGGGCGATGTCGGTGCTCGACGACGCCGGGCTGCCGTACAGCATCACGACGGGCAACCACGACGTCCGGAACTCCGCCGACACCGTGTTCGACACCTCGTACGACCTCGCCGCCGAGCCGTACCTGCAGACCTTCCCGGCGTCCCGAGCCACCGGTCAGCCGACCGTCGAGTCCGGCACCGACCACACCGGGCTGAGCCAGTTCCACGTGTTCGAGGCCGAGGGACAGCGGTTCCTCTCGCTCGCGTTGCCGTGGCGTGCCTCGGACGAGACCCTCGCGTGGGCGAACCAGGTGATCGCGGCCCACCCGACCCTGCCGACGATCCTGACCTCGCACGAGGTCATCAACATCGCCACCGACGGCCTCACCGCGGTCGACACGGCCTACGGCGAGCGTCTGTGGAAGAACGTCATCGCCCCGAACGACCAGGTCTTCCTGACCCTCAACGGGCACTTCCACGGCTCCACCTGGAAGAGCCGCACGAACACGGCGGGGCACGCGGTGACGCAGGTCCTGATCGATCACCAGATGGACTACGAGGGCGGCAACGGCTACCTCGGCCTGATGGAGTTCGACCTGACGAACGGCACCCTCGCGATGCAGACCGCGTCGCCGTGGGTGACCTGGAAGCCGTCCTCGACCCTGACGTCCTACGACCAGCCGCTGCTCGACGCCGCCAACCAGCGGTACACCGTGCCGGTGGACTTCCGTGCACGCTTCGCCGGGTTCGCACCGGACTTCCGCGCCGGATCCGCCGACGAGCCGCCGCTCATCGACCGGGCCCGCCAGATGCTGCTCGACGGGTTCGAGGGCGCTCCGCCGGTGACGACCGAGCTGCCCGGCGGCCGTGCCGACCACACCGAGGTCGACGGCACGCTGGCCTGGTGGCGTCCCGGTGCGCAGGAGCCCGGCACCCTCGCGCCCGGTGCGACCGTGGACGACGTCGTCGGTGACGCCGACCTCACCCGCATGACCCACGCCGAGTCCGGCTCCCCGACCGCGCAGGACACCGACGTCACGATCGTCGACGAAGCGCACCCGCTCTCCTCCGACGGCGCCGGGCTCTGCTTCGCGAACGCCGACAAGGCCGCGAAGCGCTTCAGCGCACTGACCTCGCCCGGCGACACGACGGTCGACCGTGCGACGTTCCCGGACGGCTACACGATCGAGACGTTCCTCGAGGTCGACCCGTCCTGGACCGACGGCGCGAACGCGTGGTCGAAGGCGATCGTCCGGAGTGGCAACCGCTCCCAGATCGGCGTCCCGCAGACCCGCTGGGACTGGACCGCGTCCCCGGCCGCACTCGGCATCTCGAACCTCAAGGAGTTCCAGTGGACCGAGATCACCGCGGACGCCGCGAAGGGTGACCGCACCGCGTGGTCCGGCGAGATCATCCCCGGCCGCTGGCTGCACGTCGCCCTCGTGAACGACGCCGACGCCCACACCACCACGATGTACATCGACGGTGCCCCGGTTCTCCGCAACGCCACCGACACCGGTGGGCAAACCGTGCAGGACGGCATGCCGTGGCTGTTCGGCAGCGACTGGGTCGACGACGCCGCCACGAACGGCTGGAACGGCTGCATCGGTGAGACCCGCGTGGTCGACCACCCGATCGGAGCCGAATCCTGGCTGACCGCCCGCGCCGACCTCGACGCGCTCACCGTCGACGAGCCCGGCACCCAGGCCGTACCGACCGCGATCACCGGTGACGGGCACCCCGGTGCCACCGTCACGCTCTCCGGCGCGGTGACCGGCACCACCGAGGTCCGGTCCGACGGTGGTTGGACGGTCGAGCTGGCCGGCGACGACTCCCGTCGCGCCGCCGCCGTGCGCGCGGTCGAGACCAGCTCGGCCGAGGCGGTCCAGTCGATCGGCACCCGGAGCGGGACGGCGGTCGCGTTCGCGGTCGCGGTGCCAGCCGAGGCCGAACCGGAGGATCCGGACGCACCCGCACCGGGCACCCCCGGCGACGAGACGCCCGGCGCGGGCGACGGCGGCACGGGCGACGGCGCTGCGGACGCTCCCGCCGTCCCGGTCGGCGACGTCCCCGGAGCCGGTGACCGCCCGGTCGCCGACGGCGAACTCGCCTTCACCGGCGCACACGGGCTCGGGCTCCTCGGGGTCACGGCGCTGCTGCTGCTCGTGACCGGCGCAGCGGTGCTGCTGCGGCGCCGCCTGGGCGGTCTGCCCCGCGTGACCGGCCCCGCAACGGACGCCGGCACCGGTCGGTAGCACGACAACGACGCCAGGCCCGGTGCCAGCTGGCACCTGGCCTGGCGTCCGTCAGGGGGTCAGACCACCGCGCGCAACGCGTCCGCGATGCCGGTCAGGGCCACGTCGAGCTCGTCGGCGACGCGCTGGTGGGTCGCCGTCGAGCGACGGTAGGGGTCGTCGACGTCGTCGTCGGCCGGGTCGGCGGGCGGCGGGACGGTGCCGCGCAGGCGGGCGACGCGCTCCACGAGCTGTTGCGGGGTCGACACGTCGGCCAGGTCACCGGGCTCGAGGCCGGCGAGCACCCGCGCGAACTGCTTGATCGTGAACGTCCGCTTGGACGCCCGGGGTGCCAGGGAGACGGCGGCTGCGCGGTGCGATCGCTCGGCGGTCAGCACCAGGTCGGCACGCTCGACGATCTCGGCCGTCAGGTACCGCGACCGGTGGGCCGTCGGCTCGCCGCCGAGTCGCACGGACTGCTCGGCCGCGGCGGCGTCCATCGGGGCGCCGTCGTCGGCGATGGTGCCGGCCGACTCGACCACGAACGCCGGGGCGTCCGGGCCGAGCCGTGCCGTCAGGACCTGCGCGCCGAGCGGGGACCGGCAGATGTTGCCGCTGCAGACGAACAGGATCCGCATCGTCACGCTGCGTCGGTGCGTTCGCCGGCGCGCTCGTCGGCACGTTCGTCAGCACCGAGCAGGTCGTGCCGAACGACGATGGCGTCACGGCCGGGACCGACACCGATCGCGGAGATCCGTGCGCCGGACATCGCCTCGATCGCCAGGACGTAGTCCTGTGCGTTCTTCGGCAGGTCGTCGAAGGTGCGGGCTCCGGTGATGTCCTCGGTCCAGCCGGGGAACTCCTGGTACACCGGCTTCGCGTGGTGGAAGTCGGACTGGTTGACCGGGACCTCGTCGACGCGGACGCCGTCGACCTCGTACGCGACGCACACCGGGATCGTCTCGAGCCCGGTCAGGACGTCGAGCTTGGTGAGCACGAAGTCGGTCACACCGTTGATGCGTGCCGTGTAGCGGGCGATCGGGGCGTCGTACCAGCCACAGCGGCGCGGGCGGCCGGTGGTGGTGCCGAACTCGAAGCCGTTGGCCCGCAGGAACTCGCCCGACTCGTCGAACAGCTCGGTCGGGAACGGACCGGCGCCGACGCGGGTCGTGTACGCCTTGACGATGCCGATGATCCGCTCGAGCTTGCCCGGGCCGATGCCCGAACCGGTCGCAGCGCCGCCGGCGGTCGCGGACGACGAGGTGACGAACGGGTAGGTGCCGTGGTCGACGTCGAGCATCGTGGCCTGGCCGGCTTCGAACAGGACGGTCTCGCCGCGCTCCAGGGCACGGTGGATCTCGAGGGCGGTGTCGGCGACCATCGGGCGCAGGCGCTCGGCGAACGAGAGCAGCGACTCGACGACTTCTTCCGGGTCGATCGCGCGACGGTTGAAGACCTTGACCAGCAGGTGGTTCTTCTGGTCGAGCGCGGCCTCGACCTTCTGGCGCAGGATGTTCTCGTCGAAGATGTCCTGGATCCGGATGCCGACGCGGTTGATCTTGTCGGCGTAGGTCGGGCCGATGCCGCGACCGGTGGTGCCGATCTGGCGCTTGCCCAGGAACCGCTCGGTCACCTTGTCGACGGTGCGGTGGTAGTGCGTGATGACGTGGGCGTTGGCCGACACGAGCAGCTTCGAGACGTCGACGCCGCGGGCGCGCAGGGCGTCGAGCTCCTGGAACAGCACCTCGAGGTCGACGACGACGCCGTTCCCGATGATGGGGGTCACACCGGGCGTCAGGATGCCGGAGGGCAGCAGGTGCAGGGCGTACTTCTCGCCGCCGACGACGACGGTGTGGCCGGCGTTGTTGCCGCCGTTGAACTTCACGACGTAGTCGATGCGGGAGCCGAGGAGGTCGGTGGCCTTCCCCTTGCCCTCGTCGCCCCACTGGGCGCCAATGATGACTGCTGCGGGCATCTGGTTCTCCTCACGTTGGCGGAGGACCGCACACGGCCGTCCGGGCCGGTGGTCCACCCGAGTCTATCGGCTGGTCGCCTGCGCGTCACCCGCTGTGACGCCCTGTGGACGGCACGCTGCTTGTCCACATCCAGCGCACCTGGGTGTCCGTCCGGATCGGTCGGAGCACGGTCGGACCCGTCCAGATCCACCAGGGAAGGAGCACGACATGAGCGGCATCGGAGACAAGGCGAAGGACTTCGCCGACAGCGACAAGGGCGAGAAGGCCACGGACACCGGCCTCGACAAGGCGGGTGACGCGGCCGACAAGGCGACCGGCGGCGGGCACGGCGACCAGATCGGCAAGGCCGAGGACGCGGCCGACGGCAAGATCGGCAAGTGACGTCCGAGACGTCACCGGCAGACAGACGGGAGGCGCGGTGCCAGCTGGCACCGCGCCTCCCGTCTGTCGGTCGGTGCGTCCCGGATCGCCCGGCCGACCCCGGATCAGCTCCGGAAGAAGTCCTGGTACGACGGGTCACCGACGGGCTGGGAGTGCCCGGGCTCGGCCAGGCGCTGCTCGATCATGGCCTGGATGACGTCCGGCGGAGTGAGTCCACGACGGCGCCACTCGACCGGGTTGGACCGGAGCTGGTTCAGCGTGTTCTGCATGGGAGCAACACTGGCACCACGTAACTAGTTTGTCTAACTACCTGTCCCGTACACGCACCGACGAGTCGAGACCCCTGCACGAACAGGAGGTGCCGGGCCCGATCCGGGCCCGGCACCTCCTGGTCACCGTGTCGAACGGCGGATCAGCGCGCCACCTTCACGGTCGGCTTCGACGTCGCCGTGCCGTCCTGGTAGCCCGTCGCCTTCGCGACGACCGTCACCGACATCCGGTGACCCGCGTCCGCGGAGCCGAGCGTGTACGACGAACCCGTGGCGTTCGTCACGGCCTTGCCGTCCCGCAGCCACCGGTACGAGTAGGTGACGCCCGTGCCGTTCCACTTGCCGTGGCCCGCCTTGAGCTTCGACCCGACCTTCGGCGTGCCGGCGATCGACACCCCGCTGCCCTTCTGGAGCTGCAGGGTCGGGGCCACCCAGGTCGCGGCGACACTCTGCGCCTGGCTGCCGACCGCGTTGCCGAGGTGGAGCAGCAGGACCCGGGCACTCGCGACACCGGGCGACCGCGTGACCTGGAGCGAGCCCCGGTCGGCGAAGACGACACCCGTCGACAAGCCCTGCGCGAAGGCCAGGGGCGGCTTCGCCGGGTTGAACGCCACCGTGGCGGTCTCGTCCACGATCGACGAGCCGCTCGTGGCCGCAGCCGGCGCGTAGGCCGACTCGGTCAGGACCGAGTACGTGAACGTCGACGTCGCACCGATCAGCGCGGCATCCACCGTCAGCACCTTCACCGTGCTGTCGAAGGTGTTGACGTCCTGCCCGGGCGCACCGCCGTTGAGGGGCTGCGCGTCGACGGTCTTGCCGGTCGCGAGGTCGACCGTCGTGGCGAGGGTGGCGTCGATGGTGGCCGACTTCGCGTCGTAGACCAGGTAGTCCGGCTCACCGTCGCGGTCCGTGTCGATCAGCACCTCGACGTTGGTCACGGCGCCCGGGTTGGCGTCGGGTCCCGCGGTCTGGATGCCGAACGCCAGCGTGCCGGACGCCTTGTCGAAGCTCGCCCCGTAGGCCCGGACGTCCGCGGCACGGAGCGACTGCGACGCCGAACCCTCCGCGAACGTCTCCTGGGGGTCCGTCCCGCCGAGCACGAACGGCGCGACCGCCGCGTGGTACCCCGTCGTCGCCGTCCCCTGGTCGACCACCCGGCCACGCAGCGGCAGGTCGGCGGTCTTCTGGGAGCCGGTGTACGTGATGCCCGCGCCGCGGACCGCACTCACGGGCTTCGGCGCGACGTACGTGCCGACCCGCAGCGGATCGGTCGTGGTGTCGGTCGGGGTGAAGGTGACGAGTCCGGTGGCCGCCGCGACGAACTCGCGCTGGTACCCCTTCTGGACCGACTCCTGGGTGGGGTCGATGACCCGGCGGAGGGCCGTCGGGTCGGCGATCGTGAACGTCAGGTCCACGACGGCACCCCGGCCCGGCTGGACCGTGACGCGCTTGGTGCTGAGCGAGAACGCCACACCCGGCTGGGACACCCGCGGCTGGTAGGCCACGTCGTAGGTGTGCGCGGTCGAGCTGGTGTTCTCGACGAGCAGGGACCGGGTCTCGGTGGTCTTCGCGGCGACCTCGACGACACCGAACGAGGCGGTGACGAGCTGGCCGTTCTCGACGCTGCGGACCGTGGTGTCCGCCGTGACGGCCTGCAGCGCGTCGACGCGGCCGGTGCCCTGACGGAGCAGGGTCGCGGTGCCGTCACCGTCCTCGACGTCGTGCGTCGCCGTGTTCATCAGCGCCGCCTTCACCTGCGGGGCGGACCAGGTCGGGTGCGACTGGAACGTCAGCGCCGCGATGCCCGCGACGTCCGGCGTGGCCATCGAGGTGCCGCTCATCGACATGCGGCCGTCACCGGTGCCGTTGGCCGCCGAGATCACGTTGACCCCGGGGCCGGCGATGTCCGGCTTGACGATGTCGGCGAACGACCCGTGCACGCCACGGCTGGTGAACGACGCGAGCGTGTTCACGGCGTCCGCCTCGAAGGCGATCTCGAAGCCCTTGAGCTCGTCCGCGAAGCGGACGTGCAGGGTCCCCGCCTTGGCGGTGGCCTGGAGGCTCGCCACGCTCTTCGCGGTCAGCTCGGCACCCGGGATGGTCGCGTTGCCACCGATGCCGGATTCGAACGTGTCGAGCGTGCCCGCCAGCAGGACGCCGGCGCCGCCGGCGGCCTCGACGTTGTCGAAGCGGACAGCGGAACCGCACTCGAGCGCGGCGTCGGTCCACTTCAGCCAGACGACCTTGCCCGCGATCTCCGCGGCGTCAGCGGGGCTGAACGCTGCGCAGCCGTCGATGTTCGTGGTCGGGACGACGACGTCGCCCTCGACGGGCAGGGTGCCCGTGAAGTTGGACGAGTACTGCGAACGGTAGGTCTTCGCGACGTCGGCCGGCGCGGTGACCTGGACGCCGTCGTAGAGCGACTGGCCCGTGGCGCTCGCGGCGACGGTGAGCGCACCCTCGGCGTTGCCCGGCGAACCACCGATGTCAGTGAAGTCGTCGGCGTTGCCCGAGGCGATCACGGGGAGCACGCCGCGAGCGGTCAGTGCGTCGATCTTGGCGTTGTCGGGGTCGTCCGGCGCGCCGTAGTCGGAGCCGAGCGACAGGTTCAGGACGTTGATGTCCTTGCCCTCGGTGAGCGCCTGGCCCACCCAGTCGAGCGCGGCACCGGTGACGTCGGTCGAGCCGCCGTTGTCACCGAAGACCTTCAGGGCGTACAGGCCGGCCTCGGGCGCGGTGCCCGGACCGATCCACATGTCCTGCACCTGCTGCGTGGTGAGCTTGGTGTAGTCACCGTCGAACCGCTGCTTGTCGGCGGTCAGGCCGTAGCCGGCGATCGAGCCGGACACGTGCGTGCCGTGGTCGCCGCCCTTGCCGTCGATCGGGTTGTCGTCGGGAGCCGGCACCGGGTCGTAGGCGTCCGGGTCCGTCGGGTCGGCGTTGTAGGTCGCACCGGCGAAGTCGTACCCGCCGAGGAACTTCGACGCGTCGTACAGGCTCGCGTCCGGGGCGCCGCCGCTCGCGTTCGCCAGGGCCTGCTGGTACGCCTCGGTGGTGCCGGGGCCGCCGAAGTCGGCCTGCGTGTAGTCGAGCCCGGTGTCCAGGACGGCGACGTTGACGTCCTGGCCGGTGTGGCCGGTCTGCTGCCAGGCGTCGAGCGAACGCGTGTAGACGTCGCTCGCGGCGTTCTTCGGCGCGACGCCGTCAGCACCGGGCTGGACCAGGCCGGGGTCGACGCCCGAGGGAGCGGCGTCGGCGTCCTCGTTGACCGTCGGCTCGACGATCTTCTTCGGCGTGAGCGGGATGATGCTCTCGACGTCGGACCGCTCCGCGATCTGCCGGAACGCGTCGACGTCGGCGACGACCGCGACTCCGGGGACGGTGTACTCGGTCGAGTAGAGCTCGGTCGCCTCGGCGTCGGCTCGCTCGACGGCCGACCGCACCGCGGCGACGGTCGACTGGATCGCCTCGACGCGGTTCTTGGCTGCGGAGGACTGGGTCCGCGACTTCGTCAGGTCCCCGCCCTTCGCCTTGGCGTCCACTTCGAGGGCACCCTGGCCGGTCGTGCGCACGAACGCGGCGACGGTCTTCGTCGGCTTGGCGTCACGGAGCGGGGCGGAGAGCTTGAGGTCGGCCACCGAGATCCCGGCCGGAGCTGCGGAGGCCGCACCCCCGACTGCGAGACCGCCACACGCGAGGGCCGCGACGGCGATGCCGGCGGTCAGGACGCGGGTGAAGCGACGGGGTGTTGGGTTCGGGTCGGGAATCGGTGTTGCACGGTTCAAAGAGGGCACTCCAGGCTCAGTCCGTGGTTCGCATGAGATTCCTGTGAAGCTATGCGTTCGTTCTCAGGCAGGACAGTCCGCTCTTTGGGGGACCCCCCTCGTCCGGGGGACGGATCCTGTTAAGTTGCACACCTGTGTGCACGTTATTACGATGGGTCCGTGACCACCACCGAGCAGCCCTCCCGCGCGCCCCGCCGCGACGCCGCGGAGAACCGGGCAGCCCTCCTCGACGCGGCGAAGACCTGCCTGCAGCAGGACCCTGATGCCTCGATCGAGACGATCGCCGCGTCGGCCGGCCTGTCGCGCCGTGCGGTGTACGGACACTTCCCCTCGCGCGACGACCTGGTGCGCGAGGTCGTGACCGCCGGCGCCGCCCGGATCGCCGCCGCCATGCCCACCACCTCGGACCTGCAGGAGCTCCCGCCGGCCGCACGCCTCGCCGCCATCGCCGTGACGCTCTGGACCGAGGTGTCGCACGTCCGCTCGATGGCCCGGGTCGCCGTGCGCAGCCCCTTCGCCGAACCCGTCGCCGAGGTGTTCGCCCCGCTGCGCTCACAGGTGCGCCAGGCGTGCGCGCTCGGGATCGCCGACGGCGCCATGCGGAACGACGTCGACCCCGAGACCCTCGGCCGTCTGGTCGAGGGCGCGTGCATCGCCGTCCTCGACGAGGCCACCCGTTCCGGCACGAGCGACGAGGACGGCCGGCGCATGGTGGTGGTGTCGGCGCTGGGCACGGCCGGCATCGACTGGCGCACCGCGCTGCTCTCCGAACCCGCCGCTCCTGCTCCTGCTCCTGCTCCCGCTCCCGCTCTCGTCCGGAAGGACCACGCATGACGCTCGAACTCGACCACGTCGGCATCGGCGAGGAGCCCGGCGCGCCCCTGCCCGTCGTCTCCGCCGTCGCCGCCCCCGGACGCCCGGGGGTCCTCGCCGTCGAGACCGAGCAGGCACCCGTGCTCGCGTCACTCGTCGCCGGTGGCCGCATGCAGCCCGACACCGGGCGGCTGCTGCTCGACGGCCACGAGGACCCGGCAGCCGTCCGGCGCTCGTTCGCCCTCGTCGACACCCCCGGGGTCGCCGAGCCCTTCCCCGTCATGACCCTCAAGCAGATCGTGCGCGAGGAGCTCGCGTTCGCCGGGCAGCGGCCGAACCGCGAGCACGTCGACACCGTGCTCGACGAGCTCGGACTGCGGGACTACGTCGACACCGCCGTGCAGCGGGTGCCGACCGCCGTGCGTGTCCGGCTGCTCGTCGAACTCGCCCTGCTCCGCGACGGTGTGACAGGCATCGTGATCACCTCGCCCGAGCGGCACGGCGGCGCCGTCGAGGACTGGTTCCAGGTGGTCCGCGACGTCACACGACGGGGCGTGACCGTGGTCCTCGTGACCTCGAAGGCCGCCGCCGCGACCGTCGAGCACCTGCTCGACACGATCGACACGCACGACGACGTCGCGACGCTCGTGACGCCCCAGACCGAGGACCCCGAGGACGTGGCCCGAACCGACGGAACCGAGCCGGGCCTCCCGGCCGCTCCTTCCGTCACCGAAGCATCCGCAACCGTCCCGACGGAGGCACAGAAGTGACCACCACCTCGCTCGTCCGCGCAGAACTCGCGCGGCTCACCGCGACCCCGCTCGCACGCCTGGCGTTCATCGCGCTGATGATCGTGCCGCTGCTGTACGGCGGCGCCTACCTGTGGGCGAACCGCGACCCCTACGCGAAGCTCGACCAGATCCCCGCCGCGATCGTGAACCTCGACGCCGGCGCCACGCTGGACGGCGAGCACGTCGACTACGGCAAGGACGTCACGAAGGAGGCCATCGACGGCGCCGACTTCAAGTGGACGAAGACCAGCGCCGCCGATGCCCGCTCCGGCGTCCGGAACGGCACCTACGACTTCGTCGTCACCATCCCGCACGACTTCTCCGAGCACCTGGTGTCCGCGCAGTCCGACGACCCGACGCAGGCGAAGCTCGTCATGACGACGGCCGACACGAACTCGTACCTGGCCTCCACCATCGCCGAGCAGGCGGGCAAGACCATGCGCACCGCCGTCGCCGAGCGCGTCGGCAAGCAGGCGGCGAAGACCCTGCTCGTCGGGCTCGCCGACGTGCGGGACAGCCTCGGCGACGCCGTCGACGGGGCCGATGAACTCGCTTCCGGAACCGCCAAGGCGGACTCGGGTGCGCACGAGCTCGCCGACGGCACCGGCAAGCTGTCCTCCGGTGCGGCGGAGCTCGCCTCCGGCACGGCCGACCTGCCGTCGCAGACCCAGCAGCTGAACAGCGGGGCGCAGCAGGTGGCGTCGGGGGCGTCGACCCTGGCGTCCGGGCTGGCCAGCGCGCAGCAGCAGACGGCGGCGCTGCCGTCGCAGACGCAGCAGTTGAACGCGGGGGCGCAGCAGCTGCAGACCGGGCTGCACCAGCTCCGTGACCAGACGGCCTCGCTGCCGTCGGACTCGCAGAAGCTCGCCAGTGGAGCCTCGCAGGTCGCCACCGGGAACGCCACGCTGGCCAACGAGGCAACGCCGTTCATCGAGGGTGTCCAGCAGCTCTCGGCGCAGTCGCCGCAACTCGTCGCGTCGCTGAAGCCGGTCGTGCAGGCGTCCACGGTGCTCACCCCGGAGCAGAAGACCACGCTGCTCGCCGGACTCGACGACCTGCAGGCCGGCAGCGCCGACCTCGGCACCGGTGCCGGCGAACTGTCGGGCAACCTGCAGAAGCTCAAGACCGGCAGCGCGCAGGTGTCCGCCGGGGCATCGCAGCTCGCCGAGCAGGCTCCGGCGCTGACGAGTGGCATCCAGCAGCTCTCCGACGGCTCCGACACGCTCGCCGCCGGCACCGGCAAGCTCGCGGCGAAGGCTCCGGAGCTGTCGTCCGGCATCGCCACCGCGGCGACGGGCGCATCCACGCTCTCGTCCGGAGCGTCGAAGGTGGCCGACGGGACGTCGACGCTGGCCGCTGCGGCTCCGACCCTGTCGTCCGGTGCGTCGCAGCTCGCGTCCGGGGCGAAGACCGCGGACCAGGGCGCTTCGTCGCTCGCATCGGGGCTCGACGAGCTCAAGACCGGCTCGTCGAAGCTCGCGTCGTCGCTCGACGAGGGCCGCACGAAGATCCCGGCGTCGAACGCCTCGGAGCGTGAGTCGCAGGCCTCGGTCATCTCCGACCCGGTCAAGGTCGGGGACGACAACGTCGCCGCCGCGTCGAACTACGGCGCCGGCCTCGCGCCGTTCTTCATCTCGCTCGCGGCCTGGATCGGCATGTACGCGCTGTTCCTCATCCTGAAGCCGATCTCGAAGCGTGCGATCACGGCCGTCCGGAAGCCCCTCGCGGTGGTGTTCGGCGGCTGGCTGACCCCGGCGCTCCTCGGCCTGGTGCAGATGGTGGCGCTGTTCTTCATCGTGCGCTTCGCCCTCGACCTGAACGTGGTGCACGTCGGCGGCACGATCGGCATCATGGTGCTGGCCTCGGCGACCTTCGCGGCGATCATCATGGCGCTCAACGTGCTGCTCGGGTCCGTGGGGCAGTTCCTCGGCCTGGTGCTGATGCTCGTGCAGCTCGTCACCGCCGGTGGCACGTTCCCGTGGCAGACGCTGCCGGGACCGTTGGCGGCGCTGCACTTCGCGCTGCCGATGACGTACTCGGTCGACGCGATCCGGCAGACGATGTACGGCGGGAACCTCGGCGCCGCGTGGTCCGATGCGGGCGTGCTGCTCTGCTGGCTGCTCGGGGCGCTCCTGGTGTCCTTCGTGGTCACGGCGCGGCAGACCCGTTCCCGCACGCTGCGCGACCTGCGCCCGAGCCTGATCGGGTAGCGGAGCGCGCCGGGCGCGGGCGCGCTTCGTGAGCGGAAGAGGTCGGGTGACATCAGGTCACCCGACCTCTTCTGCTCACGAAGCGCGTTCGCCGAGCGGCTGGTGCACCATCCCGCCGCCGAGGGTGCTCAGGTCGTCCGTCGGCAGGGCTGCACGGGCGTCGGCGTCGAGCACGGCGGACGCGTCGTCGAGGGGGTGGAAACCGATGCGCTCCCCGGCGGACAGGTCAGCCGGCGACCCGGTGTTCCGCGACAGAGCCCAGACCACGTGGTGCCCGGGGTCGCGGAGCGCCACGGTCGCGAGCACCAGGCGTGTCAGGTCGTCGGGCGAGGTCCACATGAGCAGCCCCCGGGTCGTCGGCGGCAGCGCACCGAACGCACCGATCCGCGCGGACACGATCGACATCTCGTACCGGTCGGCGAACAGGCTGCCGAGCAGTTCCATCGCCGCCTTCGTCACGCCGTAGTACGTGTCCGGACGGGGCAGCCGGTCTCCGGGCACACTCCCCGGCTGGTCGAGGGGTTCGGGCACCAGCCCCACTGCGTGGATCGAGCTCGCCTGCACCACCCGGAGCACCCCGGCGGCGGCCGCCCGTTCGAGCACGTTCTTCGTGCCGGTCAGGTTCGCCGCGATCAGGTCCTCCCAGGCGGCCTCGGTCGGGATACCCGCCAGGTGCACCACGGTGTCGACCCCGGCGAGCGCATCGTCCACCGCCGCCGGGTCGTTCACCGAACCGGGCACGAACCGTTCCCCGGCGACGATCGGATCGTGGGGCCGCTGTTCGTCGAGCAGCACGAGGTCGTGTCCCGCGGACCGCAGTCGAGGACGCAGGGCGCTCCCGATCCGACCCGCGGCTCCGGTGATGAGCAGCGTCGCCATACAGCGGACGCTACCCCCGGCGCGCGAGCAGCGACCCCAGCTGCCCGCGCGGCGAACGCGACTTCTGTGCACAACGCGCCCCGGGCCTCCCGTGTGGAGGACCGGCCACGCGTCGATCGTGAGCAGAAACGGTCGAGTCGCCGCTCCGCACCCGACCATTTCTGCTCACGAAGCGAACCGGCGCGCGCCCGCTACGATCGACGCACGAGCCAACGGAGGTCGAAGCGCATCATGGGAGACGGCAAGCCCGCGACCATCTACGACGTCGCTGCACGCGCCGGTGTCTCGAAGTCCCTCGTCTCCCTCGTGCTGCAGCGCTCCCCCCGGGTCAGCGACCAGCGCCGGGCCGCCGTGCTCAAGGCCATCCAGGAGCTCGACTACCGCCCCTCCACCGCGGCCGTCTCCCTCGCCGGCACGCGCAGCCGCACGATCGGCGTGGTGCTCGACGACTTCCGCAACCAGTGGTTCGTGGACCTGCTCACCGGCCTGCGCGAGAGCCTGCAGGACCAGGGACACCGGCTCGTGGTCGCCGACCGGTTCCTCAACACGGGGCTCGATGCCTCTCCGGTCGAGGGGTTCCTCTCGATGCGCGTCGAGGGCATCGTGATCGCCGGCGAGCCCACCACCGACCTCGCGATCCCCGCCTCGATGCCGCTCGTGATCGCCGGCGGCCGCGTCGCGATCCCCCGTGCCGACACCGTGGCGAACGACGACCACGCCGGAGGCGGCATCGCGGCGCAGCACCTGCTCGACCTCGGCCACACCCGCCTCGGGTTCGTCGGTGCGAGCTCGGCGGCCTCGGCCGAGCGCCAGGCCGGGTTCGCGCAGGCTGCGGCGGCACGCGCGTCCGTCGTCACGACGGTGCTGCCGGGCGAACCCACCGAAGAGGCCGGTTCCCGCGCCCTCGGCATGCTCCTCGACGAGCACCCGGACGTCACCGCCGTCTTCGCGGCGAACGACGTGATGGCCCTCGGTGCCCTGTCCGAGCTCGCCGAACGCGGGTTGCGCGTCCCCGAGGACGTCTCCGTCATCGGTTACGACGACACCCCGGTGGCCGCGATGCGGTACGTCGGCCTGACGAGCATCGACGACCGCAGTGTCGAGATCGGCCGCGGCGCCGGCGAGCGCCTGCTGGCCCGCATCGCCGATCCGCGGATCGCCGCCACGGAACTCCTCGTCGAACCCCGCCTGGTCGCGCGCCGCACCACCGCCGCGCGCTGACGCGGCACCCCGGACCCCGGCCTGGAGGCCCGACCCGCCTCCGCCCCGCCCGCCCGGTGCGCGGAACGGCCGGGTCCACGGCCCCCACCCGGCCGTTCCGGCTCAGGGAGCGTCCGGCAACCGGGCGTGCTGGACGACCCAGCTGTGCATGACGATCGCCGCGGCGGCCGAGGCGTTGATGCTCCGCGTCGACCCGAACTGCGTGATCTCCAGGTGTGCGTCGGCACCGGCGACCGCCTGCTCGGTCAGCCCGGGGCCCTCCTGCCCGAACAGGAACACGCAGCGCTCCGGGATCGTCGCGGTCTCGATGCGCTCGGCGCCGGCGGTGTTGTCGATGGCGACGACGGGACGCTGCTCCTCGGCCATCGCGGCGAGGAACGCCTCGACGTCGGGGTGGTAGCGGACGTGCTGGTACCGGTCGGTGACCATCGCCCCGCGCTTGTTCCACCGGCGTCGCCCGATGATGTGCACGGTGCCGGCCAGGAACGCGTTGGCGCTCCGTACGATCGAGCCGATGTTCAGGTCGTGCTGCCAGTTCTCGATCGCCACGTCGAACGTGTGCCGGCGGGTGTCGAGCTCGGCGACGATCGCGTCCATCGACCAGTAGCGGTAGCGGTCGAGCACGTTCCGGGAGTCCCCCGCGGCCAGGAGCTCCGGGTCGAGCCTCGGGTCGTCGGGCCAGGGTTCCGGGTGCGGCCCCACCCCGTTGGTCGTCAGCTCGTGCGACGGTTCGGGCGCAGTGGTCACCCGACCAGCGTACGGCCGGGCGCGGGGAACCAGGTTCCGGTCACAGCACCGCCGACCTGCGCGGTTCCGTGTCCGGAACCAGGTTCCCACCGCCGGTTCAGGCGCCGCGGGCTCAGGCGGTACGGGTCCCGCGGTCGATGCGCGTCTCGATGCCGGCGATCAGGATGTCGAGGCCGAGTGCGAACCGGTCGTCGTAGGAGTGCTCGCCGAGGATCTCGCCCACCAGCCGGTGCCGCTCGGGGCGTCCGGCCTCGGAGTCCCCGCGTCCGACCTGCACCCCGGCGTGCCCGACCACGAAGTCGTAGACGACGAAGAAGGTGTACATCGCCTCGGCCGGCGGGAGTCCGGCGTCCCGCAGGGCACCGACGACCTTCGCCACGACGGCGTCGGACTCGGTCGAGGCGAGCGGGGCGCGCTGGCTGTGCGACTCGAGCACGAGCGGGTGGGTGCGCATCAGGTCGCGGAACGTCGTGGCGAAGGTGCGGACGACGGCGTGCCACTCGTCCGGCCAGACGAAGGTGGCGGTGAACTCGTCGACGGTGCGGCGGACGAGTTCGGCGTGCAGGTCGTCCAGGCCGCCGATGGTCCGGTGCACGGTCATCGGGGCGACCCCGAGCCGCACCCCGAGGGCCCGGAAGGACAGGCGGTCCAGGCCGTCCTCGTTCGCGATGGTCGTGGCGGCGTCGACCACCTGCTCGCGGGACAGCACGTTCGGGCGGCCTCGGCGTCGGCGCGGGGTCACCTCGAGCTCCGTCTCCGACACCGGGTTGGGTCGGGGCGCGGCGGACGGGGTTCCGGGTTCGACGAGCACGAGGGGGCCTCCTTGATTCGGTACGTGTCCCGAAAAGCGTAGGGCAAAAGCCGAGCGCAGTTCGGTGTCTCGACCATCTCGGGTCTGCCAGCAGCGCGCAAGAGCCGCTCCGGGCCTCCCGGCCCTTTCTGAGCGGACCGCCAGTGGGGCCGCGACGACCGCCTCGCCGCGGCCCCACGGTTCAGCGCTGGCTCGATCCGCGGGTGCGACGCCTGCGCGCGACGAGGAGGCCGCCCAGGGCCAGGAGCAGCACCGCCGTCACCGCCGCCGGTCCGAGTCCGTCAGCTCCGGTGAACGCCAGTCCGCCGCGTGCCGGATCGCGGGATCCTTCGCCGGTACCCGCCGACGCCTCCGCGTCGTCGTGAGTGCCGGGTGTTCCCGAAGACCCGGCGCTCCCGGCGTTCCCGGGATGTCCGGGCGCTTCCGGACCACCGGGCGTCACCGGCGGTCCGGTCGGTGTCTCCGCTGCGGGCAGGAGCCCCGCGTCGACGGTGCGGTCCTGTTCGATGTGCTCGAGCTGGCCCTCGTCGGAACGGATCGCGGCGAGTTCGACGGCGCCGGCCGCGCCGGAGGCGTCGGCGTCGGAGTCGATCGCGCGGTCGTCGCCGACGAGCTCCTTCGTGAACTCCCGACCGTCCGGAGCCGTCCAGTGCACGGTGTAGCTGCCGGGGCGCAGGTCGTCGAAGGTGTACTCGCCGTCGCCGTTCGTGGTGGTGGTCCGGCGCACGGCGTCGCCGCGGTCGTCCGAGCCGGTGAGGCGGACCGAGACGTCCGCGATGCCGGCTTCGTCGTCGTCCTGCAGACCGTCGCCGTTCTCGTCGGACCACACGAAGTCCCCGATCGAACCGGAGACGACGGTGACCGTCGCCGGGTTGGACTGGACCGGGAGAGCGAGGTTCGAGGCGCGGAGGCCGAACCGGTTCGTGTACGTGTCACCGTCGCGCTGGCCCGCCGTCGCGACCACGACCCGGTGCGTGACGGTCTCGCCCACTGCCACGGGGGCGGTCCGCAGGATGCGCGCAGCCGTGACGTCCGCGAGCCCGGCCGGGCATCCCTCGGCGCCGAACGCCGACGCCGAGCACCAGGTGGTGGCGCCACCGCCCTGGTTCGACGGGTCAGCGGCGTCGAGCACGACGTCGCGCGGGTCGCGGGTCGTGTAGCGGACGCGCTCACCGGCGGCGGCGGCGACCGCGATGGGCTCGGCGAGTCCGACCGTGCCGTGGAAGGTGGAGTTGCGGGTGTCGCCCCGGTACGGAAGGACGTCGATGACGTCCAGGCCGTCGATCGGGGTGGTGTCGATGTTCGTGTACCCGAGGTCCCACTCCAGCTGGTCCCCCGAGACGACGACCGGTTCGACGGCGGTCTTCTCGATGCCGACCCCGCCGGTGGCGACGACCTGGACGGCGCGCTGGGCGTTGCGGAAGGCCTGCAGCGACCTGTCCGTCGGCGAGGCGATGTCCGTCACGTTGGTGATCGCGCCCGCCGGGGCGAGCTTCGAGACCGCGGCGGTGTACGTGATCGGATCGATCGCCTCGTTCGGACGGACCACTGTCGTCCAAGTGAGACGCTGGACGTCGTTGCCGTCGTCGTCCTTCGTGGTGTCGATCTCCGGCACCTCGGAGGCACTGCCGGCGACGTAGGTCACGTGGTTCGGCAGCACGTCGCGCACCGTCACGGAGGCCTCCTTCCCCGTGGTGTTGCCGTTCGTGAGTGACGGGTACAGGGCGTAGTCGATGGTGTCGCCGGCGACGGTGAAGGTGGTCGAGTCGGGGGTGTCGTCCGCGTCGTGGCCGGGGTCGACGATCTTCTTCTGGATCCGGGCGAGGTTCTCGGTGAGGATGACGCTGTCGGACAGGGGACCGGCACCGAGGTCCGCGTCGGACCAGACGTCGTGCGCCCAGCGTTCTGAGCGGTCGCCGAACCACGCGTGACCGAAGTCGTGGGCCCGTGTGCCGTCGGCGGCGTCCTGGGTGGTGACGTAGCTGTAGAGCGTGCCGTCACTGCCACCGGGGACGTCACCGGTCGCGCGGACCGCTCCGACTGCATCGATGCCACCGGGGACGTCTTCCGGCCGGTCGTACCAGGGGCCGTCCTCGTCGTCACAGGTCGCCTTCTGGCCCGCGGACGGTGAGGTCATGTCGTACGCGGCGTACTGCACCTTCGCGCTGCGCATGCCGCTGGTCCACGCCGCGACCCTGCCGTCGCCGACGCGGGTTATGTGCTGCGTGTCGCGGTCGAAGGTGTCGCAGAGGACGGCGCCGTCGAACGACGCCAGCCCCTTGTTGGAGGCGGTGACGTCGCTCCGGAGCAGCGTGCCCGGGGTGGCCCACGGGTCGCCGTCGCGAGCAGAGCCCCGCTCGACGGCGCGCCCGTCGCCGATGACCCGGAGGAGCCGCTTCTGCGCGGAGCCGTCGGCGTACTCGAGGACGTTGCGCTCGGCGGAGTTGTCCCCCGTGGGTTCCGTGCCGCCGGGGAAGTTCGGCGCTCCGCTGACGGACGTGGTCTGCAGCGGCGTGAACGTGTTGACCGACTCCACCGAGGTCCCGGTCGGAGGGTTGGGCATCCAGAGGCTGATGTAGCCGCTCACGAAGTAGGGCTTGGCGCCGCCGGCGATCGGCCCGTTCGTGAGGCTCTTCGAGGGGACGTGGTCGGGGTCGGTGACCGTCCCGGTGATGGTGACGTCCACGCCCTGACCGGGGGCCGCCTGTTCGCACGAGAACTCCCCGGAGTCCGTGACCGCTTGCTCACCGCCGCCGCTGCCGCCGGGCAGGCCTCCCATCCGCGAGTCGCCCATGTCGTTGGGGCCGCAGACGGGGTTGCCACCGTTCCACAGGACCGCATCGGAGGGCACGGCACCGAGGATCTGGGAGAGGTCGTCCGTGAACGTCATCGGCCCGGTGCTCTTCTCGAACCCGAGGAGGCCCTGTCCGGGCACGAGCGGCTGCCAGTCCACGGCGATCGGGTAGATCAGCTGCAGCCCTTTCGTCGTTCCGTCCGGACCGGTGACGTCGGTCCGGAGCGACGACGCGTGGACGTTCTTGCTCAGGTTGTAGCGCGCGGCTGCGGAGACCGTGACGGCCTCGGCGACCGCGGTGGCGGTTCCGTTCTCGGCCTCGTCCGCCGTCGCGGTCACTGGGACGGCGATCGTGTCGCCGTTCTCCAGGTCGGCGGAGACGTCGAGGACGATCGGCACGGAGACCGTCCGGCCTTCTCGGAGCGTGCCGATGTTGCAGGTCAACACGGCGCCCGAGACCGCCGAGCCGGGGCCGACGCAGATGGTCGGGACCCCTGCCCACGACGTGCCGGCGGGGGCGGTCACGCTGAAGCGTTCGTTCGTGCTGGTGCCGTCGTTCGAGTTGAGGGAGACGCGGTACGTGATCGCGTCCATCGTGCGGACGATGCCGTTCTCCTCACTTGCGTCACCACCAGCGCCGTCCGTCGGGGTGAAGGGGCCGTTGCCGTCCTTCGTGACGTCGATCGCGACGTCGACCGTGCTCCGCGTCGCGGCGGATGCGGTGCCGCCGGGTGCTTCCGGCTCGCTCGCCGCCGGGGCGGTCGGCAGGGCAAGGCCGAGGACGACGCCAGCGGTGGCCAGCGTCGACACGGCGATGCGCGCTGTACTTCGGGATCGCATGGGTCTCCTTGTTCTCGCGAGGCTGATGTCCCGCAGATCGTCGGAGCGAGGACCGCCCCGACGAGCAGCGTACGCACGCATCGCATTCCACATCGATCATTCATGTTCTGCATATCGCGGATCGTGTTCACCGAGCACGGAGACGGCGGGCTCGACCGCCTGCGCAGTAGGGTGAGGGCCATGGCGACCCGAGACGACGTCGAGTGCTGGCTGACCGACATGGACGGCGTGCTCGTCCACGAGAACCAGGCACTGCCCGGCGCCCCGGAGCTCATCCAGCAGTGGCTCGACGACGGCACCGAGTTCCTCGTGCTGACGAACAACTCGATCTTCACGCCGCGCGACCTCAGCGCCCGGCTCCGGGGCTCGGGCCTGCACGTGCCCGAGGAGCGGATCTGGACGAGTGCGCTCGCGACGGCCGACTTCTGCAAGTCGCAGATGCCCGGCGGCTCGGCGTTCGTCATCGGCGAGGCCGGCATGACGACCGCCCTGCACGAGGCCGGGTTCATCATGACCGAGACCGCTCCCGACTACGTCGTCGTCGGTGAGACCCGCAACTACTCGTTCGAGGCGATCACCAAGGCCGTCCGGCTCATCCGCGCCGGCGCCCGGTTCATCGTGACGAACCCCGACGCCACCGGCCCGAGCGCCGAGGGGGTCCTGCCGGCAACCGGCGCCATCGCGGCGATGATCGAGAAGGCCACCGGCAAGCAGCCCTACGTGGTGGGCAAGCCGAACCCGATGATGTTCCGCTCCGCGATGAACCGGATCGGTGCGCACTCCGAGAACACCGGCATGATCGGCGACCGCATGGACACCGACGTGCAGGCCGGCATCGAAGCAGGGCTGCACACCGTGCTCGTGATGACGGGCATCAGCGACCAGGCGGAGATCGACCGGTACCCGTTCCGCCCGAGCGAGGTCATCTCCGGCGTGCACGAGCTCGTGCGCACCGAGCCCTTCGAAGTCGAGCTCTAGCCGGTCACACGCGACCGCGCGCGTCGGCCGCGGCCGCTATCGCGTGTCAGCCGCGGCTGGACGCGACCGCGGCACCCGCCGCAGCCGGTTCGCGGGACGTCCCACGGGCCTCCAGGGCGAAGGCCGCCATCGGCGGCACCGACAGCCACCGCTTCGCGAGCCGACGGGGCCGGTCGTCGTACCAGGCGATGACCCCGCCTGCCACGATGCCGAACGCGAGCACCCCGAACGAGAACAGCCCGATCAGACCGAGCAGGGTCAGCTTCCCGACGTCGCCCGGGTCCGCTGTCGCCGAGAACCCGATCGACCCGAAGTCCCAGAAGGCGTGCAGCAGCACCGGGGCGAGCAGCGACCCGGTCAGCCGACGCGCGACGTACAGCGTCGACCCGAACGACGCCGCGAACACCACCTGGACCAGAGTCGGCCCGATGCCGGCACCGGCGAGCGCGTTGAGCAGGTGCAGCAGCCCGAACAGCGCGCACGACAGGGCCCACACGCCCATCTCCGGCAGGCGCCGCCGTAGCCCCACGAGCAGGGTGCCGCGGGCCATCAGCTCCTCGAACACCCCGACGAACAGCACCCCGACGGCGAGCAGCAGGAAGTAGTGCGCGGGCAGCGCCGTCCAGTCGATGAGGGGCAGTCGGACGACGCACACCACCAGCACGAGGATCGGCGCGACCATCGTCCACCGCACTCGCGTCCGGACCGGGTCGACCGTGGCGATCCGCCACCAGCCGAGCGCCGTGACGAACAGGGCGAGTGCCGCGACGGCGATGCCCTCGGGGATGACGAGGGCGTGCACGACGCTGTCGACCGTCTGCCCGAGGGTCGCGTAGTCGTCGCTCGGCCGTGACCGCCAGGCGCTGATCGCCGCGAACACCACGATCGGCGCGAGCCCGAGCAGCAGCGACGGGGGCACCGGCCAGCGACGGCGAGGGGCTCGGACGGGGGCGGTGGTGGTCATCTGCTGGTTGTACCAGGCGGGACGTACGATTGGCGGTATGCGCCTGCCCTCCCTGTCCACCATGGCAGAGGACTACGTCAAGCTCATCTGGAAGGCCAGCGAGCGCGGCGGACCCGGCTTGGCGACCCGGGACATCGCGGCGTCCCTGAAGGTGTCGGCGTCGACGGTGTCGGGCAACCTCAAGAAGCTCGACCGCGACGGCCTGATCGAGCACACCCCGTACTACGGCGTCGTGCTCACCCCGCTCGGGCAGCAGGTCGCGGTGGCGATGGTCCGGCGGCACCGGCTGATCGAGACGTTCCTGGTGGAGCGGCTCGGCTACTCGTGGGACGAGGTCCACACCGAGGCCGAGGCCCTGGAGCACGCCGTGTCGGAGCAGTTCCTCGACCGGGTCGACGCCGACCTCGGCCACCCGACGCACGACCCCCACGGCGACCCGATCCCCGGCGCGGACGGCATCGTGCCGGACTCCCCCGGCACCCTCCTCGGCGCGATCGAGCCTGGAGCCTGCGGCACCGTCGACCGTGTCTCGGACGACGACCCCTCGCTGCTGCGGTACTTCGACGAGCTCGGGGTGGGGCTGGGCACGCACCTTCGGGTCGAGCGGGTGCGGGACTACGCCGGCGTCATCGCGGTGTCGCGGCGGGCGACCGACGGCTCGGAGTCCCTCGTCGACCTGCCTGCCGCGGCGGCGTCGTCCATCTGGCTCGCGCCCGACGGCGACTGACCGCGCTGCGCGCGTGGCGGCGGACGGCACGCACGCGTTGGCCGGCCGGTCGAGGCACCCCGCTCACATCCGCCGAGCGGTCAAGAACTGTCGTCTGGGAGCCTCGCAGGCGACGGTTCGTGACCACTCGGCGCCCAGCGCACGGGGGGTCGTGACCGCACCGCGGGCCGCGAACGCGCGTGGCGTCGGACGGGAGGCCCGGCGCACCGCCGCCACGCGCCTCCCGTCCGGCGCCCTCACCGGTCACGACACCCCGCTCACCTCTGCCGACCGGTCACGCTCCGTCGCTCGGAAGCCCCGCAGCCGACGGTTCGCGCCCACTCGGCACCCGGCGCACGGGGTTCGTAACCGCGCGACGCGGCCGCCCCACGACCGCGACGGTGACGCTTCGCGACCACCCGGCGCTCCCGGCCAGGCGCGCCCGCCGGCCCTAGCCCTTGACGGAGCGCGTCCGGCCGAGGGCGACCTCGCGCCGGGCCCGTTCGAGGGCGAGTGCGGATGCGGCGTCCGGGTCGTGCAGCAGTCGTTCGGTCTCGCGCACGTGCTCCCGGACGACGTCGGTCCCCCGGTCGGCGGCCGTGACGAGGAGGGGTCCGACGGTGTCCTCGCCGAGTTCCACCAGGGCACGCGACAGGCTGAGCCGACGCTCGCGGTCGCCGATGCCGAGCTGCACCGCGAGGATCCGCGCGAGCGACGCCCGCTCGTCGTCCGGCACCAGTGCGACGGCCGTCCGCCAGGCCGCGCGGAGCACCTCGTCGTCGTGGTCCTCGAGCAGTGGGCGCACCGCGGGCCACGCGTCCGGGTCACCGATCTTCGACAGGGTGTGGAGCGCCTGGCTGCGGGCCTGCGGCTCGGGGCGCTCGAGCTCGGGCAGCACGCGGGCCACGACGTCCTCGGCGGGGTGCCGGGTGAGTGCCCACGTCAGCATGTCGCGGACGAAGAAGTCCGGCTCGACGGCGCACTGCGCGACGAGCACCTCGAGGTCAGCGGGGTCCGGGGTGGTCCCCGCGGCCATCACGGCCTGCAGCCGGGCGGAGGATCGCGGGTCGGCGAGGGCATCGGTGAGCGTGGTCATCCCTCCATCGAACACCTGACGCCGCGCGCGCCCGAGCCATGCGCGTGCATGTTCCGACACACCACCCGTCGATCACGGGGTGGATCGTCGCAAGAAGGGTGCGGGCGCGCCTACGCCCCCGGCGCCAGCGACCCGGTCAGCGGCTGCCCCGACGACCGCGTCACGAAGCACGAGATGAACCGGTCACCCTGGTCCCACGTCGCCTGGTCCGGCGCGTAGGAACCCTGCACCTGCACGTCGCCCACGGCGGCGGCGGCCGAGGCGTTCAGCGCCGCGTCGGACTGGCACTGGTCGGCGGCCCGGGTCGCAAGGGCCTCGGTACCCGGGTAGGTGTCACCCTCGACCGCGAGTCGTGCGGTCAGCTGCCCGATGTGCGGCGTCGCGCAGTCCACCACCGTGAAGGTCTGCGACCACGCGTTCGTGAACGGCGACAGGCACTCCCCGCCGGCCAGGTCGGTCCACGGGTGCTCGCCGGGCAACGCCGGCGTCGTGGCGAACTGCAGGGTCGCGGCCGGTGCTGCGGGGTCACTCGGCTGCGAGGCAGACGCCGACGGCGCAGCGCTCGGTGTCGCCGGCGCCGACGAGGCAGCCACCGGCGACTTCGTCGGCACGGCCTGGTCGGCGATGTTGTTGCCGAGGATCCACTTCGACAGCAGGAACACCAGCACGATGAGCACGAGGATCAGCGCGATCGACCCGTAGATCAGCAGCTGCTTGCCGCGCTTGCCCTCGTTCCGCAGCCGCGCGAAACCCTCGTTGATGAAGTTGTCGCGTTCGCCGGACTGCCGGTCCGGACCGCCGGCAGGCCGTCCGGCAGCAGCGGACGCGGGGGCAGCAGCTGGAGCGGCAGCAGCCGCAGGCACGGCCGCCGCCGCCGGCATCATCCGCGTCCCGGTGTCCTCGGGGTCGTAGCCGGTGCCGCCGAGCTGCCCGACCGCCTCGGTGCCGAACAGGTCCTTGATGGCGCTCGTGTCGCTGGTCTCGCGGCCGTCCCACTCGGACTGGTCCAGGTCGTCCGGCGCCGCGGCGGGCAGGGACTCCGGCTGCGGACCGGTGTCGTTCCCACGCAACCCCAGAACGGCGTCGAGGTCCTGCCCCACCGACGGCGGCAGGTGCGCCGGGTACTCCTGTGCACCGGCGGGTTCGACGAGCGGCGGTACGGCGGTCGGCGGCACGGTCGCGTCGGGCTCGGACCACCAGGGCGTCCCGGCAGCCGGCATCGCGGTGGTCGGGGCATCGGCCTGGAGGCCCTCGGTCGCGTCCGGCACGTCGTCCCCGGCGGGCTGACGGGGTGCGTCCACGGCCTCGGTCGCCTCCGACGGAGCACCAGCGGCAGCACCAGCGGCAGCGGCAGCACCAGCGGCAGCGGCAGCACCAGCACCAGCACCAGCGGCAGCCGCATCGGGGACGGCAGCCGGAGCAGCCGTGTCCGACACGGGCGCGGCCGGCACCGCCGGGGGCACCGCCGACGGCACGGGGACCGCCGGTGGCACCGGGTAGGTCCGCGGCGCCTGCGGCAGCCCGGAGGCCGGGGTGTCGACCTCGCCGGCGACGACCTCGTCCTCGTCGTCCAGCTCGTCGGCGAGCGACCAGGATCCGGCGGACAGCGCGGTGGTGTCGAACGAGTCGGTGGTCAGCGTCGCCGGGACCTCGCCGGGCTCGTCGTCACCGATCGCCCAGTCGAACGGCCGGTCGTGCGCGCCGGTCTGCGTGGGGACCGGCCCGGTGCTGGTGATGCGCAGCAGGTCGGTGAAGGTCGGCGGTTCCTCGGTCGGGGGCAGCACGTTCTCGACGCCGAGGGGCTGCGGTGCAGCGGGAGCCACGGGCTCCGGGTGGTTCCCGGTCGCGCGGCCGAGCCAGTCGACGTCGGCGCGACCCTCGCCGAACGGGTCGACGCGGCGACGCTCGTCCTCGATGGCCTTCGACGCGGCGGCACGTTCGTCCCGGTGCGTCTGTGCCGTCGGCAGCACGATCGACGACGGGTGCGGCGCGGTGGAGTCCGGCGGGGTGTCGGCGGCGGCGGGGATCCGGTCGTGCAGTGTGGAGCGTTCGTGCTCGACGACGGCGTCGGGGTTCTCGGAGGGTGCGAGCAGCTCGGGCGGCATCGAGATGGCCTGGGTCGCGCCGTCGTCGAGCGCCGGAGCAGCAGGCTCAGGCGCGGCAGGAGCAGCAGGAGCAGGAGCAGGAGCAGGAGCAGGAGTCTCAGCAGCCTCCGCCTCGCCATCGGCCACGAACGGCTCCGGCAGCGGCGCGCCCGTCTCGCGGGCGGTGCGCTCGGCCTCGCGGCGCTCCCGTCGCGACGGCCAGTCCTCCTCGCCGCGCGGAGCACCGAAGATGTCCGCAGCGCTGCGGAGACCGTGGAACGGAGCGTCCGAGCCGGACGCGCGCCGAGCCTCCAGGCCGTCGTCCCCATCTGCCGGGCCGACGGTGCCGTCGGGTTCGCGCGCGTCGTCCGGACGCTCCTCGGTCACGCGGTCAGCCCCAGATCAGCCAACCCGATGGCCGCGAAGTACGGGTAGCCGGCCGCCTCGATCGTCTCCTTGGCACCGGTGTCCCGGTCGACGACGACCGCGACGGCGGCGACGATCGCGCCCTCGCGCTCGAGCGCCTCGGCCGCCTTGAGCGGCGAGCCGCCGGTGGTGGAGGTGTCCTCGAGCACGACGACGCGCTTGCCCTTGAGGTCCGGTCCCTCGACCTGCTTACCGCGGCCGTGGTCCTTCGGCTCCTTGCGGACGACGAAGGCGTCGTAGGTCAGCCCCTGGGCGGCGGCCTGGTGCAGGACGGCGCTGGCGATGGGGTCGGCGCCCATGGTGAGGCCCCCGACGGCGGAGACGTCCGGCACCTGCTGCACGAGCTCGGTCATGACCTGGCCGATCAGCGGCGCGACGCGGTGGTCCAGGCTGACCTTCCGCAGGTCGATGTAGTACGTCGCCTTCTTCCCGCTGGTCAGGGTGAAGTCGCCGTGGAACACCGCTTCGGAGGAGATGTACTGGATCAACTGTTCGCGCGCGTCGGTCACAGCCCACAAGGGTAGTCGGTCGGGCCCGCAACGCGCTCCCCCAGCCTGTGGGCCGCGGGGTGCCGGCACCGAGGCGGCCTCGGTACGCTCCGGGGCATGTCCCGAGCACCGCGTCGCCCCGCCGTGGAGCCGGCTCCGTCCGGCGGCCGCCGGCCCGGCGAGGTGGCCGTCACGATCGGACGGGAGGCCCTGGGCGGCCTGGTCGCGCTGGCCCTGGCCGTCATCGCCCTGCGCCACGTCATCGCGACGGAGCGGGTCGCGTTGCTCTGGTACGACGGCGACTCGGTGTTGCTGCCGCTCGTCCAGCGCTCCCTGCAGGCCGGCCAGCCGTTCGAGTGGGCCATGTCGCCCGCGCTGTTCTTCTTCCCCGAGCTGCCCGTGTACCTGTCCTGCTCGCTGGTGACCGCCACACCGCAGCAGGCCCTGGCACTGAACGGGGTGCTCGTGCTCCTCGCCGTCTACGCCCTGGTGCGGGCGGCAGCGAACGAGCTGATGCCGTCCGCCGGGCGCCCCGCCCGGATCGCGGTGTCGGCCGGGGCGCTCGGTCTGGTCACGCTGCTCGTGCTCACCGAGTCGTCGGCGACGGCCACCTCGCTCGAGCTGGCATCCCTGCTGCTCACGACGACCTACTACTACGGCGCCGTGCTGGCGATGCTCGGCACCGCGGTGCTCGTGCTGCGGGCGGTGCGCCTCGGCCGGGCGTCGGTGCCCCTGCTCGTGGTGCTCGGACTCGTCGCGGCGTGCACGACCGCGTCGAACCCGCTGTACGTACCCTGGTCCGCCGCTCCCGTCGTCGTCACCCTCGGGCTCCTGGTGCTGGCGCGCCGGGTGCCGTGGCGTCCGGCCGCGCTGCTCGCCGGTGCCGTCACGGTCGGATCGGTCGTCGGGTACCTGGTGCGGATCCCGCTGCGGCCGTTCGTCTCCCTCGACCCGGCGACGTACGTGCAGCCGTCCCGGGCCGGGGAGACCCTGCGGTTCTTCGCGGCGCTGACCGACGACCGGGCGGGCACGGCTCCGGGCGACCTCGGGCTCCTGCTGCTGTTCGCCGGGGTGCTCGTCACCGTCGGGGGCACGGTCTGGGCCTGGCGGGTCCGCACCGCACGCACCGTGCTGGTCGCGACACTGCTGCCCCTGGTGACCGTCGTCGCTGTGTCCGTCGGGGTCGTCGTCGCCGGGTCCGAGACCCCGCGCTACCTGCAGCCGATCGTGACCGCACCGCTGCTCGCGCTCGTCGCCGTGGCCGAGCTCACCCGCACCGCGGTCCGCCGCACCCGCGTGCACCGCCCGCACCGCGGGGTCCGGGCGGGGGTGGCGGTCGCGATGGCCGCCGTGCTCGCGACCGGGATCGCCGTGGCCCCCGGGACCGCCCACGCCGTGGCGACCGCGCGGTACCCGGCGGCGGCGTGCCTGGACCGCTGGGCCGACGGCCGCCAGGTCACCGGCGTCGGGCAGTTCTGGACGGTCCGGCCCCTCGCCACCTACGCGTCGATGAACGTCGGGCTGCTGCAGGTCCGGGACACCTTCGAGACCTACCCCTGGCTCGTCGACCTCGGGGCCTACCGCGACGCCGACCCGAGCTTCGTGGTGGTCGGGTCGCACGACCTCTGGACCACCGCGGCCGAGGACTCCCTCGGGCCGCCGGCGACGATCACCCACTGTACCGGGTTCGACGTCTACGACTACGCCGGCACCGCCGGGCAGGCGATCCTGCGGCGCGACGTCGTCGGGAGCGCCGCCGTCATCCGACGCGACCGCGGCTTCTGATCCACCGCTGAAGTTGTCCACAGCGGCGCGTTGCCGTCCGATGCTCGCTGTACGGATGTATAGGCTCGTCCTCGATGTCTCGCCCCACCAGCCCCCGCGCCCACCGTGTCCCCGTGCGCCTGCGCCTCGCCGTCACCGGCCTGGCGCTCGCGGGCCTCGTCGGCACGGTCATCGCCGATGCTCCGGCTGCCCAGGCGGTGACCTACCCCACGTGGGACGAAGTGGAGTCCGCCCGTGGCAAGGAATCCGCGAAGCAGGGGCAGATCACCGAGATCAAGGGCATCATCAGCGACCTGAACGCCAAGGTCGCGGCGGCCGAGGCCAAGGCCAAGAAGCTCGGGCAGGTCTTCTTCGACGCCCAGGCCGACGCACAGGAAGCCGCTGAGAAGGAACAGCAGCTCCGCGCCGACGCCGAGGAACACGCGAAGGTCGCCGAGCAGAGCGCCGCGCAGGCCGGTCAGTTCGCCGCGCAGATGTCCCGCTCCGGCGGTGCGGACGTCACCACCTCCGTCCTCACGCAGGGCGCCGATGCCCGCGATCTCCTCTACGACCTCGGTGCCCTGAGCAAGCTCTCCGAGCAGGCCGAACGAGTGCAGGCCGCCGCGAGCATCGACGCGGGTGTCGCCCGCTCGCTCGAAGCCCAGGCCGACCGTGCCGCAGAAGAGCTCAAGGGTCTGGCAGCCAAGGCCGAGGCACGCATGCAGGAAGCCCAGGCGGCGTCCGACACCGTGCAGGCCGCCTACGACGAACAGCAGTCCAACAAGGCCCGACTCGACGCCCAGCTCGCGACCCTGACCTCCGGCCGCGTCCGGACGGAGGCCGAGTTCGCGCAGGGCGAGAAGGTGCGGAAGGCCGCCGAGGCCAAGGCCGCGCGCGAAGCCCTGGCCCAGGCAGCGGCTGCCGCTCGTGCCGACTCCGCGAACTCCGGCGGCGGCGCTCCCGCCGGCGGGTCGACCGGCAGCAGTGGTTCGGGCGGCGGCGGCGCCGTCGGGTCCGGTTCCGGTACCGGCTGGGTCCGGCCCGCGAGCGGGTACGTCATCAGCCCGTACGGCTACCGCGTGCACCCGATCCACGGCACCGTCATCAAGCACGACGGCGTCGACCTGGCCAGCGGCTGCTCCACCCCGATCGTCGCCGCCTCCGCCGGCACCGTCGACTACGTCGGCTGGTACGGCGGGTACGGCAACTACGTCCGGATCAGCCACGGCAACGGCGTGCAGACCGCCTACGGGCACATCGTCAACGGTGGCTTCCGGGTCGCCCAGGGCCAGCGAGTCGCGGCGGGGCAGCTCATCGCGCTCGTCGGGTCGACCGGCCAGTCCACCGGGTGCCACAGCCACATCGAGGTGCACCTCAACGGCGCCACCACCGACCCGGTGCCCTTCATGGGTGCACGCGGGGTCGCCTTCTAACCAGCTCGTTCACCAGACCGCCGTCCACTCCCAGTGGGCGGCGGTTCGGTGTTCCCCACAGTCGTACGCTCCTCATTTCATACTGCACCGCTGAAATGCTACGTTTCTCCCATCGACCAGTTCGGATGGTGGGGGGACGATGGGGATCGAGTTCGACGACGCAGCGGCGTCGCGGTTGGTCGACTGCACGGCCGAGGTGGCACTCTCACTGCGTGCCAGCGCCGGGCCGCGGCGGAACAACGCCGAGGCCGCACTGCACGACTTCGACGGTGCGTACGCGCGGCTGTTCGAAACAGCTCGGGTGACGGAGTCGACCGACCGCATCCGGCTCGTGACGGCGCTCGAAGCGATGGCCGACCAGCTGCGGATCGCCCAGCGGCAGGCGGACGAGGAACGGCAGCGCCTGGCCGACCTCGCTGCGTGGCGGCAGCGCGAAGCTGATCGTGACCTGGTGCGCGCCGGTGGCGGGCTCCCGTCGCAACCCGTGCTCGACTGGAGCAGCTCGGTGTTCGACCCTGAACCATCGGGCACGCCGCAGCGACCTTCTCCGGTGTCCGCGGTGTTCAGCGCGTGCTCGCGGCAGCGCACCGGTGGCCGGTCCGGAGGACGGAGCGGGGCAGATCCAGCTCGGCTGCGGAAGTTCGCTGCCGTGGCCCGGGTGCAGGACTCCTCGACGGAGCAAGACCTCGTGCGGGTTCGCAACGCGTGGACCGTGTTCCGCAATCGTTGCAGCTGGGTCCCGGTCGACGGGGCGTCGTTGCCAGGTGGCTTCGCCGACTACCTTGCCGAGAACGCCGACGACGCGTCGTGGATCGATCGGATCGCGGGCGCGTTCAGCGCCGCGGGCGGCGGTTCCCTCGCGAACGCTGCGCTCGACGTCGCCGGTACCTCCAAACTGCTACCCGGGCTGCAGCGGCTGCTCGATCCGTCCCTGACCACGGCTGAGGTCGCAGCGGCCTGGGCCGCGCTCGGCTTCACCGACGCCGACATCCGGGCGTTGCCCCTGACCACGCAGCTGCAGTTCGCAGGACTTGACGGCGTCCCGGCAGCGCAGCGCGACATCGCGTCCAGGGCCGTCCTCTCGGCCGCGGTACGAGACCCAGAGCGGCTGTACCGGCTGATGGGGCTGCCGTACACCTACGGTGCGGTCAGTCTCGACGAGTTCCGGGAGCAGGTCTTCGGCCTCCGCGACGGGCTCAAGCGTGCCGATCGCTTGGCGGCAGATGTCCGAGCCCCTTCGAGCGCCGTCGCACAGCTCGTCGGGTTCGGCGTCTCGAGCGGGTCTCTCGTCGCCGCCGTCGCGCTCGGCGATCTGGACACGGCGTCCAACGTGACTGTCAACGTGCCCGGCGCGATGACCACCCTCGACAGCATGGATGAGAAGGTCCGCGCCGCCAACGGTCTTCTGGGCACCGCGTGGAAGCATCGACGAGCAGAGTCGTTCGCGGTCGTGTCGTGGATCGGCTACCGCGCCCCGGGTGTCATCGAGGTCCCGGGTCAGGACCGCGCGCACGCGGGCGGAGCGAACCTCGCGTCGTTCCTCGACGGGATCCACGACAGCCGGGGCAGCGCGCCGCAGTCCCTGACCGTCCTCGGGCACTCCTACGGGTCCACCACCGCGGCCGAAGCGCTCGCGCAGACTCGGTACCGGGTCGACGCGCTCGTCACGTACGGCTCCGTCGGGTTCACCGACACCACGACTCCCGAGCACCTCAACGTGGACCATGTGTACGCGACCGAGGGCTCCGCTGACCGCACAGCGATCCTCGGCCGGATCGGACGCACCGATCCACGCGACCTTCCGGACGTCGACACGTTCGGCGCTGACGAGTCCCCTGGCGGCAGCGCCGTCACCGGGCACGACATGTTCCCGGACAGCGGCGTCGGCTACCTGTCCCGAGCTGCCACCGCACAACAGACCATCGCGAAGATCATCGCGACGGGGAAGCCATGATGAAGACCATGCGACCGATGCTCCGTGCCATCACGACTGCTGCCCTGACGCTCGGGCTGCCGTCGGGGTGCGCGGGAGGAGGAACCCAGATGCCCACCGATGCAGCAGGCGTCACCCAGCACGACGTCGCCGAGATGTCCCTGCACCAAGAGTTCGACGCCTACCGCGACCACTACGAGCACATGCAGCGGCTCCTGCGGAACGCGCAACTCCAGGTCCACGAGGGCGAATGGGAATGGGACAGCGGCGACGTCGTCCCGCAGATCGGCGGCGACGGCGTAGCCCCGTTACGAGGTTCGGACACGAAGAACAGCTACGACATGCGGAGCGGGCGGCTCTGGTCCCCGCCTGGCGCCACCGGCCAACAGCGGGACCTGCAACCGATGATCGACTACTTCACCGAGCAGGGGTGGGACAACGAGCAACGCACAGCCGCCGGTGACCACGAGGCCTGGGCCACCACCGGCGACGGCTGGCAGATCGTCTACTCGGCACAGACGAACGGCCGGTACACGCTCGAGGTCTACAGTGAACCCCTTTGGACCAACGACGCACGCGCTCTCTCGACGGCCATCTACGGACGCTCGACCGTCAAGTTCCCTGATCGGTCCCTCCCCGGCGTCTACCCAGACTTCCCACGGTGGGACGACCCCATCGTCAACAAGCCGAAGATCTGAACCGATGCTCCGGACCATCACGACGACAGCCCTGACCCTGGGACTACTGACCGGGTGCGCACCAGGAGGAGACCAGATGCCCACCGACGCAGCCGGCCTGACCCAGGACGACGTCGCGGAGATGTCACTCCACCAGGAGTACGACGCCTACCGCGACCACTACGAACACATGCAGCGGCTCCTGAAAGCCGCGCAACTCCAGGTCCACGACGGCGAATGGGAGTGGGGTGGCGGCGACCGTGTTCCATTGATCGGCGGTGACGGCGTCGCAGCTCTGCCCGGGTCCGACACGAAGAACAGCTACGACATGAGCACCACCCGGCTCTGGTCCCCGCCCGGCACCCTTGACCAGGAACGCGACCTGCAGCCGATGATCGACTGGTTCACCGACCAGGGCTGGACCATCGAACGCCGCACCATCACCGGCGACCAGGAGGTCTGGGCCACCACCGGCGACGGCTGGCAGATCCAGTACGCCGCGCAGGAGAACGGCGACAACCCCATCACCGTCTACAGCGAACTCTTCTGGACCAACGACGCCAGCGCCCTCTCGGAAGCAGTCGGAGGACGGAACGATGCGGCCTACCCCGATCATTCGCTCCCGGGCGTCTTCCCGCCGTTCCCCGCATGGGACGACCCCATCGTCAGCCCACCCAAGATCTGACCCGACCCGACCCGAACCGGCAGAGGGAGACCGAGCCCCATCAGCTCGGAACACTCCCGACGTCGTCCACGTCGATGTTCCACAGCGCCCGGTACCAGGCGGTGCGCTCCAGGTCGTCCGGCAGCCCGTACGCCCGGTGGAACAGCGGCTCCCACCCGGGTCCGTAGTTCCAGCCGAGGGCCATCGTCGCCACCGCGATGTCGGCCCAGCGGTCCGCGACGCCCATCGCGTCCAGGTCGACGTGCCCGCTCCACCGCCGGTCCGCACCGATCAACGTGTTCGGCGTGCACGGGTCACCGTGACAGACGACGATGCGGTCGGCCGGCGGCTCCGGACCGAGCGCGCTCGGTCCGCGGTCGGCGTCGGCGACGGCTGCACGCGCGCGATCGAGCCGGTCCGCGGTCGCCCACGTGAACGGGCAGTCGTCGACGGGCAACGTGTCGTGCAGCGCGCGCAGGCCCTCGCCCACCGCGACCACAGCGGTCCGGGGTTCGTCGTGCCAGCGCGGGTCGACAGCGCTCCACCCGGGCACGGCACGGGTGTGCAGCCAGACGCCGTCGTCGTCGGTGCCGTGGCCGAGCACCTCCGGCACCCGGGCGTACCGGGATGCCCAGGTCAGCCGTCCCGCCTCACCGCTGATCCACGTCGCGTACGCGTGCGGCAGCACCTTCACGAACTCCTCGGCGTGCGCGTCCGGTCCGACACGGAACGTCGTCCCACCGATCTGGTTGCGCCAGACGAGCGCGACCTCACGCCCTCGCGCGACGTCGGTGACGATGCGCGGCACCGGGACCGTCTCGCCCGGCCGGGGCAGTCCACCGATCGAGCGCACCACGGCGACGCTCAGTGCACGCGGTCCGGGCGGGAGGACCCCGACCCACCACGGGCGATCTCGAGCAGCACGGGCAGGCGTTCGCCGAGCAGGGCGTCCAGGTCGGCGACGACGGCCTCGACCCGTTCGGTGATCTCGCGCGGCGCGGCACCCCGGCGCGGACGGACCCGCACCCGGATCGCCCGACCGCCACGGACCCGGTAGACGTCGACGGCGAGCGAATCGACCTGCGGCATCTCGCCGATGGCCGAGGACAGCGCGTGCTGCACGGCAGTGGACTCGATGCGCACCGCCCCGGCGACGCCGTCCGCCGAACCGTCGCTGTCCACGACGGTGCCCTCGCGGCCACCGCCGAGGGTCGTCAGCACGACGAGGGCGAGCACGCCGAGCACGACGCCACCGCCGAGCACGCAGGTCCAGGCGAACACCGAGTCGTCACGCGATGCCCCGTTGCCGAGTCCGGCGAGGGCATCGCCGACCGCGCGCCACCCCGAGGCGACGAGGGGCAGCCCCTGTGCGGTCTGCACCAGGATCGCCGCCACCCCTGCGACGAGCAGGACGAGCCCGAGCACGACGAGCGCCGTCCGGCCGAGCCCACGGTTCGTGGCGTTCATCCGTCCACCCGCCCCGTCGGCTGCACCCGGACCCGCGCGGCCAGCGGCGGCTGCGCGTCGATCGCGGCGAACTCCCGCTCGACGGCCTCGGTCGCGGCGACCGCGGGGACGTCCACCCCGGCTGCGGGCCGGAGCACGACGTCGACCGTGCGGCGGCCGACGGTACCCACGGC
The DNA here is from genome assembly GCF_003234595.1 of Curtobacterium sp. MCPF17_051. Taxonomy (NCBI): domain Bacteria; kingdom Bacillati; phylum Actinomycetota; class Actinomycetes; order Micrococcales; family Microbacteriaceae; genus Curtobacterium; species Curtobacterium sp. MCPF17_051. The sequence continues at coordinate 169,877 of NZ_QKSE01000003.1, read as the reverse complement.
TGCGTCGGCGCCGAGACGGGTCGCGGAACGGGCGGCGCGGGCCGCAGCGGAGGCCAGGACCTCGTCGTCGACGACGACCGCGAGCCGATCGGACGCCATCACGTGCCGCGGACGGCGCTGGGGCAGGATCCCCTGCAGCAACAGCACGAGCCCGATCAGGGCCACGATGGCGCCGATGCCGATCACGATGGTGGTCTCGAGACCGTCCGGGGCCGCGAGCGCGGCGTCGGCCACGGCACGCGGGTCGACACCCAGGACGTTCTGGTCGAGCAGGACGAGCGCACCGGCGAAGACGGCGGCGGCGGCGAGCACCAGGGCGATGAGCATCGCGACGACGACGGCGGCGGAGCGGGAGACGTGGGTCTCGCGGCGCAGCAGGCGGCGGTAGGTGGCGTGGTGGTCGTCGTGCGAGGGGCCGGCGGGGACGACCGGATCGGTGCGCCCGACGGCGGGGGCGGCAGTCACCGGACCCTCCGTGGGGTGTCCACGACCGACGAGGCGAAGGTCACGGTCACGCGGGCGACCTGTCGGCCGGTGATGGTCCGGAAACGTTCGGCGATCGTGCCGCGAGCCCGGTGCGCCGTGGCGACGACCGGTTCGTCGGGGAGTGCGTGCGAGCCCAGCACCGGCAGGGCGAGCGGGGCGGTGATCTCGACCGCCAGTGCGCCGCGACCGTCGTCGGCGACCCGGGCACGGACCTCCCGGAAGGCCACGTGCAGTGCTTCGGCGGCGACCGCCTGGGCGGTGTGCACCAGCGCCGACGTGCCGATGCGGTCGGAGCCGCGGAGCCGGACGCCGCTGTCGCCGGTCGTGGCGACGGCGGCGTCGCTCACGACGAGCTCCGGCGTCCGCGCAGCACGTCGAGCAGGCGGCGGAAGTCGACGTCACCCGTGACGATGCGGGCGACCAGAGCGCCGAGCGCCATGCAGACGGCGACGACGACGAACGCCCAGAACCCGAGCGTCACGGCGACGATCGCGAGCAGGGCGCCGGTGCCCATCCCGACGACGGTGGCGTTCACCGGACTCGACCGTCCCGGGTGTCGAGCTCGTCCGCGACGCCGTTGAGCGCCGGGATGTTCACGTCGTTGATGGCGATGTTGACCTCGGTGACCTCGAGGCCGACGAGTTCGGTGACGGCGTTCGTGACGGCGGCGCGCACCGCGGAGGCGACCTCCATCATCGGCGTCGGGTAGTCGACGACGATGGTCAGGTCGACGGCGACCTGGGTCTCGCCGACCTCGACGCGGACACCCTGACCGAGCGCACTCGAGCCGATGGCGTCGCGGATGGCGCCGAACGCCCGCGAGGCGTTGCCGCCGAGCGCGAAGACACCGGGGACGTCGCGGGCGGCGATGCCCGCGACCTTCGCGACGACCGTGTCGTCGATGATGGTCCTGCCCTTGGCGGTGACCTGCGTCGTGGTGGTGCCGGCGGGCTGGGTGCTCCCGGCCCCGGTGCCGAGCGTGGCCCCGGTCGTGGTCCCGTCGACGCGATTCGTCGTCGATGCCATTGCTGCCTCCGTGCGATCGATTGCTGGTCTCCAGCGAACACCATCGTGCCGTACGCCGCACAGGCGGCGCACCTGCCGGACCCCGCACAGGCGGCGCACCTGCCGGACCCCGCACAGTCGGCGCACGTGCCGCCCGGTCGCGCCGCTGGTCTCGCCGACCTCGTCGTCAGTCGGCACCGGTAGGTTCTTGTTCCATGCGCGTCGCGACCTGGAACGTGAACTCCGTCCGCACCCGAGTGGGTCGGATCGTCGACTGGCTGGTGCGTGAGGACATCGACGTCCTCGGCATGCAGGAGATCAAGTGCAAGCCGGAGCAGTTCCCGGTCGAGCAGTTCGAGGCCGCGGGGTACCACGTCGAGGCGCACGGCCTGAACCAGTGGAACGGCGTCGCGTTCGCCAGCCGGCTGCCGATGGAGGACGTCACCCGCGACTTCCCCGGCCAGCCCGGGTTCCTGAAGGGCCACGAGGGGCCGGACCTGCCGGTCGAGGCCCGCGCGATCGGCGTCACGGTCGACGGCGTGCGGCTCTGGAGCCTCTACGTGCCGAACGGCCGCGAGCTCGGCGACCCGCACTACACGTACAAGCTCGACTGGCTCGCCCAGCTGGCCGACCGCACCTCTGAGTGGCTCGAGGCCTCGCCGGAGACCCCGCTCGCGCTGATGGGCGACTGGAACGTTGCACCGCTCGACCAGGACGTCTGGGACATGCGGGTCTTCGAGGGGTCGACCCACGTCAGCGAGCCCGAGCGGAAGGCGTTCCGCGAGTTCGAGGCGCGGGGCCTGCAGGACGTCGTCCGCCCGATCGTGCCCGACGGCTACACCTACTGGGACTACAAGCAGCTGCGGTTCCCGCGCAACGAGGGCATGCGCATCGACTTCGTGCTCGGCTCGCAGGCCTTCGCCGACGTCGTCACCGACGCCTCGATCCACCGGAACGAGCGGAAGGGCGACGCCCCGAGCGACCACGTGCCCGTGGTGGTCGACCTCGACCTGGACACGTCGCTCGACGACGACCGCCCGATGATCTTCTGATCGGAGTCGGGTCACCGGCCCGGAGCGACGACGCACGACCGGTTCTGTTACGCCCGGCGTCCGCCGTGATTGAGCCGTCCGTCACGCCGACGTAGGTTTCCTGCACCGCCCCCCTCCGAGAGCAGGTGAAGCCATGTCCCGCACGACGATCCTTCCCATCCAGCGCCTCATGGCGAGCGCGGCCCCCGGTGCGTGGCGCGACGGCATCGTCGTCGAGACCCGGGCAGCCGACGCCGTGGTGCTGTTCCTCGACGGGAGCATCACGCAGCTGCGGGTGGCGGACGCCGACGGCGTCCTGTCGGTCGGCGAGCCGGTCGCCCACCACCCGGTCGCGGAGATCCTCAGCGCCGGCGGTCGGCAGACCACCGCACGCGTCGCGTAGGCGGAGCGGTTCAGGCGGAGCGGCTCAGGCCGCCATCGAGTCGAGCATCGCCTGGCACTTCGACACCATCTCGTCGCAGGCCATGGCGCAGTACCGGCACGACTCGTCCATGTCCTGGTGCTGGCGGCACTCGGCGGCACACGCGGTGCCCATCGCGACGACGGCCATGAGCATCGCCTGCATCGCGGCGGTGTCCATCCCCATCGGACGCATCATCATCCGCATGCCGGTGTCGGCCAGCATCGCGGTGTTCGAGCACATCGCGGCGCAGGTGGCCATCTCGCCGCCCATCCGCATGTCGGCCGCGGAGCACATCGTCGCCGCCATCGATGCGGCGTTCATCGCCATCATCGTGTCCTGCATCACGTCCATGTCCATCTCCATGGGCATGTCCGTCATCGACATGTTCTTCATCATCGCCATCGTGTCCATCGCCGGTCTCCTCGTCGTGGTCATCGGTCACGGAGCGGTCCGCCCCGCGTGCCCGCCAGGGTACGCGCGTGCCGCCCGTGCTTCGTGAGCAGAACGGGTCGGGTCAACGGACGCGACCCGACCGCATCTGCTCACCATCCGCGGTGGTCGCCACCACAGCCGGACGGGAGGCCCGGTGCGGCCCCGCCACGGGCCTCCCGTCCGTCCGGGCGCACGTCCAGGGCGCGGAAGACGCCGGCGTCTCCGCTGGACGCCGGCAAGTGCGCGAGACGCCTCCGAATCCGGCGGCGTCTCGGCGACATCAAGGCGTCTCGACAACACGACGGCGTCGTCCGGAAGCCCACACGCCGGCGTCTCGACGACCGCTACGGGTGCAGCAGGGCGGCGATCGCGACGAGCACGGGCACCGAGCCGAGTGTCGAGATGAGCACGACGTCGCGCGCCACCGGGACCGCTGCCCCGTACCGCTGGGCGTAGTTGAAGACGTTCTGCGCCGCCGGCAGGGCGCCGAGGGTGGTGAGCACGAAGACCTCCTGGTCGCCGAGGCCGAACACGAAGCGTGCGAACACGAAGGCCACGGCCGGCATCAGCACGAGCTTGATCGACGACGCGACGATGACGTCGGTGCGGATCGCCGGGTCCCGCAGGGGGGTGGCACCGTGCAGGCTCATCCCGAAGGACAGCAGCACGACGGGGACCGCGGCCGCGCCGACGAGCGAGAACGGCTCGAGCACCGGGTCGGGCAGCGTGATCCCCGTCGCCGAGCACACGAGCCCGACGAGCGAGGCGATGATGATCGGGTTCCGGAACGGGCCCGCGATCCGCCGTCCCCATCCGCCGCCACCCGCGGTCGCCGCGTCGAGGATCGTCAGCGCGACCGGGGCCATCACGACGAGCTGCAGCAGGATCACGGGCACGACCGCGGTCGCCTGGCCGAGCACGTACACGGCCACCGGCAGCCCGATGTTGTTCGCGTTGACGTAGCTGGAAGCCAAGGCGCCGACGGTGGTCGTGGTGACGGGGCGGCGCAGCACGAGGCGGAACACGGCGGCGGCACCGAGTGCGACCACGGCGGCACTCAGCAGCGAGACCCAGAGCATCGACGACAGCAGCGACGCGATGTCGGCGGTCGCGATGGTGTGGAACAGCAGGCACGGCATCAGCACGAAGAACGCGAGCCGACTCATCACGAACTGCGCGTGCGGGCCCAGCAGGCCGATGCGTCCGACGACGTACCCACCGGCGATGATCGCGCCGATGATCGCGAAGCCGGTCAACACGCCACCCATCCCCTCCATCCTGGCACCTGCCGGCGGTGATGTGACGTCACTCAGGTCGGAAATGCGTACGCATCGAATACCGTTGAGCGCATCATGACCTCGACGAACGCCGACACCCTCACCCGGTCCACCGACTCCAGTCAGCCGCTCGTGCCGCTGCTCGAGGAGCGCTGGAGCCCCCGCTCCTACGACGAGACCGCGACGATCTCGGACGACCAGCTCGACGCCGTCCTCGAGGCCGCTCGCTGGGCACCGTCGGCCATGAACTTCCAGCCCCGCCGCTTCATCGCCGGCCGCCGCGGCACCGAGACGTTCCGGAAGATCAACGAGAACCTGCTCGGCTTCAACGCCGCCTGGGCGTTCCGTGCCAGCGCCCTCGTCGTCGGCGTGCTCGAGACGGTGACCGCCGACGGCGAGGAGCGTCCCTTCGCGCAGTACGACCTCGGCCAGTCGCTCGCCGCCCTGACCGTGCAGGCGCACGCCGCGGGGCTGCACGTGCACCAGATGGCGGGCATCGACGCCGCCGGGCTCCGTGCCGCGTTCGACCTGCCCGAGCGGTTCCTGCCGTACACGGTCACGGCCGTCGGCACCGTCGCGCACCCGTCGCAGCTCGACGACAAGGCCGCGGAGCGCGAGGTCGCCCCGCGCACCCGCATCCCCCTCGACGAGGTCGTCCTCGTCAAGGAGTGAGCACCGGCGGCCCCGCCGCCCGTGATCGCCACGACGGCCGCGTCCCTGCGGGGGCGCGGCCGTCGGCGTACCATGACGTGACATGGATCAGCACCAGGACGACGCCCCGCCGGAGATGAACTTCTACACCCGGAAGTGGGTGCGACCGGAGGACCTCAACGCCAACGGCACCCTGTTCGGCGGCAGCCTGCTCCGCTGGATCGACGAGGAAGCCGCGGTCTACGCGATCATCCAGCTCGGCAACGGCAAGGTCGTCACGAAGTACATGTCGGAGATCAACTTCCTGTCCTCGGCGAAGGAGGGCGACATCGTCGAGATCGGCCTCGTCGCCACCCGGTTCGGCCGGACGTCGCTGACCATGCGGGCCGAGGCGCGCAACCTCTTCACACACCGCAGCATCCTGACGATCGACGAGGTCGTCTTCGTGAACCTCGACGAGGACGGCAACCCCGCCCCGCACGGCTACACGGACATCACCTACGCCCGCGACCGGGTCCCCGCCACGCACCGCGCGTGACCCCGCAGACATCGCGCAGCACCCGGGCACCCGGGTGCGCGCACCCTGCGGGTGGTCGGCGGGCTCTGGCAGGATCGGGGACATGACCACGCCCCGCCTCGTCGCCTTCGACCTGGACGACACGCTCGCCCCGTCGAAGTCCTCCCTCGACCCCCGCATGCTCGAGACCTTCGCGTCCCTGCTCGAGGTCGTGCCGGTCGCGGTCATCTCCGGCGGCAACTTCACCCAGTTCGAGCAGCAGCTGGTCACCCCGCTCCGGCAGCGCGACGGCCTGACGCTCGACGCCCTGCACCTCCTGCCGACCTGCGGCACCCGGTACTACCGCTGGGAGGACCAGGACTGGGCGCTGCAGTACGCCGAGGACCTCACCGACGAGCAGAAGGACCGCGCCCTCGCCGCGGTCGAGGCCCGTGCGAAGGAAGCCGGGTACTGGGAGTCCGAGACGTGGGGCGCCATCCTCGAGGACCGCGGGTCGCAGATCACGTTCTCCGCCCTCGGCCAGTCCGCCCCGGTGGACGTCAAGAAGCAGTGGGACCCGACCGGCGAGAAGAAGGACCACCTGCGACGCCTGGTGCAGCAGGACCTACCCGACCTCGAGGTCCGCTCGGGCGGGTCCACGAGCATCGACATCACCCGCAAGGGCATCGACAAGGCCTACGGCATGCAGCGTCTCGCCGAGATCACCGGCATCGCGCTCGACGACATGCTCTTCGTCGGCGACCGGCTCGACGCCGAGGGCAACGACTACCCGGTGAAGGCGCTCGGGGTCCCCTGCCACGCGGTGCAGGGCTGGGAGGACACCGACGCGTTCCTGACGGAGCTCATCCCCACCCTGCGCTGACCGCCGACGGCCCCGGCGCCGTCCGCAGCCCCGCGCTCAGCCCAGGCTTCGGACGGCCTCGACGAACGCACGGATCTTCGCGGGGTCCTTGACGCCGCGCTCGGACTCGACGCCGCTCGACACGTCGACGCCGTCGGGATCGAGCGCCTCGACCGCGGCGACCACGTTGGCCGGGGTCAGCCCGCCCGCGAGGATCCAGGCCTCGTCCACGCCGTCGATCGTGGCCGGGTCGACGAGCCGACCGCTGCCGGGCACGGCGGCGTCGAGCAGCAGCAGGTCGTGGTCGAACGCGGCGCGCTGTTCGGGCGTCTCGCGCAGGTAGTCCTCGGCCGCGATGGCCCGGATGGTGAAGAAGCCGGCGTCGCGCGCGCGGGCGAAGTCGGAGGCCGACTCGCCACCGTGGAGCTGCAGCGTGGTGAGCCCGACCTCGGAGGCGATGCCGACGATCTCGTCGATCTTCTGGTCGCGGAAGACCCCGACGGCGTCGATGCCGTCCGGCACCCGCTCGACCAGCTCCTTCGCCAGGTCGGCGGTGACGGTCCGGGGGCTGCCCGCTGCGAAGACGAACCCGACGGCGTCGGCACCCGCGTCGATGGCGGCGTCCACGGTGTCGGGCGTCGACAGGCCACAGATCTTGATCCAGCGCTGGTCGGTCATGCTGTCCATCCTGCCAGGGTGGCGCTGCCCGGAGAACACCGGTGTTCGCAGGTCACGTCCCCGGATGCCGGTGTTCGACGCGGGAGCACCGGTGTTCCGCCGTGCCCGGCGTCCGGAACCCGCACGAGGATCAGTGCAGAGCGCCCGCGACGTAGGCGGCCACGCAGGCCGCGGTCATGCCGAAGGCCGCGAAGGATCCGACCAGGACGTTCCGCCGGCGCCAGCGACGCACCGCCGAGAACGTGCCGCGCTTGGCGTGCCGGTGGGCGGCGCGGTGCATGCGGTGATCGCGCTGGTGCTTCACGCGCTCCGGGCCGAGCGGCACCGGGCCGGTGATCTGGGTGGACCCGCCGCGCAGCGCGTTGGCGATGGCGACCGCCGTGGGCCGGCGCTCCGGGTCGCGGGCGGTCATCCGGCTGAGCAGCTCGCGCCACTCGTCGGCGACGTCGTCCGGGATCTCGGGGTCGCGGCGGAGCCGGGCGAGTGCGGCCTCGATCAGGGTGCCCGAGTACTCCTGCTTGCCGGTCAGCGCCTCGAGCAGGACGAGCCCGAGCGAGTACACGTCGGTGGCGAAGCTGATCGGTTCGCCGGCGACCTGCTCGGGGCTGAGGTAGGCGGCGGTGCCGATGACCGTGCCGTCGTTCGTCAGGCGGGAGCCGTCGACGAAGTGGGCGACACCGAAGTCGGTGAGCTTGACCGTGCGGGCGAACCCGGACGAGCCCTCGTCGCTGATCAGGATGTTGGCGGGCTTGACGTCGCGGTGCACGATGCCGCGCGAGTGCACGTAGGCCAGGGCGTCGGCGAGCTGCGCACCGAGGTCGGCCACCTCGTAGTTGTGCAGGGCGCCCTCGGACAGGCGGCGGAGCAGCGTCGTGTCGGCGATGAGCTCCATCACGATGAACCGGTGCGGGCCGTCCTCGAACTCGTGGGTGCCGGCGTCGTACAGCGGGATGAGCCCCGGGTGGGAGAGCATGCTGAGCAGCCGGATCTCGCGTTCCTGGCGCACACGGTCGGCGGTGGTCATCTTGTCCGGGGTCGCGAAGAGCTTCACGGCCACGGCCCGGTACGTGTGCTCGTCACGGGCTTCGTAGACGGATCCCATGCCGCCGGTGCCGATGAGCTTCACGAGCCGGTACCGCGCAGAGAGGACGGTGTCCGCCCGCGCGCTGTCCAGCAGGGTCATGGTGTCCGTCGTCCCGTCCGGAGCCCGTGGTTCCGCGGCCGCTGCCGGCGTGTGGGCTCATGGGAAACGGTACGCGTCCGACTCTCGATCCGCATGGCCGTTACGACATCGTGATCGCCCTACTCCCCCGGTTTTCCGGGGATCGACGGGGTACAGTCCGACCTCCACCAGGACGAGGAATCGCGCAAGGAGGACAGCATGGCATTGTCGAAGGGTGACGAGGTGCACTGGAACACCTCGCAGGGCAGGACGACCGGCACGCTCGTGCGGAAGCGGACGAGCGACTTCGAGTTCGACGGGCAGCACTTCAAGCCGACCGATGACGACCCGTACTGGATCGTCGAGTCGGAGAAGAGCGGCAAGCAGGCCGCCCACAAGGAGTCGGCGCTGACGAAGGCCTGAGGCTCAGTCGCGGGCGGGCTCGGCGCGACGGCGACCCCGGGCACCGCCCACGGCAGGGTTGCCGGCGTCGTCGTCGTGGTCATCACGTCCGCCCGCACGCCGCTCGGCGCGCACACGGCGGATCCGGCGCACGACGAAGCTCACCACGACCACGGCGATCGCGACGTAGAGCACGCGGTCGATCCACTCGGTGTAGGCCTCGACCTGGTCGTACTGCGACCCGAACGCGGCACCGAGCAGCACGAGCGCGCTGTTCCAGATGCCGCTCGCGATGATCGTGAACACCGAGAACGTGCCGAGGTGCATGCGGTCGGCGCCGGCCGGCAGCGAGATGAGGCTGCGGACGATCGGGACGAACCGGCCGAAGAAGACCGCGCTCTTGCCGTGCCGGTGGAACCAGCCGGCCGCCTTGCGGAAGTCGTCCTCGTCGACGAGGGGCAGCTTGCCGAACCACCGCGTGGTGCGTTCGAACCCGATCACCGCGCCGAGCCAGTACAGCACCAGTGCCCCGAGGTACGAGCCGATCGTCGCCAGCACCAGGACCAGCACGAGGTTCATCTGGCCGGCGCCCGCGAGGAACCCGGCCAGCGGCAGGATGACCTCGGACGGGATGGGCGGGAACACCGTCTCGACGAAGAGCATCAGCCCGACGCCCCACTCCCCCAGGGCGTCGATCAGCTGGAGCACCAGGCCGGAGAGCCCGCCGAGGTCGGACGGAGCGGTGGAGTCGCCACTGGCGACGGTCATGGCACGGGCGGTCACGGCAGTCGTCATGCCCCCAGCATCCCTGAACGCCCTGTCAGGACCCGGCGCGCTCCCTGGGTGTCAGCCGAGTCCCATGTGGGCTGAGCGGACGTGCGAGAGCGATCGGGCGAGTGCACCCCGCGCGACGGCGTCACGACCGACGGTCGACGGGCTGAACGCCACGGGGTGCCGGAGCTGCGGCGTGACGATCTCGTCGAGCGCGGCGCAGAACACCTCCGCAGCCGGCAGGACCTCGCCACCGACGACGACGACCTCGGGGTCGATCGTCGTCACCAGCTGCACGACGCCGGGCGCCACGTCAGCCGCGAACGCGCGGACGGTCTCGACGGCCGACACCGAGCCCTGGGCGGCCGCGGCGAAGACGGACTCGAGGTCCGTGTCGGACGGGATCCGGGCCTCCAGGCGGGCGGGTGCGGCGGGCCAGCCGGTCGACGCGATGCCGCCCATCTCACCGGCGGCACCGCGCGCACCGCGCGCCAACGAGCCGTCGACCACCAGGGCGGCACCGATCTGCCGGCCCATCACCAGGTACAGGCCGTCTCGGACGCCGTGGAACCGCCCCCACCGGGCCTCGGCCGTGGCGGCCAGCTTGGCGTCGTTGTCGAAGAAGGTGGCGACCCCGGGGAAGAGGTCCTGGATCCGGCCGGGCACCCGTCGCTCGACCCACTCCGGCACCGCGACCGTGTAGTCGATCGCGCCGTCGCGGTCGACGACCGCCGGGACGCCGAACGTGGCACCGAGCACCGGCGCACTGCCGACGGCGCCACCGACCGCGGCGCCACCGACCACGCCGACGGACGACGTCAGCCGACGGACCACGTCCTGCACGCTCGACCAGGCCTGTTCGGCGTCGGCGAGGTCGGCGTAGCGCTCCTCGACGCGGGCGAGCGTGACGCCGCGCAGGTCCGCACGCACCCCGACGATGCCGTGCAGGCCGAGGTCCACGCCGAGCACGGAGCCGGCCGACGCGTCCGCCGCGAAGCGCTTGGCCCGACGACCGGCCTTGTTCGGGGTCGCGATCGCCTCGGCCTCGGTCACCCAGCCCTGGTCGACCAGGTCGGCGAGCGCGGCCTCGACCGTGGGGCGGGAGAGTCCGACCGTGCGGCCGAGCTCGGTGACCGTGCGGGAGACGTCGTCGCGCAGGAGCTCGTCGAGGATCGCCCGCGAGTTCATCTGCCGCAGGACGCCGGGGGTCGTCCCCACGACGCCGGGGGTCGTCCCCACGATGCCGGGGGTCGTCCCCACGATGCCGGGGGTCGTCCCCACGACGCCGGGGGTCGAGCCCGCGACGCCCGGGGTCGTTGACACGGTCTGCTCCACGGTCATAGCCTCCACATTACGAAAGATCATTGAGGAATGGTGGCTCCGACATGCTCGTCCCACGACCGCGCCGCACCGCTCCCGGTGTCGGGGCCTTCGAGATCACCCCGTCGACCCGGATCGCCGCCGACCCGGCGAGCGAGTCCGTCCGACTGTACCTGCAGCAGACCCTGCGGGGATCGACCGGGCTGCCGGTGCGGGACGCCCTCGACGACACGGCACCGGGGGCCGGCACGATCGCGCTGCGCGTCGCCGACGACCCGTCCCTGCCCGCGGGCCCGACGACGCCGGAGGGCGACCGGGCGGAGTCGTTCCGCCTCACGGTGACGCCGGACGGCATCGACGTCGTCGGCGGCTCGCCCGCCGGGGTCTTCTACGGCGTGCAGGCCCTGCTGCAGCTGCTGCCCCCGGACGTGTACCGCCGCGGCCGGGTCGCGACCGGCCCGTGGTCCGTCGCCGCCGTGGTCGTCGAGGACGCCCCCGCCTTCGCCTGGCGCGGCGTGATGCTCGACGTCGCCCGGCACTTCCGCACGAAGCACGAGGTCATGCGGGTCGTCGACCAGCTCGCCGCGCACCGGATCAACCGCCTGCACTTCCACCTCACCGAGGACCAGGGGTGGCGCATCGAGATCCGGAAGTACCCGCGCCTGACCGAGGTCGGCTCCTGGCGTCGGGAGTCCCAGGTCGGCGCGCACGTCCCCGGTCCGGACGGCACACTCGTCGTCGCCGGGTTCGACGGCCGCCCGCACGGCGGGTACTACACGCAGGACGACATCCGCGAGATCGTGGCCTACGCGGCCGACCGGTTCGTCACCGTCGTCCCGGAGATCGAGACCCCCGGGCACGTCCGTGCGGCGCTGGCGGCCTACCCGTCGCTCGGCGTCACGGGCGACCCGGTCGAGGTCTGGACGGAGTGGGGCATCGCCGACGACGTCCTGAACGCCGAGGACGCCACGATCGACTTCTTCAAGGACGTCCTCGACGAGGTCATCGCGCTCTTCCCCTCCGGCTACATCGGCATCGGCGGCGACGAGTGCCCGAAGGTGCAGTGGGAGACCGACCCGCGCACCCAGGAGCGCATCCGCGAGCTCGGGCTGCAGGACGAGGAACAGCTGCAGGCCTGGATCATCGGGCAGCTCGCCGCACACGTCGAGTCGCACGGCCGGCGGGCGTTCGGGTGGGACGAGATCCTCGAGGGCGGCACGCTCGACCCCTCGGCGACCGTGGTCTCCTGGCGCGGCCTGACCGGCGCACGGACCGCCGCCCGCCGCGGGCACGACGTCATCTCGTCGCCCGACGACCAGGTGTACCTCGACTACCGCCAGAGCGACCTGCCGACCGAGCCGATCCCGGTCTCGATCGTGCTCACCGTCGACGACGTCTTCGCCTTCGACCCGGTGCCGTCCGGGCTGACCGACGCCGAGCGCGCCCACGTCATCGGCGGCCAGGGCAACATGTGGACGGAGCACGTCGACACCGCCCGTCGGCTCGACTACCAGCTCTTCCCCCGCGTCGCCGCCCTCGCCGAGGCACTGTGGTCGGCTGACGTCACCGGGCCGCGCGACCTCGCCGAGTTCCGCGGACGCCTGGCCGAGCACACCGCCCGACTCGAGGCCATGGGCATCGAGTACCGGCACGAGGCCGGGCCGTTCCCGTGGGAGCAGCGACCGGGCGTGCCGGGTCGACCGCACTCGCGCGAGGAGCGTGCGGCGTACATCGACGCGGTCACGGCGAACATCGCCGAGTAGCGCGCGTCGAGCGGTCGCGACACCCCGCTCAGTTCCGCCGAGCGGTCAGGTTCCGACGTGTGGGCGCCACGCCAGCGACGTGACGTGACCGCTGGACGCGCGGCCGGCGGTTCGTCGCGACCACGAAACGGACTGGAGGCCCGGTGCCAGCTGGCACCGGGCCTCCCGTCCGTCGTGTGCTGCGGTCGACTACGCGGCGACCGGTGCGCGCTGGCCCACCGTCTCGCCGGCCACGGCAGCCTCGCTGGCCGCAGCGGCCTCGTCGACGGGGCGACGACGGACCCACTTCTTCAGGGCGACGAGCACACCGGCCGAGATGAACGCACCGAGCACGACCGCCCCGAGCCAGGCCCAGAAGTTGCCGATGGCGAAGAACACGAACACGCCACCGTGCGGCGCCCGCGACGTCACGCCGACCGCCATCGAGATCGCACCGGTGACCGCAGCCCCGACCATCGACGCGGGGATGACGCGGAGCGGGTCGGCTGCGGCGAACGGGATCGCACCCTCCGAGATGAAGGAAAGGCCGAGCAGGTACGCAGCCTTGCCGTTCTCCCGCTCCGGCTTCGTGAAGCCCTTGCGGTAGAAGAGCGTCGACGCGAGCGCCATCGCGAGCGGCGGCACCATGCCGGCACCCATCACGGCGGCCATGATCTCGAACGGCACCGTGTTGCTCGCGGTCCCGGCACCGAGCCCGGCGACGGCGAACGCGTACGCCACCTTGTTGACCGGGCCACCGAGGTCGAACGCCATCATCAGGCCGAGGATGATCCCGAGCAGCACCGCGGAGGCGCCGGACAGCGAGTTGAGGAACCCGGTGAGCTGGACCATCAGCCAGGCGATCGGACCGCCGAGCACGAGCAGCATGAGGCCCGAGGCGATGATCGACGCGAACAGCGGGATGATCACGACCGGCATCAGGCCGCGCAGCCAGCGCCAGGTCGGGATGCGCCCGATCCAGTACGCGGCGGCACCGGCGATGAGGCCACCGACCAGACCACCGAGGAACCCGGCGTTCATGAACACGGCGATGGACCCGGCCACGAAGCCCGGTGCGATGCCCGGACGGTCGGCGATGGCGTAGGCGATGTACCCGGCGAGTGCTGCGACCAGGAACCCGAGCGACACGGAGCCGATCTGGAACGCGGCCGCGCCGAGGTAGTAGCCGAGGCCCTCCGGCGGCAGGTTCAGCAGGGTGTAGTTGGTGAGCGTGAAGACGGCGTTGTTCTGGCCCGAGTCACCGTGGGTCAGCGCGATGCCGTACCCGGACAGCAGGAAGCCGAGCGCGATGAGGAGCCCGCCGCCGGCGACGAACGGGATCATGTAGCTGACGCCCGTGAGCAGCCAGCGCTTGAGCGCCTGCCCGAAGTGCTCGTTCGACTTGTTCGTCCCGCCCTCGACGGCGGCACCGCCCTGCACGCGTGCGGCGTGCGGGTCCTCCGAGGCGCGGATGGCCTCGGCGATCATCTCGTCGGGCTCGTCGACACCGCGCTTGACGGGTCCGGACACCAGCGGCTTGCCGGCGAACCGACCGCGGTCGCGGACGTCGACGTCGACCGCGAACACGACGGCGTCGGCCCGGGCGATGAGCGCCGGGTCGAGGGGTTCGACCTGCGAGGACCCCTGCGTCTCGATGTGCATCTCGGCACCGGCACGCTGGGCCGCGGCGACGAGGGCGTCGGCCGCCATGTAGGTGTGCGCGATGCCGGTCGGGCAGGCGGTGACGCCGACGAAGACCTTGCGGTCGGCGGCGGGGGCGCCGGCGGTCGCGCCGGCTGCGGCGGTCGTCGCACCGGAGGCCCGTCCTGCGTTCCCGACGCCGGCTTCGGCCACTTCGCCACTCACCTCGTTGTCGACCAACTGGACGATCTCGTCGGCCGTGGTCGCGGCGCGCAGCGCGGCCGTGAAGTCGTCACGGATCAGCGCCCGGGCCAGGGTCGAGAGGACCGTCAGGTGGTCCTTGTCGGCCCCCTCGGGCACGGCGATCATGAACACGATGTCGGCGTCGCCGTCCGGAGCGCCGAACGGCACCTTCCGAGCCAGGCGCGAGAACGCCAGCGTCGGCTCGGACACCGACGCCGACCGGGCGTGCGGGATGGCGATGCCACCGGGGACGCCCGTTCCGACGCTCGCCTCGCGCTTGACGGCGTCGTCGGCGAGCGTGGCACCGTCGGCGGCGCGGCCGGTCGCGGCGACGCGGTCGGCGAGCACCCGGATGACGTCGGTCGAGGTGGCGCCGAGGTCCTCGTCGAGGCCGACGAGCTGTGCGCTGATGAGGCGCGGACTCGAGTCTGCGGACATGTGCTTGCTCCTTCGCAATGGCGCTGATCGCGCGGTGGTGCAGGTGTTCGTGGGGTGGTCGGGCGGGATGGGGAGGGGATCAGGCGGGTTCGGGTGCCGGGTGCGTGTCGAGCACCCGGACGGAGACCGCCGTCGGGTCGGTGTGGTCGAGTGCCGGCACGTCGCTGCCGGGCAGGGCCGCGGCCGCGGCACCGGTGGCGACGGCCTGTGCGAGACGCTGCTCGGGCGACGCGCCGGCGACCTCGGCGAGCAGGTAGCCGGCGAGCGAGGAGTCCCCCGCGCCGACCGTCGACCGGGCGACGATCTTCGGTGCGGCGGCGGCAAACGCGCCCTCGTCGGAGACGAGCACGGCGCCGGCGCTGCCCAGTGTGAGCAGGACCGTGCCGACGTTCCTCCGCCGCAGCCGCTGGGCCCCGGCCACCGCGGCGTCGAGGTCGCGCTCGTACTCCTCGGGGTCGCCGCCGACGACCTCGGCGAGTTCCTCGGCGTTCGGCTTCACCAGGTCGATCCGTTCGCCCGACTGCAGCAGCGCGGTGAACGGCACCCCGGACGAGTCGACGGCGATCCGGACGTCCGCACCGTGGCGGGCACGGACGGCCCGGACGAGCACGGCGAGCGCGTCGTCGGGCAGACCGGGCGGCAGCGACCCGGCGACCACGACCCAGCGGGCGGCGGGGCCGGTGGCGGTCGCAGCGGCGGTGTCGGCGACCAGGGCGGCGAGGTCGTCGAGGCGACCGGCGAGCGAGGGGCCGGGCTCGTTGAGCTTCGTCGTGGTGCCGGTCGGCTCCGTCACGGTGACGTTCGACCGGAGCGGCGCCCCGATCGGCAGCGCGGCCGTCGGGATCCCGCGTGTGGCCAGGCCGAGCAGGACCGGGTCGAGCTCGTCGCCGGGCAGGACGGCGACGGTGTCCCCTCCGCTCGCGACGACGACGCGGGAGACGTTGACGCCCTTGCCACCGGGTTCCGCCGTGGACCGGGTGGCACGCTGGACGGCGCCGCGCTGCAGTTCGCCGGCGAGCTCGATCGTGCGGTCGAGGGACGGGTTCGGGGTGACCGTGACGATGCGGACGTTCATGCGACGACCACCTCGACGTCGGCGTCGGCGAGCGCACCGGCGAGGTCGGCCGGGGGCTGTTCGTCGGTGACGAGCGTGTCGATCTCGTCCAGGCGCGCGAACCGCATCAGGGCCTCCACGCCGTGCTTGGCAGCGTCGGCGAGCACCGCGGCCCGTCGGGCGGCGAGCACGTAGGCGCCCTTCACGGCGGCCTCGTACTCGTCCGGGGTGCTCAGACCGAAGCCGGCGGACAGGCCGTTCGTGCCGATGAACGCCACGTCGGGCCGGAGGGCGCCGATCTGCTCGACGGTGGCCGTGCCGACCGCGGCGCTCGTGACGCCACGCACGCGGCCGCCGAGCAGGTGCAGTTCGAGGTGCTCGCTGTGCTGCAGGGTGGCGGCGATCGGCACCGAGTTCGTGATGACGGTGATGGTCGAGCCGGCGACCTCGGGCTCCCAGCGGGCGAGTTCGGAGGCCACGGCGGCGCAGGTGGTGCCGGCGTCGAGGGCGATCGAGCCGGTGAAGGTCGGCGGCACCAGTCGCATCGCGGCGCGGGCGATCGCGGACTTCGCGGTGCCGTGCTGCCCCTCGCGCTCGGCGACGCTGAGTTCGACGACGCTCGAGCGGCCGACGGGGACCGCTCCCCCGTGGACCCGGCGCAGGACCCCGGCGGACTCGAGGGCGTCGAGGTCACGGCGGACGGTCTCGGTGGTGACGTCGAAGTGCTCGGCAAGACCGGCGACCGACACGCGACCGGCGGACTGCAGCTCGGCGGCGATGGCGGTGTGCCGCTCGGTTGCGTACATGCCCGAACTCCTTCGTTCCGTTGGGTTTCGAGCACTGTACGTCTGAAACCCACAAGAACGCAACCGTTCCGTCACGCAACCAACACGTCCACAGGTGTCGGTCGTCCGCTCTCGCGGTCACAACACGTCGCAAGCCGGAGGTCGAGGGGGCACGAAGTGTCGGCTGCGACCGCGCCAGCCGACGCTCTGTGACCGCCCGCAGGCAACCATGCGGGCTGTTGCGACGGCTACCCCTTCACGGCGCCCGCCGTCATCCCGCTGACCAGTCGACGCTGCACGATGAGGAAGAACACCACGACGGGGATCGAGAACAGCACGCTCGCCGCCATCAGCCCTCCGAAGTCCGTACCCTTGTTCGTCGAGAACCCGGCGAGCCAGACCGGCAGCGTGTACATCCCCTGGTCCTTGAGCATCACGTACGCGATCAGGTAGTCGTTCCACGCCGCGATGAACGCGAACACGCTCGTGGCGATGACCCCGGGCATGACGAGCGGGAACAGCACGCTCCACAGGATCCGGAAGGTGCCGGCACCGTCCACCTTCGCCGCCTCCTCGATCTCGACGGGGACGGCCACGAAGAAGCCACGCATCACCCAGATCGAGAACGGCAGCACGCTCGCCACGTACGCCAGGATCAGCCCGACGTAGCTGTTCAGCAGCCCGAGGGTCTGGAACGACAGGAACAGCGGGATGAGCAGTGCGCCCGACGGGATCATCTGCACGAACAGGATCGCGACCAGGATCGCCCGCCGCCCCCGGAACCGGAACCGCGACAGTGCAGCCGACGCCAGGAACCCGACGACGATCGACAGCAGCACGGCCGCCACCACGACGATCGTGGAGTTCCGCAGGTAGACCAGGAAGCCCTCCTGCGTGAGCGCACGCGTGAAGTTGTCGAGCGTCGGGTGCAGCGGCGCCCAGATCGGGGTCATCGTGGTGACCTCGTCGGCGGGCTTGAAGGCGGTGTTCACCATCCAGTAGATCGGGAACACCCAGACCAGGCAGAACAGCACGGCGATGGTGTTCGCGACGACGCGCGGCTTGCGCTTGCGCACCCGCACGGGGCCCGGCGCGGACGCGCCGACCGCACGGGGCGCCGTTCTCGAGACGGTCACAGGTCCTCCTCACCGCTGCGGACGAGCCGGCGGATGTAGTAGCTGGTGAGCACCCCGAGGATCAGGGTCGAGATCACGGCGATCGCCGCGCCCTGCCCGTAGGCGTTGGACACGAACGACTGCACGAAGGTCCAGATGCCGAGGGTCAGCGTGGCCTCCTCCGGTCCGCCGCGGGTGAGCAGCCAGATCTGGTTGAAGACGTTGAAGTCCCAGATCACCGACAGGATCGACACGAGCAGCAGCGTCGGCGCGAGTGCCGGCAGCGTGATCGCGCGGTACATGGTCCACACCGAGGCCCCGTCGAGCGCACCGGCCTCGTAGTACTCCGGCGCGATCTGGGACTGCGCGGCGTACAGTGTCAGCGCCACGAACGGCACGGCCTGCCAGATGACGAGCGTCAGCACGATCGTGTACGCCTGCCCCGGGTGCGACGCCCAGTTGTCCTGCGTGTGGTCGCCGAACACCCGCAGCTGCGTGATGAGCCAGTTGAGCACGCCGTAGAACGGCTGGAAGAGCCACTGCCAGACCAGGCTCGAGGCCACGTTCGGCATCGCCCAGGCCAGCACGAGCACGACGCTGACGATGGTGCGCATCGCGACCCCGAGGCGGGTGAGCAGCTGCGCCACCCCCATGCCGATGACGATCGTGCCCAGGACCATCGCGCCCGTCACGAGCACGGTGCGCAGGATGACCGGCCAGAACGACGCGTCGGTCAGGACGTCCGTGTAGTTCGTCAGCCCGGTGAACCCGGCCTGCCCGGTGAAGATCGCCCGCAGCCCGTAGTCCTGGAACGAGATGACGACGAGCCGGACGAGCGGGTAGACCACGAGGGCCAGGAGCAGCAGCGCCGCCGGGGCCAGCAGGACGAGCGGCGCCCGCGACCCGACCGGCGACCGACGACCCGCGCCGCGCCCACCCCGACGGGACCCCCGCGACGGCCCCTGAACCGGTCCGCCGGTCACCGGCTCCGCAGTGGACGTCATCGCCTACGGCTGCGCGTTCAGCGCGGTCGTGAGGTGCTTCGAGAAGCCCTCGGCGGCCTGCTCCGGCGACTTCCGGCCGGTGGCGACGTCGGCGAACATCGACTGGAACGAGGCGTCGCCCTCGATGGTGGCCCAGCCCGGGGCGGCCGGGGTCGGTCGGCTCGTGCCGGCCGCCTCGAAGTACGGCTTGTGCAGCTCGTCGACGTCGCCGGCGACCGCGTCGAGCAGCTCGGTGGAGTTCGGCTCCCAGCCGTCGACCCCGAACACCTGGTCCTGCTGGAACTCCTTCGAGGTCAGGATCTTCAGGTAGTACAGCGCGAGCTCCTGGTTCTGCGCCTTCGCCGGGATCCCCAGGTCGGAGCCGCCGAGGAACACCGGCTGCGTCTTCCCCGCCGTGGACGACGGCATCGGGAACGTGCCGATGCGGTCCGCGAGCTCCGGCTTCGCCGTGGTGATCGAGCCGATCTCCCAGGCGGACCCGAGGAACGCCGAGGTGTTCCCCTGCGCGAAGACGTCGCTCTGCGAGGGCTTGTCGGTGTTGATGTCCTGGGTGGACTTCGCCGAGTACGCGTTCTGGAAGTCCTTCCAGGCGGTCAGCCCCTCGACCGCGTCCGCGGAGTCGAGCGTGCCGGTCCACTTGCCGCCCTTGTCCGTCGCGATCTCGCCGCCGGCGTCCCAGACCCACTGCAGCCCGCCGTACCAGTACTGCCCGGGCATGTAGAAGGCGGAGAAGTCGCTGGCCGGGTTGGCGGCCTTGACCTTGTCGAGGTCGGCGGTGAGCTCGTCGTAGGTGGTCGGCACGTCGGTCACGCCGGCGTCCTTCCAGACCTGCTTGTCGTAGACCACGGCCCGGTTGCCGGCGAACAGCGGCGCCCCGTAGAGCTTGCCGTCGACGGTGGCGGGGCCCTCGAGCCCGGTGAGCCAGGTCTGGCCGTCCTTGAGCTCGTCGCGGTACGGCGTCAGGTCGGTCAACCCGCCGGCGGCCGCGTAGACCGGCACCTGCGTGTTGCCGAGGTCGACGACGTCGGGGGCGTCGCTCTGCGCGAGCGCCGTGGTGAGCTTGGTGGTGATCCCGTCCCACTGCTGGGTCTGGATCTTCACCTTCGCCCCGGTGTCGGCGGTGAACTGCTTGCCGGCGGCGTCGAGCACCTTGTCGCTCAGGTCGCCGTTCATCATCCAGACGGTGATGGTCTTGCCCTTGCCATCGGGCGTGCCGATGGACTTCGTGCCGCCGTCGGAAGCGGCGTTGCTCCCGGCGGAGCACCCGGTGAGGGCGAGCGCGCCTGCGAGGGCGAGCGCACCGAGTGCGGCGAAACGCGTTCGTGTCACGATGACTCCCTTGGTCCGACCTTTATGAAAGGACGTTGCGTATTCGCAATAGAAGACCCTGCACGGCCCCTTGTCAACCGTTGGATCGGTCCCTGTGACCTCTTTCGATCCGCGTGTTTCCGGGGCATCACGGATGTCGAACAGATCGACGCAGATGCTTGACCGGGTGGTCATGACCAGGCATGATCTGCGTCTCGCGTCCGGCGTGTGGAAGCGACCGCCTGGAGGCCCGGTGCCGGTCCACCGGGCCGGCACCGGGCCTCCTGTGCGCGCGTCCACGGCACGCGTCAGACAGCCGCCAGGGCGGACGTCGGCGGGATCCGCGCTGCGCGTGCCGCCGGGTAGAGCCCGGAGACCCCGCCGATGACGACCGTGGCACCGAGCCCGGCGACGACGGCCCACACCGGCAGTGCGACCGGCCAGCCCTGCGTGACGGCGAAGACGACCGTCACCGCGACGCCGAGCACGACGCCGGCCAGTCCGCCGAGGAACGACAGCAGCAACGACTCGACCAGGAACTGGTCGCGGATGCTGCGACGACGGGCCCCCAGCGCACGACGGACGCCCACCTCGGCCCGCCGTTCCAGGACGGTGATCACCATCGTGTTCGCCACCCCGATGCCACCGACGAGCAGCGCCACCCCGCCGATGCCGACCAGCAGTCCGGTGAAGGAGTCGTCCGTGGCGTCCTTCGCGGCCAACGCGTCCGACGGCCGTGTCACGCCGACGTCCTGCGGTGCCCCGGGTCGGACCGCACCGGCGAGCAGGTCCCTCGACCGCTCGACGTGCGCCGGGTCGACGCGCGTGTAGACCGCGGTCGGGGCCCCGTCGAAGCCCAGCTGCCCGGCGAACCCGCGGGGCACGAACACCCGCGAGTCGAGGTCCTCGGCGAGCGCGACGGGTTCGAGCACCCCGACCACCTGCACCCACCGACCGCCGATCCACACCCGGCTGTCCGGATGCAGGTCGTCGAAGCCGAGGGCCGCGGCCGCCCGGGAGCCCAGCACCACCTGCGGCGGCGCCCCGGCTGCGTCGTCGATCCACCGCCCGGCTGCGAGCTGCCCGCCGAGGACCCGCGGCACGTCGCCCCACGCGGCGAGCAACTCGAGGCCCTTCGTCTCGGGCGCCGGGACGTGGTCGTTCCGGTACACACCGGTGTCCGGCACGGTGCCGACGGCCGCGGCCGACTCGATGTCGTCCTGCCGCAGCACCGACTCGAGTGCGGTGGACGGCAACGGGACCGGTTCGCCGAGGCCCTGCGCCTGGGTGAGGGTGAGCACGTTCGTGCCGAGCGTGTCGAGCACCTGGTCGACCTCCGCCTTGCTCGACGACGAGATCCCGACGACCGCGAGCATCGCCGCGATGCCGATCGCGATGCCCAGCGCCGACAGCACGACGCGACCCGGACGGGTCCGCAACCCGAAGACGCCGAGGCGGAGCAGGTCGACCGCGCCCACGGACCGACGCCGGCTCATCGGGCGACCTCGTCGACGACCGGCGTGACCTCGTGCTCGATCCGGCCGTCGCGCATCCGGACCTGCCGGGGCAGCGACGCCGCCAGGTCGAGGTCGTGCGTGATGACCACGACCGTCGTGCCCGCCGCGTTGAGCTCGCGCAGGAGCTCGACCACCGCGGCACCGGACGCAGTGTCGAGTGCACCCGTCGGTTCGTCGGCGAGCAGGATCGTCGGGTCGCCCACGACGGCCCGCGCGATGGCGACGCGCTGGCGCTCACCGCCGGAGAGCTGGTGCGGTCGGTGGTCCACCCGGTGCGCCAGGCCCACTCGGCCCAGGGCCTCGACCGCCAGTCGGTGCCGCTCGCGCCGGGGCACGCCCTGGTAGAGCAGGCCGTCGGCGACGTTCTCGGTGGCGGTCGCGCCGGCCTGCAGGTGGAAGTGCTGGAAGACGAACCCGATGTGGTCGGCACGGAGCCCGGACAGGGCGTCGTCGGACATCGTCGCCACGTCGTTGCCGGCGATCGTCACCGTGCCGGACGTGGGACGGTCGAGGGTCCCGACGACGTTGAGCATCGTCGACTTGCCCGACCCCGACGGGCCGACGACCGCGACGAGTTCGCCCGCGGTGACCTCGAGCGACACCCCGCGGAGGGCGCCGACGTCGCCGTACGTCTTCGTGACGTCCCGGAGCGACAGGACGGAGTCGGGTCGCAGCACGGAGTCGGGTGGCGGCACGGCGGCGGGTCGCAGCACGGAGTCGGGTGGCAGCACGGCGGCGCTCATCCGGGCACCACCACGCGGTCGCCGGCGGTCAGGGCCCCGGTGACCGCGATCCGTCCGTCCGCGCTGAAGCCGGGCTCGACCCGGACCCGCTCCGTCGTGCCGTCCCGCTGCACGACGTCGACGGCGTACCGGCCACCGGCGCGCGCGACGAGTGCGGCGACCGGCACCGACAGGACGTCGTGCTCGGTGGTGCCCTTCGCGTCGACCTGCGCGGACGCTGCCGCGGGCAGTGTGCGCTTCCCCGGGTCGAACGACACCGAGACGTCGACGGCCGTGCCGCCGTCCTCGCTCGTCGTCGGCTGCACGTCGACGACGGAACCGGGCATGGCCGCCCCGGTGCCGTTGACCCGGACCTGGACGTCGGTGCCGACCGCGAGCCGCTCGGCGTCGCGCTGGGGCACGGTCGCCGCGACCACGCGCCGGGTGCTCGTGACCTGCAGGACGTCACCCGCCGCACCAGCACCAGCACCAGCACCAGCCGTACCCGCCCCCGCACCCGCTCCGCCGGCGATCCGCTCCCCGAGCCGACCGTCGACCGAGGCGACCCGGACCGCGCCGTCGACGAAGGCGACGTCGTCCGCCGTCAGCACCGCGGTCACCTCGTGTCCGCGGTCCTGCTGCCACTGCCGGACGGCTCGCTCGGTCCGTGGACCGAACCGGTCGTCCACGGACACGTCGTACCCGAGCGCGGCCAGGTTCTCGTTGAGCTGCCGCACGTCGGCGCCCTGCAGCCCCCGCTCCAGGTCACGCCACAGCGGTACGGTGCCGTACATCGACCGGACGTCCCGCTCGTCGACGGCGTACAGGGCCCCGTCGCGTTCGATGACGTCGCCGGCGCAGGGCAGCCAGGTGATCGTGCCGGCGGCGGCCCCGGGGACCCCCGTCGCCGCGCCGTACCCGAGCGTCCCGGCGAACACCTTCGAGTCGGTCAGGTCGCCGCGCGTGACCGTGGCGGTGGCTCCGGTCGACGCGGTCCCGCCGCGCGACCCACTGCTGGCCGAGGCTCCCGGACCAGTCGGCACCGTGGCGAGGGCCCACGTCCCGACCCCCGCGGCCACCGCCGCGACGAGGCACACCGACACGATCGTCCGGCGTCGGGCCCGCCGGTGGCTCACGATCCGGCTCCGCCCCGGACGGCCTCGAAGGCCGCGTCGGTGCAGGTGCCGGCGGCCTCGTCGAACGCCTCTCGGTCGTCGGGCTGGAACCGGCTCTGCGCCTCCTGGTCGTCCGGGAAGTCCGGGAACCCCTGCTCCCGCAGGCACTCTGCCGTCTTCCTCGCGATCTCCTCGCTGCCCGGCATCGGCTGCGCGGCCTGCGCGTCGCCGGCCGCTGCGGAGTCGTCGAGGCAGCCCTTGAGGTCCTCCTGGTACTGCTCGGGATCGACGCCGTCGGGTGCACTGAGCTGCATCGCCCCGCCACCCGTGCCGGGGTCGGGCATGTCGTAGCCGCGGTCGCGCATGCACTCGGCCAGGGCGACGCCGGGCGCCGCACCCCCGGCCGCCGTCGTCGTGTCGTCGTCCGGTGCCGTGTCCGAGCAGCCGACCAGCAGCAGCGGCAGCAGGACGACGGCCGCGGCCGCGCTCATCAGGGACCGGGTGCGACGAGTGGTCGTCATCGTGGTGTGGTTCATGTCCCCAGCACACCGGAACGGCTGTTTCGCCCCGCGTGCACGTCGGGTTGCACCGGCGAAACACGGACCCGGACGAGCAGCCCGCCGGCCGGCCGTGCGGCGATCGACAGTCGCCACCCGTGGGCGCGCACGATCGCGGCCACGATCGACAGCCCGAGACCGCTGTGCTGCCCGCGTGCATCGTCCGTCCCGCCGCGGCGGAACGGTTCGACGAGCAGTCCCGCCTCGTCCGCCGGGACCACCGGCCCGCCGTTCTCGACGACGAACCCGTCCGGCTCCGTGGTCACCAGGACGGCACCGCCGGGTTCGTTGTACTCGACGGCGTTGCCGACCAGGTTGCCGAGCAGCTGCCGCAGCAGCGTCGGCTCCCCCGGGACGACCAAGCCAGGAGGCCCGGTGCGGCGCTCGTGGATCAGCGTCACCCCCGCCTCGGCCGCGCCTCGGTCCGCCCCCGCGACGACCTCGGCGGTCACGTCGTCGAGGTCGACCGCGCGCGTCGCACCCGCCAGGCCGCGATCGGCCTCGGCGAGCACGAGCAACGACTCGACCAACCGCTCGGTCCGGCGGTTCTGCTCGAGCAGCTCCGCCCGGACCGCTCGGACGTCGGCGGGGTCGGCGTCGTCGTGCAGCCCGATCTGCACCGCCGCGCGCTGCACCGCGAGGGGCGTCCGGAGTTCGTGGGACGCCTGGGCGACGAACCGACGCTGGCCCTCGAACGCGGTCTCGAGCCGCTCCAGCAGGTCGTCGACGGTGCGCGAGAGCCGCCGGAGCTCGTCGTCGGGACCGTCCAGCGCGATGCGCTCGTGCAGGTTCGACGCCGAGATGCGGTTCGTGGTCGCGGTGATCCGGTCGATGGGCCGGAGGACCCGGCGGCTGACGAGCCAGCCGATGCCCCCGGCCGCGACCCCGGCGCCCGCGATCCCGATCGCGGACCACTGCCACTGCTGCACGGCCACGAGCCGGATCACCGCCACCGCACCGTCGTCGTCGGCGCCGTCCACCTCGATCGGGGCCGGAGCGGTCGTGGCGCCATTCGATCCGGACGGGGCGCGCTGCACGGCCGCGGTGTCGAGGCCGGCACCGACACCGGCCAGCGACATCGTGTTCGTGAAGAGGACGACCCCGGTCGCCAGCGCCATGGCCGCGAGCGCGAACGTCAGGGCCGTCCGGGTCCGGATGCTCCACAGCCCGGGCCGTCGCCTCACAACGCGTAGCCCTGGCCGGGCACCGTCCGGATCGGGTCCGGGTCCCCGAGCTTCCGGCGGAGTTTCGACATCGTGACCCGTACCGCGGCGGTGAAGGGGTCGGTGTTCACGTCCCAGACCTTCTCGAGCAGGTGTTCAGCGGAGACGATCCGGCCGTGCGCGCGGAGCAGCGTCTCGAGCACCCCGAGTTCCTTCGAGGTCAGGTCGAGCGGGCGACCGTCACGTGTCGCCATCCGCCGGTTCGTGTCGACGACGAACCCTGCACGCTCGAGCACCGGGGCGACGGGTGCGACGCTCCGCCGACCGAGCGCGCGCACCCGGGCGACGAGTTCCGGGTACTCGAACGGCTTGGTCAGGTAGTCGTCGGCACCGAGCTCGAGCCCGTGCACACGGTCGCTCAACGTCGTCGCGGCGGTGAGCAGGAGGATCCGCGTGAGTGCACCGCGGGCGGCCAGACGCCGTGCGACCTCGTCGCCGTGCAGCCCGGGGACGTCACGGTCCAGCACGACGACGTCGTAGTCGTGCACCGCCAGCAGCTCGTCGGCGTCGTCGCCGCGGTAGGCGACGTCCACCGCCATGTCCTGCCGGGTCAGGCCCGTCGCGACCAGGTCGGCGAGGGCCCGTTCGTCGTCCACCACGAGTACGCGCATGGATACATCACACGTGATGTACCTCGGCCGGACCTGGGAAGTGGATCAGGCGTCGAACGGCACCTCGCCGTGATCGCTCACGCCGGCACGCTGTCGGTAGGACAGGTGTCCGCCGAGGTACCCGCCGACGCTGACGACGGCGAGACCCGCGAAGCCGAGCAGCTTGCCGGCGGCGTGGTTGCCGCGCTTCCGCTGCAGCCACGACAGGCCGTACAACGACAGACCGGTCCAGTTCACGGCCTGGTGCACCCATCCGGTGCGGAGCTGCTCGCGGTTCAGCTCGGACCAGTCGACGTAGCCGGCGACCGAGGCGCTGCTCGCCGAGACGACCCCGACGCCGACCAGGGTCTTGGCGGCCTTCGCGTTGCCCTTCCCGCCGACCAGGTCGAGTACCGCGGCGGAGATCCAGGCGCCCAGGGGCACCTGCACCATGAGCGGGTGGATCGGGTGGCCGAACGGCACGCCGTGCAGCAGCTGGCGCAGGGCCTTCGGCTTGGCGAGGGCGTTCACGACGGCACGGTCGATGTCGACGGCCTTGTCGAGCACGCTCGCGTGCTCGACGGCGTCGGTGAGGCGACGGATCGCGCGGATCTCAGGCATGCCGTGGACGGTAGACGAACGGCCCGTCACCGGTCCCAGGAACCGGTGACGGGCCTCCCGTCCGTCTTGGTGGGCTACTCCTCGACGATCTCGGCCAGCTCGAAGGGCTCGACCGTCAGACCGTCCCCGTCCGCCGCGACGTCCACCCGCACCGTGTCGCCGTCGCGGACGTCACCCGACAGGATGGCGCGTGCCAACCGGTCGTCGATCTGCCGCTGCATCAGGCGACGCAGGGGCCGCGCGCCGTACAGCGGGTCGTACCCACGCTCCGCCAGCCAGCCGCGTGCCTCGGGGGTGACGGCGAGCTCGAGCCGGCGGTCGGTCAGACGGCGGGCCAGCCGGTCGACGTAGAGCGACACGATCTGTCCGAGGTCGTCGGCCGTCAGGGCCTGGAACACCACGATGTCGTCGAGACGGTTGATGAACTCCGGCCGGAACGCCTGCTGCACGAGCTCACGGACGGCCTCTTCCCGCTGCGCGTCGCTCAGGGACAGGTCGGTCATGAACTGCGACCCCAGGTTCGACGTCAGCACGAGGATCGTGTTCCGGAAGTCGACCGTGCGCCCCTGGCCGTCGGTCAGTCGCCCGTCGTCGAGCACCTGCAGCAGCACGTCGAACACCTCGGGGTGCGCCTTCTCGATCTCGTCGAGCAGGATCACCGAGTACGGACGACGGCGGACCGCCTCGGTCAGCTGCCCGCCGGCCTCGTACCCGACGTACCCGGGCGGGGCACCGATCAGGCGGGCCACGGAGTGCTTCTCGCCGTACTCGCTCATGTCGATGCGGACGAGGGCCTTCTCGTCGTCGAACAGGAACTCGGCGAGCGCCTTGGCCAGCTCGGTCTTGCCGACGCCCGTCGGGCCGAGGAACAGGAACGAACCGGTCGGGCGGTCCGGGTCGGAGATGCCGGCGCGGGTGCGACGGACGGCCTCGGACACGGTGGTCACGGCGGTGCGCTGCCCGATGATCCGGCGGCCGAGCTCGCTCTCGAGGTGCAGGAGCTTCTCGGTCTCACCCTGCAGCAGCCGACCGAGCGGGATGCCCGTCCACTGCGCGATGACCGCCGCGATGTCCTCGTCGGTGACGCTGTCGTTCACCATCCGGTCGGCACTCTCGGCCTGTTCGGCGGCGGCGAGCTCGGCCTCGATGCGGGGCTTCTCGCCGTACTCCAGCCGGGAGACGAGTTCGTAGTCGGCCTCGCGCTGGGCTCGCTGCGACCGCATGTTCAGGTCGTCGAGCTGCTGCTTGAGCTCACCGATGCGGTTCAGGCTCGCGCGCTCGGCCTGCCAGCGCTGCTCGAGCTCGGCCAGCCGTTCCTCGCGCGTGTGCAGCTCGTTGCGCAGGGTTTCGAGGCGGGCCTTGGAGGCGTCGTCCTTCTCCTGCTTGAGCGCGAACTCCTCGACACGCAGACGGTCGACGTTCCGCTTCAGCTCGTCGATCTCGACCGGGCTGGAGTCGATCTCCATGCGGAGTCGGCTCGCGGCCTCGTCGATCAGGTCGATGGCCTTGTCGGGCAACTGGCGGCCGGAGATGTACCGGTTCGACAGGCTCGCGGCCGCGACCAGTGCGGAGTCGTTGATCGTCACCTTGTGGTGCGCCTCGTAGCGCTCCTTGAGCCCGCGGAGGATCGCCACGGCGTCCTCGACGCTGGGCTCACCCACGTAGACCTGCTGGAAGCGCCGCTCGAGCGCAGCGTCCTTCTCGATGTACTCGCGGTACTCGTCGAGGGTCGTCGCGCCGATGAGCCGGAGCTCACCGCGGGCGAGCATCGGCTTGAGCATGTTCGAGGCCGCCACCGACCCCTCGCCGCCACCGGCACCCATCAGGGTGTGCAGCTCGTCGATGAACGTGATGACCTGCCCGTCGGAGTCGTTGATCTCCTTGAGCACGGCCTTGAGTCGCTCCTCGAACTCGCCGCGGTACTTGGCGCCGGCGATCAGGGCGGAGATGTCGAGCGAGATGAGCCGCTTGTCCTTGAGGGAGTCGGCGACGTCGCCGGCGACGATGCGCTGCGCGAGCCCCTCGACGACGGCGGTCTTGCCGACGCCGGGCTCGCCGATGAGCACCGGGTTGTTCTTGGTGCGGCGCGTCAGCACCTGGGAGACGCGTCGGATCTCGGAGTCACGTCCGATCACGGGGTCGAGCTTGCCGCTGCGGGCGATCGCCGTGAGGTCGATGCCGTACTGCTCGAGGGCGGTCTTCTGTCGTTCTTGCGAGTCAGGAGCGCCCTGGAGGTTCGCCATGCGTTCCGTCCTTTCGTTGCGGTGGTCCTGGAGTTGAGTCTACTCCACTCAACTTACGCGCGCTCGGACGTATTCCGGATACCCACCGCGCAGACGACGGCACCGGCCAGCAGCAGGAGGGCCATCACCACCATGGCCCGGTGCAGCCCGTCGACGCTCACCTCGCCGCCGAGCACCACGCCGGCCAGTGCCACCGTGACGAGTCCGGCGATCCGCGCGACCGCGTTGTTCACGGCCGAACCGGACCCTGCCTCGGACTGCGGCACCGATCCGAGCACCGCGCTCGTCAGGGGTGTGACCATCAGGGCGATGCCCACGCCGATCAGCACCAGCCCGGGGAACACCGACCACCAGTAGCCGGTCGGGTCGTCGCCGGCGAGCAGCAGCAGGAGCGCCCCGACCGCCCCCACTGCCGGCCCGGCGGCCATGAACCACCGCGGGCCGAACCGACCCGCCGCGGACCCGACGGCGGTGGACAGCGCGAGCAGCATGATCGTCGGCGGCAGCGTCGCGAGGCCGGCGAGCCAGGCCGGGAACCGCCAGACCTCCTGCAGGAACAGCGTGACGACGAAGAACACCATGCCGAGCGCGCCGTAGATGGACAGTGTCGCGAGGTTGCCGACCGTGAAGTTCCGCGCCCGGAACAGCTCGAGCGGCACGAGCGGCGACCCCGTCGTCCGGGTCACCCGCAGTTCCCACGGCACGAAGGCCACGAGTGCGGCGGCACCGAGCACGAGGGCACCCACCACCACGGGTGCACCCCACCCCAACCGCTCCTGCTCGATGAGTCCGAGCACGACCCCGCCGACCCCGACCACGGCGAGCACGGCCCCGACGACGTCGATGCGTGGGCGCACCGCAGGGTGCACGTCGCCGGTGATGCGCAGGACCAGGGGGATCGTGACGGCGATCGGCACCGCGGTGAGCACGAAGACCCACCGCCACCCGATGCCGTCGACCACCAACCCGCCGACCACGGGGCCGAGGATCGTGGCCGCGCTCGACCATGCCGTCCACGTGCCGATCGCCTTCGCCTGCGCCGCCCCACGGAACGCCGCGACGATGAGGGCGAGTGCACTCGGCATGACGAGTGCCCCGCCGACGCCCTGCAGCGCCCGCGCGACGATGAGCACCTCGCCGGTCGGGGCGATGGCGCACGCCACGGACGCGATCCCGAAGACCACGAGTCCCCACGTGATGATCCGTACCCGGCCGAACAGGTCGGACAGGCTGCCGGCGACCAGGATGAGCGAGCCGAGGGTGACCAGGTAGGCGTCGACGACCCACTGCTGCACGACGAGTCCGCCGCCGAGCTCCTGCCGGATCGCGGGGAGCGCGACGTTCACGACGCTCGAGTCGAGCCCGACGACGAACGACGCCAGGATCGCCACCACCAGCACGATCCGCCGGTCGTCCCGGAGCGGCGCGACTCCGTGCGGCACGGGGGCCGGGACGGGAACGGGAGCGGTCATGTGCTCATCCTGCGGCACGGGGTACCCCGCGGTCGATCCCGCACGACGAAGCCCCCGCGACCGATGTGGTCGCGGGGGCTGCCGACAGGACGGGGCTGGGTGTCCTAACGCCGGGAGTCGGTGTTCGGCTGCGCGCTCGGCCCCGGGTTCAGGACCGGACCGGCGGTCGGCTCGGCGGGAGCGTTCTGGACGGTGCTGTTGTGCACCGTGCCGTCCGGCGCCGTGCCGTTGGCCTGAGCCTTCTTCTCGTCGTCGGACATCTCCTTCTTGAAGATGTTGATCGACTGGCCGAGGCCCTTGGCGAGCGCCGGGAGCTTGGTCGCGCCGAACAGCAGGATGACGATCCCGAGGATGATCAGCAGGTGAATGCCGCCGAGGTTTCCGAGCATCATGACTCCTTGTTGTGGAACTGGTCGCCGTCCGGTGATCGTCGTCGACCCACGCGGCGGAAGTCCGTGTGCGTCCATCGTAACTCCCCCACCCCTGGATGCCCAGGCCGGGCACCGGAACGGACACCGTTCGTACAGGGAAGCGCAGCGCTCTCAGTACGCGCCGCGGGACCGCAGCACCGACGGGACGGTGCGGGCGAGGATCACGAGGTCGTGCAGGAACGACCAGTTCTCGACGTAGTGCAGGTCGAGCCGGACCCCTTCGGCCCAGTCGAGGTCCGATCGGCCGCTGACCTGCCACAGGCCGGTGATCCCCGGGGTCACGAGGAGTCGGCGGTCCGCGAAGTCCTCGTACAGCGCGACCTCGCGTGGCAGGGCAGGCCGCGGGCCGACCAGGCTCATCGAACCGGTGAACACGTTCCACAGCTGCGGCAGTTCGTCGAGTGAGGTCCGTCGCAGGAACGCACCGACCCGGGTCACCCGCGGGTCGTCCTTCATCTTGAACAGCGGACCGGCGCCCTCGTTCTCGGACTGCAGGGCAGCCATGCGCGCCTCGGCGTCGACGCACATGGTCCGGAACTTCAGGATCGGGAACTCCGCGCCACCGCGACCGACGCGGACCTGCCGGAAGAAGACCGGCCCGCCGTCGTCGGCGCGGATCGCCAGCGCGACCACGGCGAGGACGGGGGAGAGCAGCGTCAGGCCGAGCGCGGCGCCGACGACGTCGAGTGCCCGCTTGCCCGCGCGTCGGCGGTAGTCGGGCGTCTCGACGTGCATGAGCGGCAACCCGTCCACGGGGCGCTCGTGCACCCGCCCGGCGGCGATGTCGGCCAGGGGAGAGGACACGACGAGCTCGACGCCGTGCTCCTCGAGCTGCCACCCGAGTCGCCGCAGGCGCGCGTGCCCACCGCGCACCGCACCCGCGACGACGACGGCCGACACACCCTCGGCCCGGGCGTGCGCGAGCACGTCCTCGATGCCGCCGACGACAGGAGCCGTGGCCACCCCCAGGTCGACCTCGGCCCCGACCGGAGCACAGTCCGTCACGACGGCACGCACTCGGTAGCCGGCGCTCGGTGCGGCGGCGATCCGCGCGCCCACGTACCGGACGTCCTCGGCGTCGCCGACGATCAGGACGTCCTGCAGGTGCTCACCCCTGGCACGGCTCCGAGCGAGCACCGTCCGGACCCCCTTGCGGCCGAGCGCCAGGAACACGAGCCCCAACGGGAACGCGATCGCGACGTACCCGCGAGCCAGGTCGAGCTGCGCTGCGTACGCCACGACCGCGACACCGGCGACCGCGACGAGGCTCGCGGTGACCAGGCGGCGGTACTCGTCGCCGCCGATGCCGGCGATCCGGGGGTCACGGGTGCGGAACACCGAGAGCAGGAGCATCCACACCACGACGATGGCGGGGGCCACGACGAACTCGAACCAGCCGGACCGCGGCCGGACGGACGCGAGCTCCCAGGGGAACCGCGCCACGTGGGCGATGACGATCGCGGCGAGCAGCAGCACGAGGTCGAGCAGCGCCACCGCGGGGACGAACCCTCGGCGCGCCCCCGCCGGAGCGATCGTCCGGCGCGACGCGGTGACCCCTGCGGCCCCGGCAGGGGAAGAAACAGGGACGCTCGGGTGCAGCGCGGTCGGGTGCAGCACGGTCGGCACCGCCCCGGTGGGTGGGCGCATGGCGAGCGACATGTGAGACCTCCTGTCGACCGGTCGACGAGGAGGTCGATCGGACGCCGGAGTCGCTCAGGTCACGACAACGAGCGGCGCGGGAATAAATATATCAGCGTGCCGTACTGCATATCAACGAGCGAGCGCGCGGTCCAGACTCCAGAGGACCGGCTCCGTTCGCAGCGCCGGCACGTCCGCTTCGGTCACACCGCCGAGCCGGAACACCACCCGTTCCCCGGGCAGCAGCGTCATGAACCCACGATCGACCGTGCCGCCGTCCGCGACCCGGTCCGGCTGCACCAGCAGGTCGCGCACGAGCGAGTCGGCCTCGACCGTCAGGTCCAGACCGCCGTCGACCACCGCGAACGAGGTCCGGTAGCGGGCGGGCTCCCAGCGGATCGCAGCGTCGGGGCCGGGGGTCCAGACCGCGCGGCGCCAGTCCATGTCCGCGACGATGAGCTCGTTCGCCGGGTCGTCGACGACACCGACCGACTCGGGCAGCGACACCACCGCGACGCCGGCACCGGACAACCGGACCGGCAGTGACACCTCGGCCAGGATCGTGCCGGCCGTGGTGATCCGGCGCACCCGCACCACGCTGTCGTGACCGGTGCGGGTCGACCGGACGGCCACCTCGACCGGTGAGGACCCGAACGCGCCGGGCGAGACACCCAGCGAGAGCGTGTCCGCGAGCTCGCCCAGGTCGGCCGTCTCACCGACCGCAGCCGACCCACCCGGGTGATCCGGGCCTCCAGTCCGCTCCGCACCCGACGCACCCGACGCATCTGCGGTACCGGCCGCACCCGGCGTCACCGACACCGACGACACCGGACGGATCGTCAGCAGCACGTCGTCGTACAGGCGGCGCAGCTCGTGCGCCAGCGGCTTCAGCCGCCCCGCCGAGTCGATCGCCGACCACGACGACACCGGCCACAGGTCATTCAGCTGCCACACCACGACGCCGGTGTTGCGCGGCCAGTGCGTGCGCCAGTGCTCGATGCCGGTCGCGATCGCCCGCGCCTGCTGCAGCTGCGTCAGGTAGTGCCACGCGTCGAACGCGGCCGGGTCGACCGCGCCGAAGCGCGGCTCCAGCCCGCGGGCCAGCTTGGCCATCCCGTCGGCCGCCTTCTGGTGGTGGACCACACCGGGCGAGTCCACCCGGAGCGGCGAGTCCGTGACCGCCTCGCGCAGCGTGCGCCAGGCGGGCGGCGCCTGCCAGCCGAACTCGGACACGAACCGCGGCACCGACTCGCGGTAGGCGGTGTCGGGCAGCCGGTTCCAGACGTCCCACGAATGGTGCGTCTCGTGGTCGACCTCGTTCGCGGGCAGCGACTCGGAGCCGGACCACGGCGACGCGACCGTGTAGAAGCGCGACGGGTCGACGGCGTCGACGATGGTCGGCAGCAGGTCGAGGTAGTAGTCGAGTCCCCAGCCCCGATCGCCCAGCTCCGCACCCCAGCCGTCGGCGTCGTGCAGCCAGATGTTCTCGTTGTTGCCGTTCCAGACCACCAGCGAGGGGTGACGGGCGAGCCGGGCGACGTTGTCCCGCGCCTCGGCGATGACCTCGCTGCGGATCGGCTCGACCTCGGGGTAGGCCGAGCACGCGAACGGGAAGTCCTGCCAGACCAGCAGACCGAGTTCGTCGCAGACCTCGTAGAAGTCGCGCGATTCGTACACTCCGCCGCCCCAGACGCGCACGAGGTTCGTCCCGAGCGAGGCCGCGGTACCCAACCGGGACTCGAGTCGGGCACGGTCGACGCGCGAGACGATGACGTCGTCGGGGATCCAGTTGACGCCCCGGACGTCGATGAGCGTGCCGTTGACGTGCACGGCGAAGGGGCGGCCGATGCCGTCGACCTGGGTCTCGATGCGGGTCGACCGGAACCCGGTGCGGAACGTGTCGCGGTCGAGCACCTCGCCGTCGACGGTCTGCAGCTCGACCACGACGTCGTACTGCGGCTGCGCACCGTAGCCGTGCGGCCACCAGCGCCGCGCCTCGGGGACGCGCACGGTGACGACCGTCTCGTCGTCCTTCGGGGTCAGCTGCGCGCGGGATCGCTGGCGTGTGGTGCCGCCGTCCTCGGTCTCGCCGCTGACGGTGACGACGAGCACGAGGTCGTCGTCCTCGCCGTCCTGGTCCAGGTCGTTCATGCCCGAGCGCTCGACGGTGATGTGCGCATCGAGCACGCCCTCGCCGGCCTCGACGTCGACGAGCGGGCGGACCTCGCGCAGGCGAGCGGTCGACCAACGCTCGATCGCGACCGGCCGCCAGGGGCCGCTCGTGACCGCCGTCAGGCCCCAGTCCCAGCCGAAGTTCGACGCCATCTTGCGGATGTACGGAAACGGCTCGTCGTACGGACCGGGCATGCTGCCCGCCTTCGCGGCGACCCGGCCGGCCTCGCGGTAGGGCGACTCGAACAGGATCTCGAGGTCCTTCGTGGTACCGCCGGACCCCGTCTGCACCCGGGCGTCGAACCGGTACCGACGGTGCATGTTGCGGGTCGTGCCCACGACGACGCCGTCCAGGCTGAGCTCCGCGACCGTGTCCAGGCCGTCGCAGACCAGGTCGACGCGCTCGTGGCCCCGCGGGTCGACGTCGACCGTGCGGCGGTAGGCCCAGTCGGCGCGTCCGACCCACTTGGCGGGCTGCTCGTTCAGGTGGAACGTCGGGTCCGGCAGCAGGCCCTCCCGCTCCAGGTCGGTGTGCACCTGGCCCGGCACCGTCGCCGGGATGGCACGGCCCGCGACACCGTCCGGCGCGCCGGTTCCCCCGGCCAGGGTCACTGTCCAGTCGTCGCGGAGTTCCTCGCGTTCGAGGGTCATGCGGGTCCTTCTCTTCGGCGGCAGGGTGTCCGTCAGCCTCGGTCGGGGACGCCGACCGGCGGTCCGACCCACGGCCGGTTCCCACGGCCTGGAGGCTCGGCACCGGTTGCCCGGGCGTCGTCACGTCGCGCGCACGAACGGGTTGCGCTCGCGCGAGGGGTGCTCGGCGATGCTAGTACGGGATGCTTTCGGCAACCTAGGTGGTGACAGGGGCGGGTCGCGCGGGCAAGGTGGGAACGTGATCACCGTCGAACTCGCCAGGTCCCTCCGTGACGCCGGCCTCCGCTGGCACCCCGAGACCGGGGACCGGTTCGTGATCGACAAGCCCGGCATCGACGACGACGTCTACACGGTGTCCGAGATGACCGTCGAGCGGCACGACTCCCCCACCGGCACGATCCTCGGCTTCAACGGCACCACCGAGTGGGCGCTCGACTCGGTCACCGCCACCGAGTCGCTCTGGCTGCCCCGCGAGGACCAGCTCCGCGAACTCCTCGGGCCCTCGTTCATCGGACTGACCCGGGTGCAGGTCGGCGGTCGCGTGGTCTTCACCGTGACGGCGACGATCGGCGGGGCCGACCGTAGCTTCGCGTCCGAGGTGCCGGCCATCGCCTACGGGCAGGCCCTGCAGGCGTACATCACGGCTGCGCTCGCGTGAACGGCGCGCCCGGTTTCGCCGTTCCTGGGCGTTGCCGGAATGGGCGCTGAGGGGCGTTTGGTTGCATGGCACCATGACCGTTCCGAACATCACCCTGAACGACGGCAAGACCATCCCGCAGCTCGGCTTCGGTGTCTTCCAGATCGACCCCTCCGAGACGAAGGCCGCCACACTGGCCGCGCTCGAGGTCGGCTACCGCCACATCGACACCGCCGAGATGTACGGCAACGAGAAGGAGGTCGGCGAGGCGATCGCTTCGTCCGGCATCCCGCGCGAGGAGATCTTCGTCACCTCGAAGCTCAACAACGGCTTCCACGACCCGGCCGCGGCGCTGGAGAACGGCAAGAAGTCGGCCGACCTGCTCGGCGGCTACACCGACCTGTTCCTCATCCACTGGCCCCTGCCCACCGTCTCGGACTTCGTCCCGACGTGGAAGGCCCTCGAGGAGCTGTACCACGCCGGCACCGCCCGCTCGATCGGTGTCTCGAACTTCCAGGCGCACCACCTGCACCGCCTGCGCGCCGAGACCGACGTCCCGCCGTCGGTCAACCAGATCGAGGTGCACCCGTACCTCGTGCAGGACGACCTCCGCGCCGTGAACCGCGAGCTCGGCATCGCGACCGAGGCGTGGTCCCCCATCGCGCAGGGCCTCGTCCTCGACGACGAGACCATCACCCGCGTCGCCGCGTCGGTCGGCAAGTCCCCGGCCCAGGTGGTCCTCCGCTGGCACATCCAGCGCGGCGACATCGTGTTCCCGAAGTCCGTCACGCGTGCCCGCGTCGAGGAGAACTTCGCGATCTTCGACTTCGAGCTCTCGGACGAGGACATGACGGACATCACCGCCCTCGACAAGGGTCACCGCACGGGCCCCGACCCCGACACGTTCGACTACGTGCCGGCCTGATCGGCCCCAGCACCGTCGCGAGAGCCGTCCGGGTCAACCCGGGCGGCTCTCGCCGTCAGCGGTTGGTCGCGACCGAGGCCGTCACCGTGAACTTCGGGGTCCGGACGACCTCACGGGTCGGCCCGACCAGGCGCGAGAGCACCGGCCGGTAGCGCAGGTGCGTGTTCCAGACGCACCACAGTTCACCGCCGGCCTGGAGGATCGTGGCCGCGTTCCGGAACATCGCCTCGGCCGTGTCCGTGGTCACCGTGGTGTCCGCGTGGAACGGCGGGTTGCAGAGCACGAGCTGCGCAGACCCCTCGGCGAGCTCGTCGCCCGCGTCGGTCCGCAGCACCGTCACCCGGTCGGCTACACCGTTGGCCTCCGCCGTCGCGCGCGTCGACTCGACCGCGATCCGGGACACGTCGGTGGCGATCACCCGGACCGCGGGACGTCGGCGAGCCACCGCAGCGGCGATCACGCCGTTGCCGCACCCCAGGTCGACGACGGTACGAGCGGCCGGGACCGCCTGGTCCATCGCGTCCAGCAGCACCCGCGTGCCCTGGTCGAGTGACGCCCCGGCGAACACGCCGCCGTGCGCGACCAGGGTCATGCCGAGGTCGTCGACGTGCACCGACCGGGGCCAGGGGTTCGTCGTGGCGGCGCGGTCGGCCTGCGCTCGCAGGGGGTCCTGCGCGATGAGCAACCGGGACTTGCCGCGCCCCCTGGAAGCCGTGACCTCGCCGAACGAGCGCCGGAGCACGTCGTTCTGCGTCACGTGCATGTACTTCACGTTGCCGCCGCAGAGCAGCACCACGTCGGGCGCCGCGAACCGGGCGACCGCGCGGGCGATCTCGTCGAGCCGATCGTGCGACTTCGACAGCCGCAGCACCACGAGCCGCACGTCGCGGAAGGCGTCCTCGAGCGAGTCGGGGTGGTGGAAGCCGCGCAGTCCGAACGTGCCAGCGTTGGCCTCGAGCGCCCGCTCCCCCACCAGGGAGTCCTGCACGACGCGGATGTCGCTCGCCCCGTACTGCGTGATGAGGCCGAGCGTCAGCACCCCGTACCGGTCGTCGACGACCGCGACCTCGCCGGGCTGCCGGAGTGCGTCGCCGTGCACGTGCGGTGCTTCGTCGAGCAGGAAGCGGTCGGTGCCGTCGATCGCGATCAGGTCAGGCGCGTCGTCGTCGCGTCGGCGGAAGAGGTCGGCGAAGTCTGGCACCGCGTCAGCGTACCCGGCGGCTGACGTGTCGCGGTGAGGATCGCACCCGACAACGCCACGACCGAAGCCCCCGTCCGCTTCACCATCAACTGAGCCCCGGCTCACAGAACGTCCCCGGTGACCAGATGGTCACCGGGGACGTTCGCCGCTCTCCGACACTCAGCGCGGCCCGCGGTAGAGCACGATCTGCGTGTTCCGCTGCGGCCGCGAACCCGCCTTGAGCGAGATCGCCGCACCACTCGCGGTGGCGGCGAAGACCCGTGCACCGGGCCGGTTGATGAGCTGGTCGGCCAGCGCCGACTCGAGCTCCCGCACCCGGTCACGCAGCGCCTTGTTCTCGTTCTCCAGGTCGAGCACCCGCCGGATGCCCTCCAGCGACACCCCCTCGGAGCCGAGGCGCGCGATCTCGCGAAGCTGCACCACGTCGCGCATCGAGTAGCGCCGCGACCCACCCCGGGTTCGACCCGGCACGACCAGGCCGAGCCGGTCGTACTGCCGGAGCGTCTGCGGGTGCATCTCGGCGAGCTCCGCAGCGACCGCGATCGCGAAGACGGGCGAGTTCTCGTCCATGTCGGTCATGGCGCGTTCCTTTCCGTCGTCCGCGTGGTGTGGAAACCAGCCTGGAGGAACGGCGAGCGTCCGTCAGGAAGCCGCGCCGTTCCTCCAGGCCGGGTCGACTGCTGTGGTCGCGCGCGCTAGTCGCGCGCCTTGGCGAGGAGGTCCTCGCGGGGGTTCTCGTCGGGCAGCGCAGCCGCGAGTGCCTCGACGGCCTCGCGCTGCTTGTCCGACAGGTGCGACGGCACCGCGACCTGGACGGTCGCGAGCAGGTCGCCCGTGCCCTTCTTCGTCGTGACGCCGCGGCCCTTGACGCGCAGGACGCGACCCGACGGTGTGCCGGGGGCGACCTTGAGCTTCACCGGCGAACCGCCGAGCGTCGGGACCTCGATCGTCGCGCCGAGTGCCGCCTCGGTGAACGTCACGGGGACGTCCACGCGCAGGTTGAGACCGTCGCGCTCGAACACCGGGTGCTTCCGCACCGACACCGCGACCACGAGGTCACCGGCCTCACCACCGTCGGGCGAGGGCTCGCCGCGGCCGCGCAGACGGATCTTCTGACCGTCGGCGACACCCGCGGGAATGCGGACGTTCACCGGTCGACCGTTGCCCTGCGACAGCTTGACGGTGTCACCGGCGATCGCCGTGGTGAAGTCGAGGGTCGTCGACGCCGTGACGTCGCGGCCCTTCGTCGGCCCACCGAAGCCGCGGTAGCCGCCGGAGGTCTGACCGAAGCCACCGCCCCCACCGAACATCCCGCCGAGGATGTCCTCGAAACCGCCGGCACCGCCCGGGCCGCCCTGGCCGAAGCGGACGCGCTGTCCGCCACCGCCCTGCTGCCCGAACATCCCGCCGAAGACGTCCTCGAACCCGCCCTGGCCTCCGCCGCCCGCCGTGAAGCGGGCGCCGGAGCCCATCGCGCGGACCTGGTCGTACTCCTGGCGCTGCTCCTTGTCGGAGAGCACCGAGTACGCCTCGCTGATCTCCTTGAAGCGGTTCTCGGCGGCGGCGTCACCCGGGTTGGAGTCCGGGTGGAACTGCCGCGCGAGCTTCCGGTACGTCTTCTTCAGCTCGGCGTCGGAGGCGTCCTTGGACACGCCGAGGACCTTGTAGAAGTCCTTGTCGAACCAATCCTGACTGGCCATGGATCACCTGCCTTCTTCTGTCGTCACCGTGGGGACCCGGCTCAGGCCGGGACCGCCACCGCGACCTTGGCCGCGCGGAGGACCCGCTCACCGAGCTTGTAGCCCGGCTCGACGACGTCCGCGACGGTCTGTCCGGTGGCACCCGGGGTGGGGAGCTGGACGATCGCCTCGTGGATGTTCGGGTCGAACGCCTCGCCCTTCTCGCCGATCTGCACCAGCTTGAACTTCTCGAAGCCCCCGCGGATCTTCTGGCCGATGACCTGCATCGGGCCCTCGGCGAGGTCACCGTGGGCCTCGGCCCGGGTGAGGTCGTCGAGCGCCGGCAGCAGTGCCCGCACCACTTCGGCGATGGCGACCTCGCGGTTGGCCTCACGGTCACGCTCGACGCGCTTCCGGAAGTTCACCAGCTCGGCCTGCGCACGGAGCATGTCCGCACGCATCTCGGCGACGAGGTCGCGGTCCTCGGTGCTCAGCTTGTCCTCGGCGATGCCGCGGGCTGCGTCGGCGAGCAGCGCTTCGTCCTCCGGGGAGAGATCGTTCGCTGCATCGGCCGCCGGGCCCCCGGCGGCGGGGCCGTCCGTCGGTACTTCGACGTCGGGCCCCTCCGCCTCGATGAGGTCCTCGGGCTCGGCAGCGTTCGTGGCGTCGCCCTCGACCTGGGGCTCGTCCTCGTGGGGCGCGTTGTCCTTGGGATCCGTCATCGTTACTTCTTGTCCTTGTCGTCCTCGTCGTCCACGACCTCGGCGTCGACGATGTCCTCGTCGTCGGCCGGCTGCTCGCCCGCGGGCTGCTCGCCACCGGCGGTGCCGGCTGCTGCGTCCTGCTGGCTGTAGATGGCCTGGCCGAGCTTGCCCTGCGACTCGTTGAGCTTGTCGAAGGCGGTCTTCACGGCGTCGTCGTCCTCGCCCGCGAGAGCGGACTTGAGCGCGTCGACGTCGGCCTGCACCTCGGACTTGACGTCCGCGGGGAGCTTCTCGTCGTTCTCCTTGATGAGCTTCTCGATCGAGTAGACGAGCTGCTCGGCCTGGTTGCGACGCTCGTTGGCCTCGCGACGAGCCTTGTCCTCGGCGGCGTGCTCCTCGGCCTCGCGGACCATGCGCTCGATGTCCTCCTTCGGCAGCGACGAGCCGCCGGAGATGACCATCGACTGCTCCTTGCCGGTGCCCTTGTCCTTGGCGGACACGTGCACGATGCCGTTGGCGTCGATGTCGAACGTGACCTCGACCTGCGGTACGCCACGGGGAGCCGGCGCGATGCCGGTGAGCTCGAAGGTGCCGAGCGGCTTGTTGTCGCGGGTGAACTCGCGCTCGCCCTGGAAGACCTGGATCGCGACCGACGGCTGGTTGTCGTCAGCGGTCGTGAAGGTCTCGCTCCGCTTGGTCGGGATCGCGGTGTTGCGGTCGATGAGCTTCGTCATCAGGCCGCCCTTGGTCTCGATGCCGAGCGACAGCGGCGTGACGTCGATGAGCAGGACGTCCTTGCGCTCGCCCTTCAGCACGCCGGCCTGCAGTGCGGCGCCGACGGCGACGACCTCGTCCGGGTTGACGCCCTGGTTCGGGGACTTGCCACCGGTCAGCGACTTGACGACCTCGGCCACGGCCGGCATGCGGGTCGAGCCACCGACGAGCACCACGTGGGCGATGTCGTTGACCGAGACACCGGCTTCCTTGATGACGTCGTT
The DNA here is from genome assembly GCF_003234595.1 of Curtobacterium sp. MCPF17_051. NCBI lineage: Bacteria > Bacillati > Actinomycetota > Actinomycetes > Micrococcales > Microbacteriaceae > Curtobacterium > Curtobacterium sp. MCPF17_051. Next base: position 128,454 of record NZ_QKSE01000003.1, on the reverse strand, counting down.
GAACGGCTTCTTGGTGCGGTCGAGCAGGTCGGAGGTCATCTGCTCGAACTGTGCGCGCGAGATGGTCTCGTCCAGGTTCAGCGGGCCCTCGGCGGTGAGCGTCAGGTACGGGAGCTGAATGTTCGCCGACATCTGCGACGACAGTTCCTTCTTGGCCTGCTCAGCCGCTTCCTTCAGGCGCTGCTTGGCGATCTTGTCCGTGGACAGGTCGACGCCGTGCTCGTCCTTGAACTTCTTGACCAGGTAGTCGACGATGCGCTGGTCCCAGTCGTCGCCACCGAGGCGGTTGTCACCGGAGGTCGCGCGGACCTGGATCGTCGAGAAGTCGTCGTCCTTGCCCACCTCGAGCAGGGAGACGTCGAACGTGCCGCCACCGAGGTCGAAGACCAGGATGAGCTCGTCTTCCTTGCCCTTGTCGAGGCCGTAGGCCAGAGCGGCCGCAGTCGGCTCGTTGATGATGCGGAGGACGTTGAGGCCGGCGATCTCACCGGCGTCCTTCGTGGCCTGGCGCTCGGCGTCGTTGAAGTACGCCGGCACGGTGATGACCGCGTCGGTGACGTCCTCACCGAGGTACTGCTCGGCGTCGCGCTTGAGCTTGCCGAGGGTGCGAGCCGAGATCTCCTGCGGCGTGTACTTCTTGCCGTCGATCTCGGTGGTCCAGTCGGTGCCGACGTGACGCTTGACCGACGCGATGGTGCGGTCGACGTTCGTCACGGCCTGGCGCTTGGCGGTCTCGCCGACCAGCACCTCGCCGTCCTTCGTGAACGCCACGATCGACGGCGTGGTGCGCATGCCCTCGGCGTTGGCGATGACGGTGGGCTCACCGCCCTCGAGCACGCTGACGACCGAGTTGGTGGTTCCGAGGTCGATGCCTACTGCACGTCCCATGTGTGGGTACTCCTTCTGTCAGTGCTGGTGGTGCGAAGTCTGTTGCGAACTTGCGTCCGCATGGCTCAACTCTACACCGGTCAGGAGGCGCGTCAACGTCGGGCAGACAAAGTTGCGGTGATCACACTCAACTCACAGCGCAAGCGAGGGGTCAACGACTGGCATATCAGGTGATATTCTGTATCTACATGCTGCATTCGCTTCGGCGAACTGTGGCGTGTCCCTTCCCGCACGGCCGCATCCTGCGGCCCGTCTCGAAAGATGCACATGTCTCACAAGAAGAGGGCTTCGACAGCTCTCAAGTCCATGGGCGCGGCCGGGCTGGCCGCAGCCACCATCGTCTCTGGTTTGTCGTTCGGCGCCCCTGCCGCTTCCGCCACTGCCGCTCCCGAACCGTCCAGTGCAGAAACACAGGCGAGTGATCGACTCATCGGCAAGTTCGTTCAGCTGAATCGGACGGGGTCGACAGACCCCAGGGCATTCGTGGGCGTCGCGGCTCCGACCTTGAACGCTGCTCCTGGCAGGGTGTGGAGCCAATCGAAGGCAACCGCACAGTCATCCGCGGGTACATATACCTTCCCTGCAGCTGGAAATCGTGGCCCGATCCGAGGTACTGGATCTGCCGCGGACTTGTGCTTGCAGCCGTCAAGTTTGTCGGTCGGCAGCGTCGTTCTCGGACGTGCCTGCACTGGAGCTGCGAACCAGGACTGGGAGTGGACCAACGTCTACAATCAGTTCGTTTCTGGCCCGGGACTCCGTCCGGTCGGGTCCACTTACACGATCGGGGCCTCCGACCCGGGTGATAGCGGCTTTATGTCGATCACCCACCTCACAGCAGAGCACTACGCCGACGCCGTCCTGCGTGGCGACCTCGCGGATGCAACCGCAGCGCTGTCTGCAACAGTCACGTCCGTGGACTACTCCGCCAAGTCGGCGGTCCTCTCCGGCACGGCGACACCGGGTGCGACGGTGACGATCGGCAGCCAGAGCGTCACGGTCGCGAGCGACGGGACCTGGTCGATGACCGTCTCGGGGCTCGCGAACGGGACGAACACGCTGACCGCGATCCAGAAGATCAACAACGTCGAGCACGACCGCAAGGACGTCACGGTCAACCTGGTCGAGGGCGGCACGCTCGTCGGCGTCGACCAGGGCCCGATCGAGCTCGCCCGCGGTACGACCACGGACGTGCCGATGGTGGTGCAGAACAACGAGGCACGTGAAAACGTCGACGGCACGGTCACGCTCACCGCGCCGGAGGGCGCTACGTTCGATGCGCAGTCCACGGTCCAGGGCGCGTACCGCGCCGTCGGGGCCGAGGAATGGTCCGCTTCGACGACGATCCCGCTGACCGATGGTCGTCTCTCGGACGCCGGGAAGACGATCACGTTCGATGCCGACTGGGCAGGAACCCGTCCCGCGGGTCAGCAGTACCGCTTCATGATGAAGGTCAACGTCCCCGAAGCCACGCGTGGTGGAACCGACAAGATGGGCTTCGTCTTCAACGGCACCAGCTCGGTCGGCACGTTCCGCGCGGCCGCAGCGACCTCGACCCACATCGAGGTCACGGAGCAGCCGTTGACGGCGAAGGTGGACTCGGTGAACCAGGCCGGCAAGTCCGCGGTCATCTCCGGCACCGCAACGCCCGGCGCGTTCGTCTACATCCCCGGCACCGGCGTCCCGGTCCGGGTCGCCGCCGACGGGTCCTGGACCATGACCGTCACGGGCCTGAAGGACGGCGACAACTCCCTCCGCGTCGTGCAGATGATCGACAACAAGGACATCGACGACAAGATCCTCGAGGTCACGATCAACGCGTCCGCGATCGTCGGGCAGGACGGCCCCGCCGTCACGCTCGAGCGCGACGCCACCACGAAGGTCCAGGCGCAGTTCCAGACCCAGGGCGATGTGTCCCGACCGGATGCGAAGGTCACCTTCACCGCTCCCGAGGGCACCGTCTTCGCCGAGGGCCAGGACACCATCCAGGGCAGCTACCAGAAGCCCGGCGAGGGCTGGACGAACCGTTCCCTGACCCTCACCAACGGTGACCTGTCCATGGACGGCAAGACCTACACCTACACGTTCAAGCCGACCACGTCCACGTGGACGCTGCCGGACGCGTCCCTGCTGCGCTGGGGCATCGACATCGAGACCCCGGCTGACGCGCCCGAGGCGACCTCGGCGATGACGACCAAGCTCGTCGGGACCGCTGTCGAAGGCTCCTTCGACACCACCTCCACCACGAAGACCACGATCGGTGAGGCCGCGAACCCGGTCGCTCCGATTGTCGTGGAGACTCCGGCGAACGGGTCGAACGTGACCGACAAGCGTCCGGTGTTCTCCGGCACGGGTGACGAAGGCGCCACGATCGAGATCAAGGGCGCGACCGGCAGGGTCGTCGCGACCACCACCGTCAAGGACGGCAAGTGGAGCGTCCCGGCCGGTTTCGACCTCGTCGACGGCAGCTACATGCTCACCGCGGTCCAGACACCGCTCAAGGGTGAGAGCACGAGCGCACCGATCAACTTCGTCGTCAAGGCGATGGTCCCGGTCACGTTGACCGCTCCCGCGATCGACTCGGACGTCTCAACGCCGAACCCGGTGTTCGAAGGCCGCGGCACCGTCGGAGCAACCGTCGTCGTGCGGGGCACCTACGGCACCGTCCTCGCCTCGACCACGGTCAAGGCGGACGGCACCTGGTCGGTCCCCTCGGCGGTTGCGCTCGCGATCGGCAGCTACGCCGGAACGGCATCCCAGACCGTCACCGGCACGACCACCACGGCACCGTTCAAGTTCACCGTCGGCCAGAACATCGCCCCGGTGACGCTGGAAACCCCGGCGGTCGGCGCTGAGGTCACGGACACCAACCCCGTGTTCACCGGTACGGGCCAGGCCGGCGCGACCATCGAGGTCAAGGGCACCTACGGCACGACCCTCGCCACCACGACGGTCAAGGCCGACGGCACCTGGTCGGTCCCCTCGGCGGTTGCGCTCGCCAACGGCGAGTACGCCGGCAAGGCATGGCAGACCGTCAACGGCAAGACCACCTCGGCGGACTTCCGGTTCACCGTCGTGCAGAACATCGCCCCGGTGACGCTGGAAACCCCGGCGATCGGCTCGGAGATCACGGACACCAACCCCGTGTTCACCGGTACGGGCCAGGCCGGCGCGGCCATCGAGGTCAAGGGCACCTACGGCACGACCCTCGCCACCACGACGGTCAAGGCCGACGGCACCTGGTCGGTCCCCTCGGCGGTTGCGCTCGCCAACGGCGAGTACGCCGGCAAGGCATGGCAGACCGTGAACGGCAAGACCACCTCGGCGGACTTCCGGTTCACCGTCGTGCAGAACATCGCCCCGGTGACGCTGGAAACCCCGGCGATCGGCTCGGAGATCACGGACACCAACCCCGTGTTCACCGGTACGGGCCAGGCCGGCGCGACCATCGAGGTCAAGGGCACCTACGGCACGACCCTCGCCACCACGACGGTCAAGGCCGACGGCACCTGGGAAGCTCCCTCCACCGTCACCCTCGCTCGGGGCAGCTACGCCGGCAAGGCATGGCAGACCGTGAACGGCAAGACCACCTCGGCGGAATTCCGGTTCACGATCGTCGCACCGATGATCCCCGTCTCGCTGACCGCTCCCGGCCAGGACGCGGTGGTCACCACCCCGAACCCGGTCTTCAGCGGCACCGGGACCCCGAACGCCGACATCACCGTCACCGGTGCTTCCGGGACGCAGCTCGCATCGGGCAAGGTGCGCAGCGATGGCCGCTTCGACGTCACCTCGACGATCGCTCTCGGAGCCGGTTCCTACTCCGGGACCGTTCGACAGGTCGCTGACGGCAAGGTGACCACCGCCCCGTTCCAGTTCCGCATCGAGTTCACTGCGGTGACGCTGGAGAGCCCGGCGATCGGCGCGAGTCTGACCAACGGCACGCCGGTGTTCTCCGGCAAGGGCACGCCCAAGGCTCCCCTGGTCATCAAGGGCTCCGGCGGCACCACCCTGGCCGAGGGATCGGTCAAGGACGACGGCACCTGGACGCTGACGTCGACCGTGACGCTGGCACCCGGCAGCTACTCGGGCACCGTGGTGCAGTCCCTGCCTGGGGCGGACACGACCGCGCGGTTCTCCTTCACGGTGAGCTGAGCACTCCGAATCCGGAGCGCTCGTCGAGGCCCAGGCTCGCTCACCGCGACCTGGGCCTCGACCCTTCCATCCACACAACGCCTTCGACGTCAGGATCCCCTCATGCAGTTCATCAAGCCGATCACCATCGCCACCGCAGCACTCGCCCTCGCCACCCTCGCGGGCTGCTCGGCGGCAGAGACGAACACCGCGAAGCCCAGCTCCACCCCGTCAGCCACGTCGCCCGCCGGGCCCGCGGTCAAGAAGGACGTCGCATGCAAGGACGGGACTGCGAAGGTCACCGACGACAGCGCCGAGCTCACCGTGAAGGGCGACTGCACGAACCTCGAGATCTCCGCTTCCAATTCACTCGTCACCGTGACGGGAGCCGTTGAGCACGTGTCGATCGCGGGTGCCATCAACTCGGTCCACGCGAAGTCGGTCGGGTCGGTGACCATCGGCGCCGGCTCGAACGGCAACGTGGTCAAGGCCGGGAACACGCCCACGGTCGACGACAAGGGCGCGCAGAACGAGATCGCTGCGGAGTAGCGCGCACGCGAGCGTGCAACGCCCCCGCACAACGACGATGCCCCGGCTGCTCATCCCGAGCAGCCGGGGCATCGTCGTTCGCTCAGGATCGCCGTCGAACTGATCCGTCGCACGGAGTGGCATCGGCGTCGCCTCCCCCCCTGCCGACCTCCCAGGGGCAGCAGGAAGCCCCGGCCACTCCACACGGAGCAGCCGGGGCTTCCTGCGCAGAAACCTCAGCTGGCCAGGAGTGCCTCGGCTGCGGTTCCGAGTTGGCCGTCGATCCAGTCCTGCAGGCGCACGACGCCGGCGTCCAGGTTCCACTGCGGCTCCCAGTCGATCGCGGCCACCGTCGGAGCGACATCACACGCCGCGAACCGGACGTCGCCGTCACGGAACGCCCCGGTGACGTGCGGAGCGGGCGCTCCGTGGTGCTGAGCGATCGTCCGAGCGAGGTCGTTGATCGTCGATGGGACGCCGGACCCGATGTCGAACGTCGTGGTCCCGACCGAGCGAGTCATCCCGAGCGCCGCCACGAAGGCGTCGGCGATGTCGTCGATGAACACGAAGTCACGGGTGATCTCGCCGTCCTCGTAGATCGGGATGCTCTGCCCGGCACGGGCGAGCTGGGAGAACAGCGAGACGATGCCGGTGTAGCTGTTCGTCAGGGACTGCCCGGGCCCGAAGACGTTCTGCAGGCGCAGGACGGTCAACGCCGTGTCCCGCGCGCCGACCCAGGCCGCGAGGATCTGCTCCTGCGACAGCTTGGTCGAGCCGTAGACGCTGGTCGGATGCGGGACGTTGTCATCGGCGCGGGCGGGGAGCGGTGACAGTCCGTCGAAGTTCCACGCCCCACGCTCGAGCTGCGCGTGGCTGCGCTGGCCCGGGTACTGGACGTCACCGGCCTCGGACATCCAGCGCCCCTCCCCGTACACCGCGCGACTGCTGCTGAGGAGGATCCGCTCGGGGACGACGCCGTGACGGCCGAACCCGTCGAGCATGCGGGTGGTTCCGACGACGTTCACCTCAGCGTGTCGCGACGCCTCGTCGAGCGACTGCGCTGTTCCGGTCTCTGCCGCGAGGTGGATCACGATCTCGGGGCGGACGTCCGAGAGCACATCGTCCCAGACCTCGCTCCTCGTGATGTCACCCACCACGAGTTCTGCGGAAGCATGGAGTCCGACCGGTCGCACCCGCTCGGGATGGACCTGCGGATGCAGCGAGTCGACGACGACCCAGCGGGCGAATCTGCTCGCAAGCCGCTCAGAGAGTGCGCAGCCGATGAAGCCGGCGCCCCCGGTGACGAGGACAGTGTTGGTGGTGTTCATCTGTTTCCGCTTTCTTCTTCGGTGGAACGGTGGAGACGCCGACGTTCACGGACGGCATCGCGTGCTGACACGGCGACGTACCGGAGCACCTCGACGGCGCGACGTGGTGGGGCGCTGGCAGCACGGAGGTAGGGCGCGATGGGAGTCGCACCGGCTCGAGAACGGCCGGCCGCGAGGACACGGGCGGTGATCGCACGACGGTGCCGCTCGTTCTCCCACCAGTAGCGCCACGACCGGACGGCGCCAGGGGACGCGTAGAGCACGACGGACGTGGGGTCGGGGACGACGGCTCCGGGGCGCCATCCGCGTGCGAACAGGTCGTAGTCCTCGCACCAGCGGATCTCTGGGTCGTACCCGCCGGTGTCGAGGTACCACTCGCGACGGAACGCACTCGCCGGGTGCGCGACCGGCATCTGACCGCGTTCGAACATCGCGTCGACGGCGACGGAGTCGTGCGGGAACCGATCGGCGAGGATCGTCCGCGTGCCGCGCTGCTCGACGAGCCTGCCGAAGGTCGCGACCGCGGCAGGGTTCTCCCGAAGCTGACGGACGTGCGCCGCGAGCCTTCCGGGGAGCGCGACGTCGTCTGCGTCTGCGATCGCGATCACCGCTGCGGTCGTCGCTCGGATGGCGCGCTCGCGTCCGATCGATCGACCGACGTTGTGCGGGGATCGGAGCACGCGGAGCCTCGGATCGACGAGTGATCTCAGCGCGAGATCGGTCCCGTCCGTCGATCCGTCGTCGAACACGACGACCTCCAAGGCGACCTCGGTCTGGTCGAGGAGCGAGCGCACGGCGGGGACGATCGTGTCGACGGCGTTGTACGCGCTCATCACGGCTGCGATGTCTGGTCGACCACTCATCGCAGCACCCCGGTGAGTTCGTCCGCTCTGTCCCGACGCGCTCGTGTGCGTTTTCCTGTCGTCTTCGATCCTGCCGAGAGATCGACGGGGAGGCCGAGTGACAGCCCGATGAGCACCGCGGCGGGAAGCAGGACGAACGGGTAGACGAGGACGTTGTCCGTGGCGGCGGCAGCGAGTGTCGCCGTTAGAGCGAACAGCGCGGCCCAGTGGATCGGCTGGTCCGTCCGTGCGATCCGCTTGACGACACGGATGAGCACGAGCAGACAGCCCAGGACGAACGGGACCAGTCCGACGAGCCCCTCGTCGTGCAGGACGCGGAGGTACTCGTTGTGCGGCTGTGTGATCCCACCGAACCGTTCCGTCACGAAGACGACCGCCGACCCCGGGCCATGGCCGAGGAAGGGCGCGTGCATCGCGTTCTGGCTGACTGCTTCCCAGAGCGCCGAACGGCCGGAGGTGTTGATCGCGAGGCCACCGACCTCGACCGCGTTGTCACCGACGAGGAAGCGATCGCGCAACGGTGCGAACGTCGACAGGAGCGCCCAGGTGGCGAGCGCGACGCCGGTCACCGCGCCGCAGGCGAGCAGGATCCGGTGTCCTCGGCGGAGCCGGACGACGAGTCCCACCAACATGAGGATGCTGATCGCGGACGCCGTCCGGGACAGGCTGAGCACGATGGCCCCGACGATCACGAACGGAGCGGCAAGGGCGAGGAGGTCTGCCGGTGGCAGCACCACCGCAGCGGACAGCAGCACGAGAGCAGTGAGGGCGAATGCACGGGTCATGTAGACGTCCGCACCCGACACACTGCCGACGGCGAACAGGACGGCGACCAGGACACCGACACCGGCGAACACCCGGAGCGTCGCGCCGGCGATCTCCACCGTCGCCGACCGCGCAGAGAACGCGATGCCGAAGGTGAACATGGTGAGGATCGCTGCGTTCTGGAGCCCGTCGGGGTTGGGAGCGAAGACGAGACGGACGACGACGAAGCCGTAAAACAGGAGCAACGGCAAGGGGACGGTTGCGAGTCCCGCTCCCACGACGAGCGGGGCCAGCGCGATGAGCACCGCCATGACACCGAGCGAGATGAACGCGGAGAGGCTCACCGGCCCCAGACCGACACGGCCACTCGTGTCGATCACGATCGCCATCGTCACCGCCACCCAGGTGAGCCAGGGCAGGGCCGGGGCTCGCCAGCGGTGTCCTCGGAACGATCGACGGCTCGGAAGGAACGTCGTGGCGGGATGGACGCTCATCGGGCGCTCTCGTCGAGGACGTGTCGCCAGGCGTCCGTGTAGGCGAGCTCGGACAGACGCGCCGAGAAGGTCCGCGAGGCGCCAGCGGACAGTCGTCCGCGGAGTGCAGGGTCTCTGATCAGGGACTCGAGGGCATCGGCGAACGCATCCTCGTCGCCGACGTCGACGAGGAAGCCGTTGACACCGTGCTCGATGAGGTCTGGAACACCGCCGGTGCGGTACGCGACCACAGGCGTGCCGCTCGCGAACGCCTCGACGATCGTCAACGGCTGCGCCTCTTCGAGCGACGACGTGAAGGCAAGACACGTCGACACCGCCAACGCTTGCCACTTCTCGGGCGCGCCGAGCGCGCCCACGACCGCGACACGTGCCGCCACGTCGGCATCGACCAGTTCGCGTTCGACCGCTGCGACGACGTCTGCATCGGCGGGCGAACCCGCCAGTGTGAAACGCCAGCGCTCGGTCCCGGTGCGACGAAGGAGGAGTCCGGCGATCCGCACGAAGTCCTCGGCACCCTTGCCAGGGATGAGGTTCGACAGGAAGAGGACGCTGCACGGATCGGCGTCGGTGGTCACAGACGGCACCGGGCCCGGCGTGTTGGCGAGACAAAGTGCAGCGCGGCCAGGCAGGTCTGCGAGCAGGGACGGACCGAGTGTGACGATCCGGTCGCTCGAGCCGAGGAGACGATCGACACACCACGCCCACAACCGGCCTCGACGACGGAGGTCCTCGAAGCCGACCGAATGCACGTAGAGCACCAGAGAACTCCGGAAGAGCCGCAGGAGCTCGGACACGGCCCAGTCGACGAGGAACGATCCGCCCCGGGTGGTGACGAACACCACGACCGCCTCGGGCCGGAAACGGACGCTGGTCCAGACGACACGGGTGAGCAGTCCGACCACCGCGACCACCTTGCGCAGCGAAGGCACACCGACCTCGGCGACCGTCGCACTGAACCGACGATCGACGAGTCGTGACGGTCGCCCCAGCCGCTCGAGCACGTCGAGGAAACGGAGGGTCATCACGGTCTGGCCGTGCACGGGCGGAGGAACCTGGCTGACGACCGCCACGCGTCTGCCGGTCATCGGCGTCGCCGCAGGGCCGCGCGGAGGAACACGAAGTTCCCGATGAGGTAACGCTTCCAGAGACGGCGCGGTTCGCTCGCGAGCCGGAAGACCCACTCCAGCCCGACACGGGTCATCCACTCCGGAGCCACTGGCTTCGTCCCCGCGATGAAGTCGAACGCCACCCCGACCCCGATCGCGACTTTCCCGAGGTGTTCGGCGATCCGTCGCGTCTCGACGTCCTGCAGCGGTGTTCCGAGGCCGACCCAGATGATGTCCGGATCAGCGGCGACGATTTCGGCGTCCTGAGCGGCGAGCTCGTCGTCGGTCAGTGGCCGGAAGTACGAGCGGTGCATCCCGACGATCGAGACGCCCGGGTACCGCCGCTCGAGTTCGGCGCGGAGGGACGCCAGCACCTCGTCCGTGTTGCCGAGCAAGAAGTGCCGGAGTCCCCGGCTCCGCCCCCGGTCCATCATGTCCGGGAACAGCGACGGGCCCCTGACCTGCGACAGCGCGCGGCCCGGGAGCACTCTCGACACCCACGTGAGGGGCTTGCCGTCTGGGTAGACGGCAGCCCCGGAGGCGATGAGCCGATGGTAGTCCTCGTCCTGCGCGGTGAGGGAGATCACGTACGAGTTCGCCAGGTGGACGTCACCGGCACCACCGCTCTGCGCGACCGCCGCGATCTGTTCGATCGCTTCATCACGGGTCGCGACGATGATCGGCACGCCCGCGATCTCCGTTCGCTCGAACTCGGCAAATGTCAGCATCTCGGTCCTTCACTCATCAGGTCGGTCACTCACGGGTCGGTGATATACTAACACGTGACATCCATAATGAGAGGGGCGCGAACATGCAGCGACTCGGCCGACTCGCGCTCCCCTTCGCCGCTCAGGCGATGCTGAGCCTGGGCCAGATGGGCATCACGATCGTCGGCACCGTCCGCCTGACTCCCGACGGATGGGGCCGTTTCGCCGTTCTGCTCTCCGTGTTCTTCGTGGCGGCCGGCTTCGTGCGCGGGTTCGGAGCACTACCCGTCGTCATCTACCTGTCAGGCGACCCGGAACGGTCTCGAGCGGCACGCCGTGCTGCGGTGCTGCTCACCCTCGCCGCAGCTGTTCCCGCGTCGATCACGATCGCGGTCGTCGGCCTCGGTCTCGCGACCGCCGCATCCGGACTCGCGCTCGCAGTGGCACTCGTCACGTACGCCCTGTACGACACGACACGATCGGTCGAGATGTCGGCAGTCCGCTACGGTCGCGTCGTCTCCACCGACGCCGTGGTCATGGTGGTCCTGGCCGGATTCTGTGCGATCGGGCTGTTGCCCGGCGTCGACGCGTCGGTGGCGCTGCCGGTGGCGATGACGATCGCGTACGGAGCGGGTGCCGCAGGACTCGCACTGCGAGGACGCCCGACCCGGTCGTGGAGCGTTCGGGTGTTCCTCGATGAGTACCGGCGGGACATCCCGTTCCTCGCGCTCGACGGTGTCCTGATCGGCACCACGATGAGCGCGGTGGTGATCGCGCTCGGCGCATCGACGTCACTCGCCGTGGCCGGCGCGTTCCGGAGCTGCACCACCCTCATCGCGGGGCCGTTCCAGATGCTGCAGACAGGACTCTCCCCGACCGTCATCCGCTCGATGCGAGGCCGCGCGGTCGAGGAACGATCGGCCGATCACCGGAATCCCACTCAGGCTGCGCCGTCGTCCTTCCGCGCACGGATGCGGTCGCTCGCCTTCCCCGCAACGATCGCTGCGAGCGCGATCGTGGCCGCTGTGCTCTGGGGCACGACGGCGGCTGCGGTCGTGCCGTTCGTCCTGAGCGCCGTCCACGTGACCGCGCTCTCCGACGCAGTCCCGTTCAGCGTCGTCGCTTGTCTCCTGGTGTCAGCACTGTGGACCAGCACCGTGTTCTCGACGTTTCAGCGCTACCGCCGGTCGAACGCCGAGCTCACGACTGTGCGGGTCATCACGCTCGCGTGTTCGCTCGGCATCCTCATCGCCGTGCCGTCGGACATCGCGGTACCCGTGCGGCTGATCGCCGCGACCACGCCGTGGGTCGTCGTCCCTGCTCTCCATGCCGCGCTCCGCTGGGCGCCCGTGTCGCGGCGACTCTGAAGGGCCCCGAGCCGAGAACGCGACGGTCGCACCCATCGTGCGTCAGGAGTGGACTGCTCCGAGGGCGGAACGGACGATCGCGTCGAGACCGTGACGAGCCCGCCACCCGAGTTGATCGGCCGCGACGGACGGGTCCGCGACGACCGCGGCGGGATCGCCAGCACGAGCTTCGGCGACCCGCAGGGTGCTCGGTCGCCCGAGGGCGCTGCTCACCTCGGCCACGACCTCTCGGACGGACGCCCCCTTGCCCGTGCCGATGTTGACCGGCCCGGCGAAGTCGCTGGCGTCGCGGAGCGTGTCGACCGCGGCGAGGTGCGCCCGTGCGAGGTCTGCGACGTGGATGTAGTCGCGGACGCAGGTGCCGTCGGGGGTGTCGTGGTCGTCGCCGTAGACGACCGGTGGCTCACCGCGACGGATCCGATCCACCACGATCGGGATGAGGTTCTTGGCAGCGGTGTCCGCGAGGTCGTCCCATCCGGCGCCGGCGACGTTGAAGTAGCGCAGCGAGATCGCCCGCAGACCCCAGGCGTCGTGCGCTGCGTCGAGCATCCACTCACCGATCAGCTTCGTCTGCCCGTACGGATTGATCGGCGAACACGGGGTCCGCTCGGTGACGACGACGTCATGCACAGCGCCGTACACCGCAGCCGAGGACGAGAAGACGATCCGAGCGACCCCGACCCCACGCATCGCTTCGAGCAGGTGCCCGAGCCCTCCGACGTTGACGCTGTAGTAGCGCTCCGGTTCGGCGACCGATTCCGCGACGTCCTTGAGGGCCGCGAGGTGGATGACCGAGGACACGTCGTGCTCGTGCATGACGTCGATGAGCACTGACGTGGCATCAGCGGCCGCGAGGTCGAGTTGGATGACGACGGCTTCGACCCGCGACCTGAGGCCGCTCGAGAAGTCGTCGACCACGACGACCGACTCGCCTCGCTCCTCGAGGAGGCGCACCACGTGCGAGCCGATGTACCCGGCGCCGCCGGTGACGAGGATTGACAAGTTCAACTCCCAGAGGGTTCGGGGTGGGTGAGGGCGGCGCCGACCGGGCGCGCGACGGTCGAGCCGACACCGCGGGTCATGTGGTCAGACCGCGCCGGCCGCGCCGCTCCTCGGGCACTGGCTCGATGACCGGGGTGTCGCCGTCGTAGTAGGCGTACTTGCCGTAGGACCCACCACCGGCACCGCGCATCGGCAGCATCTGGCCGACCACTCCGAACGTGACCGCCTTGACGGCGTCGAGCGCCCGGAGTGCCGCGACGACATCCGCCTTGCGGACCTTGCCGGCGGCGGCCACGAAGAGGATGCCGGCGACGGCGCTGAGCACGGCGGCATCGGCGACCAGCAGGACCGGAGGCGCATCGATCACGACGTAGTCGAAGTTGCGCTCCAGGTGTTCCACGGTTGCACGCATCGCAGCGGAGCCGAGCATCTCGCTCGGGTTCGGGGGGATGCGTCCGGACGGGAGCACCGAGAGCGCTTGCTCACCCCACGGCTGCAGGACGTCGGCGATCTCCGCACGTCCGATGAGCAGGTCCGTCAGCCCGGCGTTCCCCTCGATGCCGAGGTAGTCCGCCACACGGGGGCGCCGGAGGTCCGCATCGACGAGCGCGACACTCGCTCCGGTCTCAGCAAGGGCGATGGCCAGGTTCGCCGCGACGTAGCTCTTGCCCTCGCCCGGCCCGGAACTGGTCACCACGAACGAGCGGCCAGCGTCGCCGAGGCCGACGAACTGCAGACTCGTCCGGAGTCGACGGAAGGCTTCCGACCGTGGACTCCGTGGATCGGCGTGGACGATGAGGGGACGTTTCTGGGCGTCCGGATCGACGAAGATCCCGCCCAGGTAAGGGCGGCGAGCGACTGCCTCGATCTGCTCCGCGGTCCTGACCCTCGTGTCGAGGTTCGTCCGGAGCACCGCGATCCCGACCCCGGTCACGAGACCCACCGCGAGGCCGATCGCGAGCATCAGCGGGACCCGTGGAGCACTCGGCGCGCTCGGCACGGATGCCGGCGCGATCGTCTTCACGGCGATGAGGGACGGTCCGACGCTCGGTTTCTCGAGGTCCTCGGACACGACGCGTGCGAACGACTCCCCGACGGCGTTCGCGATGTCTGCCGCACGCTTCGCGCTGGTGTCCGTCACGGAGACCTCGAGGAGCACGGTGTTGGCGGGGGACGAAGCGCTGACGAGCGGCGCGAGCTCGGCTGCCGTCATCTGCGGCTCCAGCTCGCGTCCGGCGCGATCGAGGACGATCGGACTGTTCACGACGTCGACGTACGTGGAGATCGCTTGTCGCGCGAAGCTCGTCCCCTGGTTCAGATCCGTACTGGCGGCGCCCTCCTGCGCACGGACGGAGACGTAGAGACGAGTCGACGCGGTGTAGGCGGGTTTCGACGCAGCTGCGAGCGCACCACCGCTGAGGATGCCGAGCAGCGCCGTCGCCGTGATGAGGAGCCAGCTCTTGCGCAGGATCCGGACGTACTCCTGAGCCTCCATCAGGCAACACCTCCGTGGGCACCAGCGGGTTCGACCGTCTCGAACGGGAGCGGCTCGCGGAGCTGGTCGGTCGTGGTGACGCCCTCGCGCCAGTCGGCGATCCGTCGCACCCCGACCACGAGGCGCTGGCGGAGCACGTTCACCTGCGCCTGGGTCGCCGAGCGCTCCAGGGGGTCGAGTGCCCGGGTCGCAGCATCGAGGATCTGCTGCTCCGTCGAGCCCGGAACGACCGCGGGCCGTTCACCCGTGACGCTGAGCCAGAAGTCGTCACACTTCGAGGCGTAGGCGAGCGGCACCGTGGGGACGCCCAGGCCGACCGCGGCGACAGCGCCGTGCAGTCGCTCCGTGAGCATGAGACTGCACCGGCTGATCTCCGAGGTGGTTGCGCGGACGTCGCCGTCGAACCGGTGGATCCGCGACGGGCGGTGCAGTTCGGACTGCAGGGTCCGACAAGCGGCGAGGTCGTTCGGGGACAGTGCGAACAACACGATCTCGGTGTCCGCCCCGGACATCCCGCGAACCGCCGCCGCGACCGACCGCGGATCGAACCGCGACGCCGGATCAGCACCGACGCTCACACCGACCGGGCCGTCGGCGTCATGGACGCGTTCGATGCCCGCCACGACCGGGTACAGCAGAGCAGGGTCACCGACGACAGCAGGACGACCCAAGGCCCGCTCGCACTCCACTGCCGTGAGCGGACCGCGGACACCGAGCAGGATCGATCGGAGCCCCGACCAGCGCCGCCAGTCGTGCCCCTGCAGGCCCAGGGCGAACGTGTCGGTCGACTCAGCAGCCCCTGCGCCGAGTGCGACCACTGCGTCTGCGCGGTACACCCGAGCAGCATCTGCCACGTGCCGCGCCCAGTTCTGGAAGCCGAGCACCGTCCCGCCACCGACGAGGAGCATCCGCTCGGTACGACGTCCGGTGCGGTACGAGTGGATCGCGCTCTGGACGTCGGCGAGCCGCTCCCGTCGGGTCACCGGCGAAACGGCGTCGATCCCGAGGGCGAGACGCCAGGTCTCGAGGAGGAGTTCGTCGCCGTAGTTGCCGTGCCCCGTCCAGCCGAGGTAGACGACCTCGCGCGCTGCGGTTCGAGTGGTCATGTCGTTAGTATATCACGTGCTATATCCATAGCACGTGCCTGATATCATCGCGTATGTTCGTATTTCGTATGTAGAATGGTTACATGCGATCCCGACAGCAGCCCTTCCGTCTCATCCAGGCGCTGCGGTACGTCGCAGCCACCCTCGTGGTGATCGTCCACGCGTGCTACTACTCGGCGGAGCGCTTCGACGAGCACACCCCGCAGCTCGACCGGATCGGCGGACTGGGCGTTTGGCTGTTCTTCACGATCAGCGGTTTCGTGATGGTGATCGTCGGCGACGACCTCGGTCGGACGCCAGCGTCCTGGCACCGGTTCGCCCGGGCGCGGCTCGCGCGGGTCGTCCCGCTCTACTGGCTGATGACCACCATCAAGATCGCCGCGGTGGTGCTGGCCGGCTCGTTGGTGGTCAACTCGGCCCTCAGCCCGGGGACGGTCCTCGCGTCGTACCTGTTCATCCCCACTCACGATGAAGCGGGTGCCATCCACCCGCTCTGGGGCGTCGGGTGGACGCTGGTCTTCGAGATGGCGTTCTACGCGCTCATGACGCTCGCCCTGGCCATCCGGGTCGACCCGCTGGCCCTCTGCGCACCGATCCTCACGATCGCAGCCGCCGCGTCACTCCTGCGCCCGGCCACCGGGTCAGCATGGTGGTTCTACGCCGATGACGTGACGCTCTACTTCCTCGCCGGGATGGTCATCGCCCGCGGGTGGCGAGCACGACGACCGGGCCTGACCGTCTCGTCGCTCGGCGGCATCGCGGTCTGCATGGGCGCCCTGGCCTCGTTGCGTGCCGAACGGCTGGAGGTCTCGGCGGCCGTCGTCCCGCTCGTGATCGCCGCTGTCGTGTTCTCGGCGGTCTGGCTGGAGGATCGGATCGGCCGGTTCGTGCCCCGCTGGGTGATGGCCGGCGGCGCTGCGTCGTACGCGCTGTACCTCGTTCACCCACTCCTGGCGCCGGTGGTGCCCGCAGTACTCGCCGCTGCGGGCGCGTACTGGGTGCCGTGGTTCGTGGTCGTCACGATCACCGTCGGTGCCATGCTCGCCGTGGCGCCGCTCGCCCACCGCTTCGTCGACCGTCCGCTCACTCGCGGGGCCAGCCGCCTGTTGCTCCCCGGGGCTCGAACCAGCCGTCGCCGCAGGTCCTCGAGCCCATCAGTCGCGCGATCAGGACCTCTGGACGCAGTCCGTACCGCAAGTCGGGGGACGGTCCGCGGCGGCATGTCTTCAACATCTCACATTCCGGGCGGCGCCGCTCCGGAAGGGTGACACCTGTGGAGAACTGCGAAGCTGGACGAGAACACGCGACGAGGACCTCACCCGTCCCGCCGCAGGAGGACTGACCTCTGCCGGGTAGTGTCGTCCCGTGCGATGGAGTCGAGTGAACTGGCCCTCCGTTGGCTACGTCTCCCTCGAGGACTTCGACGGCCAGCGCGAACACGTGACCCGGCTGCTCGAGGACGCCCCGCCCACGATCGCCGCGCTCCTGACGGTCAAGTGGACCGATTCGCGGATCGAACGCTGGGTCGTGGAGTCCGCCGACGCCGTCGTCGACCCGGATGCCGACGAGGACGACGTGACGACCCCTGTCGACCTGCCGGGCCACGGTGTGCCCGACCCGGTCGTCGTGCACGCCGACATCGTGGTCCGCAACGACGAGGTGCTCGACACCCCGAGCGGCCTGTGGCGCCGCTGGAACCACGCCAGGGTGTCGCTCCGGTTGCGCGACGCCGTCATCGACCCGCCGGGCGTCGACCCCGCAGCGCTGCTCGCCGGCGATGCGCACGTCGCCCGGGGCGAGCTCGAGTACCTGAACGAGCACGACGCCTGGGAACTCCGCCTGCTGATCTCCCCCGTCGGTGAGGTCGCGATCCGGTTCCGGGGTGTCCGGGTGGCGATCCGGAGCGTCGCCGAGACCGTGTACTCCGGCCTCGAGTCGCGCCCGGCACGCGGCTGGCACGGCCCGGTACCGGACGGTTGGGTGGAGTGGGCGACCGAGGTGGTGCGGGCCGCCGCGTACGGCGACCTCGGCGGGCTGCACCTGGCCGACGACGCGAGCGACGTCGACGACGTCGACCCCCGCTGGGGATTCGCGCCGCTGCACGCCGCCGCGTGGTTCGACCACCCCGAGATGCTCGAGGAACTCCTGCGCCGCGGGGCGACCCTGCAGCTGGAGGACACCGAGGGGCGGACGCCGCTGACGCTGGCGATCGACCGCGATGCGCGACGGGCGGTCGACGTGCTGGTCGCAGCGGGCGCCGACCTGGAGGCCCGTGACGGCGACGGCAACACACCGATCGTCCGCGCTGCGTGGGGCGGCCACGCCTCGATCGTGCGTGCCCTCGCCACCGCGGGTGAGGACACCAGGGCGCGCGGGTCACGGGGCGCGACGCTGCTGATCGCGGCTGTCGACTCCGGCGACCTCGACACGGTCCGGGTCGTGCTGTCGCTCGACGTCGACCGGGACGCCGCCGACGACGAGGGCTCGACCGCTGCGGACCGCGCGGAGCTGCTCCGCGAGACGGCCGTCGCCGACCTGCTCGCCGCCTGAGCACTGTCCGCACCGCGGCCCGTGGGCCGAACCGGGCCGGACGTGACGAAGCGCGGCGGACGGGAGCAGGGCCTCCCGTCCGCCGCGCGCCTGCGGGGTCGACCGTCCTAGACGGTGACCGGCTCGAGGGCGTTCGCCTGCGCGACCCGCCCGTACCAGCGGGCGGAGTCCTTCGGCGTGCGCTCGAAGGTCTCGCGGTCCCACGCGACCAACCCGAAGGTCGGGCGGAAGCCGGAGGCCCACTCGTAGTTGTCCAGGAGCGACCAGTGCTGGTAACCGAGGACCTCGATGCCGTCCTCGATGCAGCGGTGGATGCCCTCGAGCGCGCCCTGCGTGTACGCCTGCCGGCGGGAGTCGTCGGCGGTGGCGATGCCGTTCTCCGTGATCATCAGCGGGACACCACCGGAGAGCTCCCACGCGCTGCGGAGCCCGTCGGCCGAGGCCTCGGGGTAGAACTCCCAACCCGTCAGGGTCGTCTCGACGTCGTCAGCGACGGGCAGGGGCCCGTCCGGACCGATGAACGTGCGGGTGTAGGCCTGCACCCCCAGGAAGTCGTCGCCAGCGGCGTTCTCGAGGTACCAGTCGTCGCGCGGGTACCCGTACTCGCGGAGCATCGCGTCCGCGCCCGGCTCACCGTTGGACTTGAACGCCTGCGTCGCGACGGTCCACCCGGACCGGAGGCCCGACACCTGTGACAGGACCTCGCGCGACCGCCGGTGGCTGGCCAGCAGGGCGTCGGCGACACCCAGGTCCGGGTTCGGCAGACCGTAGGCCACCAGATTCGCGGCGTCCTCGCCGCCGGCGAGCATCGCCGCGATGTTCGGCTCGTTGATCGTGCAGACGTAGCGGACGCCGTCCTGCACGATCGGCAGCGCCGCCTCGGTGTAGCGGGCGAACAGGTCGGTGGCGTCGGGTGCGCGCCAGAAGCCGTCGCGCTCGAACCAGCGCGGAACAGTGAAGTGCATGAGGGTGACGATCGGCTCGATGCCGAACTCGTGGCAGGCGTCGACCATGCGGCGGTAGTGGTCGACCTCGGCACGGCTGACGAAACCGCGCTCCGGTTCGATGCGGGCCCACTCGACGCTGAACCGGTACGAGTTCAGGCCGAGGTCGGCGGCGATGCGGATGTCCTCGCGGTACCGGTGGTAGCTGTCCGCCGCGTCGCCCGAGGGTTCGACGATGGTGGTGTCGGGTTCGTGCTCGTGCACCCACCAGTTGCTGTTGACGTTGTTGCCCTCGATCTGGTGGGCGGCGGTGGCGGCACCCCAGAGGAAGCCGTCGGGGAACTGCAGCGTGGAGATGATGGTGCCTTTCAGTGTTGTGACAAGAAGGTGTCGAACACGGCGACCGTGCCGAGGGGGTTCTCGACCTGGGGGCCGTGGTAGCTGGCCGGGATCACCTCGTACGCTGCCCCGGTGTCCTCGGCCATCTGCCGCTGCCACGGGATCGGCCAGGCGTTGTCCCACTCGCCGTGGGCGACGAGGACCGGCAGGCCGGTGGCGCGCAGGGCGTCGGAGGCGTCAGTGTGGTCCTCGAGGATGTGCCCGCCGGCGACGACGCTGAGCGGGCTGGTCGCGTCGAAGCGGTCGCGCACCATCCGGACGTCGTCGGGCAGCTCGTCGTCGGGCCGGTACGCCCAGAGCGGGTTCGTCGAGTCGAACAGCTGCCGGAGGTTCCCGCCGGTGTCGTGCAGGATCGTCAGCTCGGCGACCTTGCGGTACGGCCAACCGTGCGGCCCGGAGCAGAACTGCACGACGTCGCGGAACGCCGTCGGGTCCTGGATCGCGGCGGCCCGGACGATCACACCGCCGAGCGAGTGCCCGACCAGGTGCACGGGGGCGCCGTCGTCGAGCAGGCGCGCGACCCGGACGACGTCGGCGGCTTCTTCGTCGAGGGAGTAGTCGCGGGGTCCGGTCGGTGCGGCCGAGTCGGCCTGACCGCGTCGGCTGATCGCGACCGCGGTCCACCCGGCGTCGCGGAGGACGGGCAGGAAGGTCCGCCAGTCCTCCTTCGAGCCGGTGTAGCCGGGGACGATGAGCACGACGCCCTTCGACACCCCCTCGGGCACGATCCGGTAGGCCGTGAGCCGCCCGACCGGGACGTCGATCCCGACCACGTCGACGCCGTCCGGGGTGGGCAGGTGCCCGAAGGCCGGGACGGTGGGGAACTCGTGCAGCTTCGTCATGCGCGCAGTGTCCTCCGCGGGTTCGGCACCGCGTCCAGCAGGGCGACCGTGTAGTCGTCCTGCGGGTGCTGCAGCACCTCGGCCGTGTGACCCCGCTCGACCACGGCGCCCTCGTGGAGCACCATGATGTCGTCCGTGATGAGCCGCGCGCTCAGCAGGTCGTGCGTGATGTAGAGGAGCGAGACGCCCCACTGCTCGCGGAGGTCCTCGAGCAGTGCGAGCACGCCGGCACGCAGCGTCACGTCGAGCATCGACACCGGCTCGTCGGCGATGATCACCTGCGGGTCGCTCGCGAGCGCCCGGGCGATCACCACGCGCTGCCGCTGCCCGCCGGAGAGCTGGTGCGGGAGCTTCTGCGCGAACTGCTCGACGGGGGTGAGCCCCACCGTCTCGAGCAGCTCGAGCACCCGGCGCCGGGCATCGCGGCCGGTCAGCCCGGTGTAGTTCGCGATCGGCCGGGACAGCGTGTACTCGACCGTGTGCAGCGGGTTGAGCGCCGAGTACGGGTCCTGGAACACCATCTGGACCTCGGAGCGCAGGTCCCGCAGGCCGCGCTTGCCGAGGCGGGCGACGTCGAGGTCCCCGAACCGGACCGTGCCGGTGGTCGGCTTCTCGACGCCGGTGAGCAGCTTCGCGATGGTCGACTTGCCCGAACCGGACTGGCCGACCAGGGCGAGCGACTGCCCGGGCTCCAGGGTGAACGACACGTCGCGCACGGCCTGCACCGGCTGCTCACCGCGGCGGGGAGCCGGGTAGGTCTTCACGATGTGGTCGACGACGATCGGGTTGCGGGCGGCACCGCGCTCACGGGAGCCGACGGTGCTGAACGACGAGGTCGTCTCCTGCCGCTTCTCGCCGGCCTCGGCACGGAGCGAGCGGTCCGGGAAGCCGGGCAGCGACACCACCTCGGCGCGGGGGTCGGCGTAGTGCGACAGGAGCATCTGCGTGTACTCGTCCTGCGGGTCTCGGAGGATCTCGCGTGCGCCGCCGTCCTCGACGATCCGGCCCTCGTGCATGACGAGGACGCGCTCGGTGGCCTCGAGGACGATGCCGAGGTCGTGGCTGATCAGGATCGCCGTGAAGCCCTCGGTGCGCTGCAGCTCGATGATGGTGTCCATCACGGCGTGCTGCACGAGGACGTCGAGCGCCGTCGTCGGCTCGTCGAACACCATGAGCTGCGGCTCGAGCGAGAGCGCCAGGGCGATGGAGACGCGCTGCCGCATGCCGCCGGAGAGCTCCCCGGGGAACCGGGCGAGCATCGAGGTCGGCAGCTTCACCTTCTCGATGAGCTCCTTCATCCGGGCGTCCCAGCGGTCGCGCGGCACGTGGCCGTGCGCCTTGAAGACGTCGATGAAGTGGTTCCGGATGGTGCGCACCGGGTTGAGCGCGTTCATGCCGGACTGCAGCACCATGGCGAAGCCGCCCTGCCGCTGCTGGCGCAGGGCTTCGTCGTCGAGGTCGCGGATGTCCTTCCCCGCGAAGACGATGCTGCCGCCGTTCGTCCGTGCCGGCGGCTTCTGCAGCCGGGTCAGCGCGTACCCGAGCGTCGACTTGCCGGAACCGGACTCGCCGACCAGGCCGACGAACTCGCCCTTCTGCAGCTGGAACGACACGTGGTCAACGGCCTGGACGGCGCTCTGGCCGGCCGACTCGTAGACGACCGACAGGTCGCGGACGTCGAGCAGGACGTCCTGGACGGCACCGCTGTCGGACTGGAGGCCCGTGGCGGCGCCGGTGGGCGCCTCCAGGCCGTCTGCCGGGTGCGTTGCTGGCAAGCCGCTCATGCGCGCTTCTCCTTACGGGGCCGTGCGCCGTCGCGCAGCCGCGGGTTGGACACGGCGTCGACGCCGAAGTTGATCAGGGTGAGGCTCATCGCGAGCAGCGCGATGCACAGACCCGGCGCAAAGAGCAGGATCCACTGCCCGGTGAGCAGGGCGTTCGAGTTCTGCGCCCAGTACAGGATCGTGCCCCAGCTGACGATCGACGAGTCGCCGAGTCCGAGGAACTCGAGACCCGCCTCGGCGAGGATGGCACTGGTGGCTGCCCCGAAGAAGCTGCCGACGATGAGGCTCGTCATGTTCGGCAGGATCTCGCGGAACACGATGCGGGTCGCGCCCTCACCGGAGAACTGGGCGGCGGTGACGAAGTCCCGGCCGCGCAGCGACTGCGTCTGCGAGCGGAGCACGCGAGCGCCCCACGCCCAACCGGTCACGACGATGACCGCGATGATCACCGCGATGCCGCCGTTCTGCAGGTAGGCGGCGATGACGATCATCAGGGGCAGACCCGGGATGACGAGGAACAGGTTCACGATGAACCCGATGACCTCGGCGATCCAGCCGCGGACGTAGCCCCAGCTGAGGCCGATCGCGACGGCGACGAGCGTGGACAGGATGCCCGCGACCGCGCCGACCATGACCGAGATTCGGGCGCCGTAGATGATCTGGGACAGGACGTCCTCGCCGGCGGCGGTGGTGCCCATCCAGTGGTCGGGCGTTGCATCGGCGGACCGGGCGAAGCCGTTCTGGCTGGCGCCGTACGGGGCCAGGAGCGGGGCGAAGACCGCCACGAACACGAAGACGCCGAGGATGATGATGCCGATCCGGGCCTTCTTGTTCGACCAGACGACGCCGAACTGGCGGGCCGCGGCGCGCCACTTGGACGGAGCCGCTTGTTCTTCCGTGTCCTGCGTTCGCACGGCGATGGTTGCGTTGTTGGTCATCGACGTGCCCCCGGGTGCTTGATGAGGGCGCAGCACGCCGCCTTCGTGATGTTGTTGGTCATCGACGTGCCCCCGTGTGCTTGATGTGGGCGCAGCACGCCGCCTTCGTGATGTTGTTGGTCATCGACGCGTCCTCGGGTCCAGGACGCCGTACATGACGTCCACGATGAAGTTGGCGATGAGCACCGACACGGTGATCATCAGGAAGAGGGCCTGCATGAGCGGGTAGTCCTGCCCGATCACGGCGTTGAACAGCAGGTAGCCGATGCCCGGGTAGCCGAAGACCTGCTCGACCAGGACGGAACCGCCGACCACGCCACCGAGCGCCAGACCGAAGCCGGTCAGGTTCGGCAGGATCGCGTTGCGGGCCGCGTAGCGGATGGCCACGGTACGTCCGCGCAGGCCGTTGGCCTCGGCGAAGGTCACGTAGTCGTCACCGAGCGTGTTGATCATCGCGTTGCGCATGCCGATGATCCAGCCGCCGAGGCTCGTCACCAGGATCGTGACCGCCGGCAGCACCGCGTGCTGCAGTGCGTCGCCGAAGAAGGCGCCGTTGAGCCCGGGCGTCGTCGTCGCCGAGTAGGCGCCCGTGGTCGGGAACCAGTGCAGCACGTAGCCGAGGAAGAACAGCAGCAGCAGGGCGGTCCAGAAGTACGGGAACGTCGACATGAAGCTCCCCGACAGGGTGGGCAGCGAGTCGAGCCAGGTGCCGCGCTTCCACGCCGCCGCGACACCGATCAGGGTGCCGAGGACGAACGCCAGGATCGTGACGACCCCGACCAGGATCAGCGTGTACGGCAGGGCCTTCGACACGAGGTCGCCGACGGGCTGGGGGTAGAACGTGTAGCTCGTGCCGAAGTCGAGGGTGATGACCTGGTGCAGGTAGCTGACGTACTGGTCCCAGAGGTTGCCGGTCGGCACCCCGAGCTGGGCCTCGATGGCCTTCTTGGTGGCGTCGGTGACCGGACCGTTCTGGCTGAGCTTCGCGAGTGCGGCGTCGGCCGGGCTGCCGGGCATCAGGCGCGGGAGCACGAAGTTCAGCGTGACCGCGGCCCAGAGGGTCAGGACGAAGAGGACGAGTTTCTGGAGGACGTACTTCACTTCTGGTCCTCCTGCTGCTCGGCGTTCTGCTCCTGCAGGATCTGCTTGCCGGCGGCGCTGTCGCGGAGCCGGAGCTTGGTGAAGATGAGCAGCGGTGCCGAGTCGTAGTTCTGCGGTGCCATGTAGGGGTCCTTCGCGCTCGGCCAGCCGACGAACTTGCCGGTGTTGAACAGGCCCCAGAGCCCGCCGTAGTACATGCCGATGACGGGGAGCTCGTCGTACACGGTCTGCTGCAGCTGGTCGAGGATCTCCTGCTGCTTCGCGGTGTCCGTCGTCGCCTTGTACTCGTCGAGGAGCTTCTGGGTGTCGGCGTTCTTGTACCGCTCGTAGTTGTTGACGGTCGACTTGCCGACCGGCTGGTAGAACTCGCTGCTGAGCAGGGAGTTGAACGCCTGGTAAACGTCACCGTTGCCCATGCCGCCCATCGCCATGTCGAACGTGCCGTTGTTGATGTTCTGCTGGTACCCGGCGGGCTGCGGTGCCTGGATCGTCACCTTGATGCCGATGGCCGTCAGTTCGCGGCGGACCTCCTGCGCGGCGCGGAGCCAGTCGGAGTAGCCGTTCGCGGTCATGATCGTGATCGCGAGCTGCTTGCCGTCCTTGACGACCTTGCCGCCCTGCACGGTGTAACCGGACTTCTCGAGGCTGGCGAGTGCCGCCTTCGTGTCCTGGGTGATCATGCCCTGGTCGGGGATGTCCGGGTTGAGGTACCGCTCCTGGTTCGGCAGGATCAGGCCGGTCTGGCCCGCCGCCGACAGGTTGCCCTCGGACGCGGTCTCGGCGATGGCGTCGCGGTCCAGCGCGAGCGAGATCCCCCGGCGGACGTTGACGTCGTCGTACGGCGCCTTCGTCAGGTTCGGGATGAGGCCGATCACACCGCCGGCCGGGAACCACCACTCGTTCGTCTTCGACGCGGCGCCCCAGGTGCCCTTCACGTCGGAGATGAACGAGTACGCCCAGTCGTAGCCGCGGGTGACGGTGTCGAGCTGCGTGTTCGTCGCCGGCAGGATGAGGTGCTTGATGGCGATCTTGTCGGCCTGCCAGTACTCCGGGTTCTTGTCCATCGAGTACTGCTGGTCGGTGTAGTTGCCGAGGACGAACGGCCCGGTGCCGACCGGGTTCGGGTCGCGCCAGGTCGTCGGGTCCTTCACGCCGCCCCAGTGGTCCTGGCCGAGGATGTAGGTCTGCCCGATGATCGTCAGGCTCGGGACGTCCTCGCTCTTGAGGTGGAAGACGACGTGGTCGCCGTCCTGCTCGATGCGCTCGATGTGCTGCCAGGCGCCCTTGACGTCCATGGCCGGGAACTTCTTGAGCAGGTCGAAGGTGAAGACGACGTCCTTCGCGCTGAACGGCGACCCGTCGGACCACTCGACACCCGAGCGGATCGTCATGTCGATGGTCTTCGCGTCGGGCTGGCTCCACGCGCTGGCGAGCCACGGGTTGCGCTTGCCGTCGAGGGGGTTCACCTCGATGAGGGGCTCGTACATCCACTTGGAGGCCGTGCGGGCGTTCGCGATGTACGGGTTGAAGTTGCGGTCGAACAGCGGGTTGCCGCGGTCCGCGTTGATGAGCATCGTGTCCTTGCCGATGGTGGGATCGGGTTCGGAACGGACCTGGATGCTGCAGCCGGTGGCCACGAGGGCCACTGCGGCGAGGCCGGCGATGGCCGCGACGAGGCGGCCTCGGCGGCGGGGGCCTGGGTCACGCGTGCCGCGCGTGCGCTGTGGGGGAAGCGTCATTGCTCGGTCGACCTCCATGTCGAGTCGGTACGTGCTCAATGTATGCGCTTACATCGTGGCGTGCAAGCGCGGGTGTTGTTTCGCGGGGTGGCACCGTGCGAGGTGTCGTCGGCGCGGGGCGACGCACGCCTACAGCGCGGGCGGGCAGCTCTCGCGCAGCAGCACCTCGACGGGCAGGCGCACGGCGCGCGGCGGCCCCTCGCGGCGCTCCAGCCGGTCCACGATCGCCAGGACGGCAGCACGGCCGAGCGCCCCCATCGGCTGGTGCACGGTCGTCAGGCGCGGCGACGAGAACCGACCGGCGTCGATGCCGTCGAACCCGGTCACGACGAGGTCCTCGGGCACGCGGAGCCCCCGGGCAGCAGCGGCGTCGAGCACCCCGAGCGCGGACTGGTCGTTCGAGCAGACGACGGCGCGCGGGACCTCGTCGGCCAGCAGCGACACCGCGAGCTCCCGCGCCCGAGCCCGCCCGAAGTCGCCGTGCACGGTCCGCACGGTCGAGGCCGACACCCCGTGGTCGGCCAGCGCTGCGCGGAACCCCGCCGAGCGCTCCATGTCGTCGGGCGAGTCGATGGGCCCCGCGACGTACGCGAGGGAGCGGATCCCCAGGCGCCCGATCACGTGCGACGCCAGGGTCCGCATGCCCGCGGCGTTGTCCACGCTCACCGAGTCGAACCCGTGCGAGCGCCGGTCGTCGGCGAGCACCACCACCGGGATGCGTCGGGCGACGTGCTCGAGCAGGTCGTCGGGCACGGTCTGCGCCAGCACGGCGAGCCCGTCGACACGGCCGGCGACGTCGTTCACGATGACGTCGCGCGACGACCCCCGCCCGGCGGCGACCATGAGTGCGAGCCCCCGCTGCCAGGCCTCGGTCTCGGCACCGCGCAGGACCTCGTCGAAGTACAGGTTGGACGAGAACGGCTGCGTCACGTGCCGCCGGTCGTCGACCACGCGGACGCCGCCGTCGGTGACCAGGTCCGGCCGCTCGTCGGGCACCACGTCGAACCCGGGCAGCAACAGCCCGACGACGCCGGTGCGCTTGCCGGCGAGGGCCCGGGCGTTGCCGGACGGGACGTACCCCAGGCTCCGGATCGCCGCCTGCACGCGGTCCCGGGTGCCCTCGCGGACGGCGTCGGGCGTGCGGAGCACGCGCGAGACGGTGGCGATGGAGACGCCGGCTGCAGACGCGACGTCGTAGACCGTGGGAGGTGCGGTGCGCTGGTCGGCCAACCCGTGCCTCCCCTTCGACGTCCGCTGGTGCCGCGCCTCGCGCTGTGCGGCCGGACCATCCTAGGCATGCCGTGTCCCGGGAGTTCTCCACACGGTGCCGGAAACGCTTGCGGGACAGCGGGGGTCGCGCGACACTGTTCCGACCTCAGTACGTCCCGTGAGGAAGCGCACCAGCGGGCCGCGTGCCCGCACCGATCAGGTTGCCCACACGCAGGGGAAGGACACGACATGTCACAGTCGACACGTTCCGGGAGCAAGCTCACGCTCCGTGCGAGCCACGACGAGGCCGAGGTGCGCGACGCGCTGCTCGAGCGCACGGATTCGATCCGCAGGTTCGACGATCTCGACGCGCCGCAGGAGACGACGGACCTGCGCTAGCGGCTCGCGCCCGGCCTCCCCCGGGAACGGTCAGGAGGCCCGGGCAGCGCCCGCAGACCGCTCACTTCAGCGCTCGTCACCTCAGCGCTCGGTCGCGCCCACGTCAGCGCTCGGTCGCGCCCACGATCGTCATGCCCGCCCCGCGCAGGCGTCGGCGCTCCTGCGCGATCCAGCTGAGCAGCCGGTCGTTCGTGCCGGCCACGTGGGCGGCCACGAGTTCCGCTGCGCGGTCCGCGTCACCGTCGCGTACCGCGTCGATGATGGCGCTGTGCTCGTCCCACGCGGCGTCGCGCGCCTCGGGCGTGCGGACCTCGATCCAGCGCGTGCGCTCGAGTCGCGTCAGGGCGTCGGCGATGGCATCGGTGACGAACCGGTTGCCACCGAGTGCGGCGAGGTCGAGGTGGAACGTCGACCCCATCCGGATGCCTGCCTGCTGGTCGGGGGTGGGCTGGAGCGCGTCGAGGTGCCCGCGGACCTCCGCCAACTGCTCCGGAGTGGCGCGCTGGACGGCCAGCCGAACGGCAGCGGGTTCGAGGATGCCCCGGAGTTCGGCGAGCGAGGCGATCTCGTCGAGGTCGATCGGGGTGACCGTCCACGAACGACCCTCGTGCAGGATGAGCCCCTCGCGCTCGAGCCGCGACAGTGCGGCGCGGACCGGCGTGCGCGAAGCGTGGAACCGCGCCTCGAGCCCCCGCTCCGAGATGCGCTCGCCCGGTGCGATGTCGAGGGTCAGGATGGCTGCGCGCAGGTTGTCGTAGAGCTGGGCCGTCTGCGACACGGGCGCGGCGTCGGTCGTGTCGGTCACGGCGGACAAGCCTAGCGGCGTGACGACTGGAATGGTATACCGTTCTGGTATACCAAACCGTTCCGCGATGGAACGACGACGAACGGCCGAGACGACCCATGCCCACGACCGACGCTCCGCAGCGATCCACCACGACGTCGCCGGTCTCGGCCCGCGCCTGGACGATGCTCGCCCTCGGGGTCGCGGCCCAGGCGGCGGGGACGCTCGTCGTGTCCGCCCCGGCGCTCCTCATCCCCCACCTGCTCAGCCGCGGCACGTCCCTGCCGGTCGCCGGGGTCCTCGCCGCCGCTCCGACCTTCGGCATGGTCCTGACACTCATCGCCTGGGGCGCGATCACCGACCGGTTCGGCGAGCGCGTCGTCATCGCCGGCGGCCTCGTGCTCACCACGCTCGCCGTGGTCGCCGCCTGGCTGGCTGCCGGTGACCCGGTGCTGCTCGGGTTGGCGTTCCTGGCCGGCGGCATGACGAGTGCCTCGACGAACGCCGCGAGCGGTCGGGTCGTGGTGGGGTGGTTCCCGAAGGAGCGCCGGGGACTCGCGATGGGCATCCGACAGATGTCGCAGCCGCTCGGGGTGACGCTCGCGGCGGTCACGGTGCCGCAGCTCGCCGAGGGCTCCGGGATCCGCGCGGCCCTGGTCCTGCCGATCGTGCTCTGCGCGGTGCTCGCCGTCTGCTGCGCGATCGGGATCACCGACCCGCCACGCCCTGCCCGGGCCACGGTGGCGACGACGGCGACCGCGAACCCCTACCGGTCGAGCGGCTTCCTGTGGCGGGTGCACGCGGTGTCGGTCCTGCTCGTGGTGCCGCAGTTCACCCTGTCGACGTACGGGCTCGTCTGGCTCGTGGGCCTCGGCTGGTCGACACCGGCGGCCGGGATGCTGGTCGGCGCCGCGCAGTTCGTCGGGGCGATCGGCCGGATCGTGGTCGGTGGCTGGAGCGACCGGGCCGGGTCGCGCGTCGGCCCCCTCCGGATCGTCGCGGTGAGCGCGGCGGTGGTGATGGCGGTGCTCGCGGTCGTCGACGCGACGCACCTGGCCGGGGCTGCGGTGTTCCTGGTGCTCGCGACGAGCGTGACGGTCGCCGACAACGGGCTGGCCTACACGTCGGTCGCCGAGGCGGCGGGTCCGTTCTGGTCGGGCCGGGCGCTCGGGGCGCAGAACACCGGGCAGTTCATCGCGGCGAGTGCCGTCGGTCCGGGCATCGGCGCCCTGGTCGGTGCGCTCGGGTTCGCGGCGTCGTTCGGCATCGTGGCGGTGCTCCCGCTGCTCGCGGTCCCGCTGGTGCCCCGCCGCGACCGTTCGCACGACTGACCGCTCGCGCGACTGACCGCGAGCGACCCCGTCAGTCGCACCGCCCGTCGCGCTCGTCAGCCCTGTTCGTGGTCGGCGCGCTCGGGGTCGTCCTGGGAGTCCCGGCGGCGGTCCTGCATGAGCTCCTTCGTCCGGAGCAAGCGCAGCGCCGTCACGAGCACCAGCCCGCCGAGGACGTTGAACAGCAGCGTGTACCCGAACCAGCCGAGCCACTGCCCGTAGGTGATGTCCGCGCCCGACTGGATCGCCCCGAAGACGAGCAGCGAGTCGAGGATCGAGTGGAAGAGCTGCAGCCCGGCGAGGAGGAAGCCTCCGGCGACGGCGGCGACGAGCTTCGCGGGGTCCGAGTCGGTGCCCTGCTGCATCCGCGTCATCAGGGTGATCGTGCTGCCGCCCAGGACCGCCAGCACGATGCTCTGCAGTCCGAACGGCGCATCGACGTAGTGGTGTGCCGACTCCGAGAGCGTCACGTGCCACTGCGGGAACGCCTGGACGACGAGCCACATGAACACCCATCCCCCGGCCAGGTTCGCCACGAGGGTGCCGCCCCACAGTCGAACGAGCTGCAGCACGGTCCCCTCGCGGGCAACCACGGCCGCGACCGGCATCAGGAAGTTCTCGGTGAAGAGTTCGCTGTGCGCCAGGTGCAGCGCGATGAAGCCGATGCCGAAGGCCAGCCCGGCGAGCAGGTGGCTGTCGGTCTCGGTGAGCACCGCCAGGTACGCCATCACCCCGAGACCGACCTCGAGGCCGCCGAAGAACCCCGTGACGAGGACGGCCCGGGTCGTCCGTTGCAGCCGCTCCGCACCCTCCTCGATGGTCGCGTCGAAGGACTCCGCGAGTTCGTCCTCCACGGGGGCGTCGCTGGTGCCGAGCTCACGTCGGCGGTCGTCGGTCATGGCCGGGACGCTATACGCGGCCGTCGTGGCGGCCCGCAGGATCGCGCCGAGACGGACGCCAGGCCCGGTACCAGCTGGCACCGGGCCTGGCGTCCGTCGTCCGGTCACCGCTCAGGCGGCCGGCACCGCCGGTCCCACCGGCCACCGCAGCAACGCCGCGGCGGGCGCACCGTTCGGCAGCGATGCGGCGTTCACGAGCAGCAGCTCCGCGTCGGTGAGGGCGACCGCCCGGACGATCGCGCACACGGCCGGGACCGGTCCGATGACCGGTGCACCCGCCGCCTGCTCGGGTGCCGTGGCGATCCACGGCACCGCTCCGAGCGCGAGCAGGGTGCGGTCGCCGATCGCGGCGGCGTCGATCGCGACGACCGAGGCCTGCGCCTGCTGCAGCGCCTCGACGACGGACCCGAGGCCGGCGACCGTCTGGTTGTCCCCGCGGCCGACGTGCGTGCGGAGCAGGTCCTCGAAGTCGTGCCGGCGGGTCGCGATGACCCGGGCGAGCGCGATGTCGACGTGCTCGACGAGCGCGGTCTCCGACGCATCCGACGCCCGGGTGTCGACCGGGACCTCGGAGACGACGGCGCGCGCCTCGGTGGACAACTGGTCGAGCAGGAGCCCCCGTGCGCGGATGTCCCCCGCGACCACGATGAGCTTCGGCTGCAGCCGCCGGAACGCCTCGTCGACGGCCGTGGCGACCTCGTTCTGGTTGTCGCGCCAGATCTCCTCGGTGTGGTGCTGCCACCGCAGGTGCGACCAGCCGCCGCCCTGGAACTTGTGGAGCGTGTCGGTGCGGCCCTGCACGCGCTGCTCGTCGCGACGGTCCGGCACGTCGGCGTGACCCAGACGGTAGGCGCGGTAGCCACCGCCCTCGCGACCGACCTCGACGATCAGGAACGGTAGGTCGAGCGGCCGGTGCGCCAGGAGCGGCAGCAGGTCGGGCACGGGGTCGTGGCCGATCGACGTCGGGGCGTGCATCGCCCCGGGCAGGACCTCGCTGAGCACGAGTTCGCCGTCGTGCACGAGCACGTACCGGCTCACGGGTGCCGGCACCCCCGGCGTCTCCTCGAGCTCGGCCATCACCGTGTCGATGACCTCGGCGTCCGCCCCGGCCGACCGCAGCACGTCCTCGGCCTTCCGACGCTGCAGGGCGGCCAGGTGCTGCGGGTCCTCACGGTCACCGGACGCGTCGACGTAGGCCCACGTCCACGTGCCCCCGCGCTTCAGGCGTTCGGCGATCCCGGACTGCAGGTGCGGGGCGTCATTCTGCGTCAGAGCCATCGGTGCTGCCCTCCCCGGTCTCGGTGCGGTACACGGTCGCGTCGGCTCCGTCGCCCTCGCCGGTGGGCAACGGGTCGGCACGGTCGGCGTCGTCCTCGGGCAGGACGTCGGTGGTGTCGTCCTGCAGTTCGCCCTCGAGCTCGCCGTCGTAGCCCGACGCGGCGAGGGTCTCCGGGTCGTCGGTGTCGTCGGGGACCGGCTCGGACTGCCGGAACTCCTCGACGTGGGCGTTGCTGCCGTGCCCCTGGACGATGCTCTGCGCCTCGTGCGCGAGCTGCTCGTCGAGTTCGGGGCGATGGGTGGTGTTCCCGCGTTCGGTCATCGCTTCTCCTCCCGGTCGTGCCACCGGCGGCCTTCGCCGTCCGGGGCGTCGGTGTCTGCTCTGTGACCCCACCGTCCGCGCCTGGGCCTGGGGCCGTTCCAAGGTGCGCCGGGAATGCGCAGTGTCGGTACGGTCACGAAACCACAACGGCATTCGGTTCTGTGGTTGGGTGTGGACAACCCCGATCAACGACGAACGGAGTGCGGCAATGGCGCCACGACCACGACCCATCACGAGACGACACCTGTTGGGCTTCGGCCTCGGCACCGCGGCGGCGGGACTCCTCGCCGGCTGCGCGGTCCCGGGCTCGACCAACGTCAACAAGGCGGCCCTCGTGCCCGCCGCGGCCTCGGGTGAGACCGTCCAGCTCACCTACTGGGCCTGGCTCAAGGACCTGCAGAAGGTCTGCGACGTCTGGAACGAGACGCACCCGGACATCCAGGTGACCGCGAACTGGATCCCCGGCGGCAACAGTGGCGGGTACCAGAAGATGTACTCCGCGCTCGCGGCCGGCGGCGGCCCCGACATCGGGCAGGTCGAGCTCCGGCAGATCCCCGAGTTCATGCTCGCGAACGGCCTGGTCGACCTGGCCCGGTACGGGGCGAAGGACTTCGAGTCGGAGTACGACGAGGCCGCATGGGCGCAGGTGTCGTTCGTCGACGGCATCTACGGCATCCCGCAGGACACCGGCCCCATGGGCTTCTACTACCAGACCGCGATCCTCGAGCAGGCCGGCGGCGAACCCCCGACGACGTGGGACGAGTGGCGTGACCTGGCCGACCGGGTCCGGAGCACCGGCAAGCAGAACTACCTCGAGGTGTTCCCGGTCGCCGACGCGTCGCCGTTCGCC
This sequence comes from Curtobacterium sp. MCPF17_051, assembly GCF_003234595.1. Taxonomy (NCBI): domain Bacteria; kingdom Bacillati; phylum Actinomycetota; class Actinomycetes; order Micrococcales; family Microbacteriaceae; genus Curtobacterium; species Curtobacterium sp. MCPF17_051. The sequence continues at coordinate 95,305 of NZ_QKSE01000003.1, read as the reverse complement.
GCGTACGCACAGCAGGCCGGCGCGCGCTGGTTCAAGGTCGACGGCGACGAGTGGGTCGTCGACATGACCGACGACAAGACCCTGATGGTCGCGGACTTCTTCGACGGGGTCATCGACGACGAGCTGGTCGACACGAGTGCCGGCGCGTACTCCCCCGGGTGGTACGCCGCGGCCGCGAGCGGCAGGATCGCCGCGGTCACGAGCGCGAGCTGGGGTGACGCCCTGATCGAGTCGGTGCAGGGCGGCGAGGGCAAGTGGAAGGTCGCCCCGATGCAGAAGTGGGGCGCCGACGGCTTCGGCTCGAGCGCCATCGGCGGTTCGACGGCCGCCGTGCTGGCGAACGCGAAGCACCCGAAGGAGGCGCTCGAGTTCATCACCTGGATGACCACCTCGAAGGCGGGGATCGACGCGATGATCAAGTACTGCGGCATCGGCTGGTCGCCCGCCGTCGACTACATCGGGGCGCAGCGCCAGCAGCCGTCGAAGTGGTTCTCCGGCCAGAACTACAACGAAGAGGTCTTCGTGCCGGCATCCCAGGAGCAGAACGTCGAGTGGTCGTGGTCCCCGGTGACCCAGTCGGCCTTCACGTCGCTGCAGAACCAGTTCCGCCGCAAGATCACCTCGGGCCTCAAGCTCAGTGACGCCGTGGAGCTCGCACAGCGGGAGATCGTCCAGTCCTTCAAGGACAAGGGCCTCAGCGTCAGGACGGCACGATGACCCAGCAGACCACCACCCCACGGTCCACCGGTCGACCGGCCGGCGGCACCCCCGCGTTCCGCACCAGCACGAAGGCCACGAGCGCGCAGAAGCGTGCCCCGTGGATCCTGCTCGCTCCGTTCCTGGCCCTGTTCCTGCTGACGTTCGTCATCCCGATCATCAGCGCCCTGTTCCAGTCGTTCACCACCGTCGACCGCGAGGGCCTGTTCGGTGAGGACGGCGTCGTCGGCCGGTTCGCCGGGTTCGACAACTACGCGATCGCCCTGCAGGACAGCGGGTTCGTCGCCTCGATCGGCCGCATGCTGCTCTTCGGCATCGTCCAGGTCCCGGTGATGATCATCGCCTGCACGATCCTCGCGCTGTTGCTGGAGTCGGCGAGCGCCCGCTGGCCGGGCTTCTTCCGCGCGATCTACTTCATGCCGTACGGCGTCCCCGGCGTCATCGCGACGATCCTGTGGTCGTTCCTGTACGTGCCCGGGCTGTCACCGATCGTCGCCGGGCTGCAGTCGATGGGGCTGCAGCCGGACTTCCTCGGCGCCAACAGCGTGCTGTGGTCGATCGCGAACATCGTCACCTGGACCTACACCGGCTACAACATGCTCATCATCGTGGCGCAGCTGAAGTCCATCCCCGGCGAGGTCTACGAGGCCGCGAAGGTGGACGGCGCGAACGCGTTCCAGGTCGCGTGGCGGATCCAGATTCCGCTCATCGCACCGGCCCTGATGCTCACGACGGTGTTCTCGATCATCGGCACGCTGCAGCTCTTCGCGGAGCCGCAGATCCTGTCGACCGTGGCCCCGGCGATCGACACCGAGTACACGCCGAACTACGCCGCATACACGAACGCGTTCGCGTTCAACGAGTACGGCGTCGCGAGTGCGCAGGCGGTCATCATCGCCCTGGCCGCGTTCATCCTGTCGTTCGCGTTCCTCGCGCTGACGAACCGGCCACCCAAGGACGAACGCGACCGGCGCAAGCGTGCACGGCGCGACGGCCGGGAGGCCCGCACCGCGCTCCGGACACGCGCTGCGGCGGGCAGCACGGTCACCACCCAAGCCGACCCGGGCCTCCACGCCGGTCGCGTCGCGACCACCGAAGGGACTGACCGATGACCAGCGAAGCCATCGAAGCGCCGGCCACGGCGAAGTCGGCCGTCCCCGTGGACACCACGTCGATCTCGGCGCACCAGCGCCGCAAGCTCGACCGGTCCCCCAGGTCGCAGATCGTCGTGACGGGGATCCTCGTCATCGCCGCGCTGTACTTCCTCGTCCCGCTCTACTGGGTGATCATCGCCGCGACGAAGACCACGGGGGCGCTGTTCTCCACCCCCGGGTTCTGGTTCGGTGGCGAGTTCGCGCTCTGGAGCAACCTGCAGCAGGTGTTCACCTACGACGGCGGCATCTTCGTGCGGTGGATCGCGAACAGCGTGCTGTACTCCGGCGTCGGTGCGGTCCTGGCGACCTACTTCGCCGCGGCCGGCGGGTACGCGTTGGCGAAGTACGACTTCCGAGGGCGTCAGTTCGTGTTCGGCACGATCCTGGGCGGCGTCCTCGTGCCGGGGACCGCGACAGCGCTGCCGCTGTTCCTGCTGTTCTCGTCGATGGGCCTGACGGACACGTACTGGAGCGTGCTCATCCCGAGCCTGGTGTCGCCGTTCGGCCTGTTCCTGTGCCGGGTGTACGCCGCCGCGTCGGTGGACACCACCCTGCTCGAACAGGCACGCATCGACGGTGCCGGTGAGCTGCGGATCTTCCACACCGTGGTGCTCCGGCAGATGACCCCGGCGCTCGTCACCGTGTTCCTGTTCCAGGTGGTCGGGATCTGGAACAACTTCTTCCTGCCGCTCATCATGCTGGCAGACCAGAAGCTGTACCCGATAACACTGGGGCTGAACAACTGGCGCTCGCAGGTCGACCGCCTGCCGGAGTTCTACCAGCTCACCACCGGCGGGGTGCTCGTCTCGGTCATCCCGCTCGTCATCGCCATCATCGTCCTCCAGCGCTTCTGGCGTGGAGGCCTCACGGAAGGATCGGTCAAGGGTTGACCCACTCCGCACTCTCGTCCACCGCACCCGGCTCCGACTCGCGGCTGGCACCCCGTGCCTGGCTGCACACCGACGCCCCGTCCCTGTCGCTGAACGGTGGCTGGCGGTTCCGGTGGTCGCCCGTCGCCTCGGTCTCCGAGGACTTCGCGACCGAGGGTGGGGAGGACGACGACCCGGCCTGGGGCGAGCTGCCGGTGCCGTCGCACTGGGTGCTGCACGGGCACGGGGCCCCGAGCTACACGAACCTGCAGTACCCGTTCCCGATCGACCCCCCGCACCCGCCGGAGGAGAACCCGACCGGCGACCACCGCCGCACCTTCGAGCTGCCGTCGTCGTTCGACGGTGCCGACCGGGTGCTGCTGCGGTTCGACGGAGTCGAGTCGCACTTCCGGGTGTGGCTGAACGGGACGCTCGTGGGGTGGTCGACGGGCTCCCGCCTGGCGACCGAGTTCGACGTCACCGAACTGGTGCGCCCGGGAGCGAACGAGCTCGCGGTCCGGGTGCACCAGTGGTCGGCGGCGTCCTACCTGGAGGACCAGGACCAGTGGTGGCTGCCCGGCATCTTCCGTGACGTCACCCTGCTCGCACGACCCACGGCGCCGATCGACGACGTGTTCGTCCAGGCCGGCTGGCGGGCGACGCTCGGCACGGCGGCCTCGGCGGGGACCGCTGCCTCCGGCCGCCCGGCGACGGGGACCGGCACGATCACGTTCCCGACGCTCGACGCCGCGTTCCCGGTCCGGTTCACGGTCCCCGACCTGGGCGTCGACGTGACCTGGGCCACGGCGGACGACGTCGCACCGATCGAGGTCGAGGGCGTCGAACCGTGGAGCGCGGAGCTGCCGAAGCTGTACGAGGCAACGGTGTCGACCGGCTCGGCGGCCGCCGGCGCGGCCGCCGCATCGGGCGCCTCGGGCGGCGAGACGGTCTCGCTCCGGCTCGGGTTCCGCACCGTGTCGATCGTCGGCGACCGGTTCCTGGTGAACGGCGAGCGCGTGGTGTTCCACGGCGTGAACCGGCACGAGACCCACCCCGTGCGCGGCCGGGTCTTCGACGAGGACCACGCCCGCGCCGACATGGCACTGATGAAGCGGAACAACGTCAACGCCATCCGGACCTCGCACTACCCGCCGCACCCCCGCGTGCTCGACCTGGCCGACGAGCTCGGGTTCTGGGTGATCCTGGAGTGCGACCTGGAGACCCACGGGTTCATCTTCACCGACTGGGTCGGCAATCCCTCCGACGACCCGGCGTGGGCCGCCGCGTACCTCGACCGCATCGCACGCACCGTCGAGCGCGACAAGAACCACGCCTCGATCGTGATGTGGTCGCTCGGCAACGAGTCCGGCACCGGCCGGAACCTCGCCGCGATGTCGCAGTGGGTGCACGCCCGCGACCCGGAGCGCCCCGTGCACTACGAGGGCGACTACACGGGCGAGTACACCGACGTCTACTCGCGGATGTACCCGACGCTGCAGGAGACCGAGTCGATCGGCGGCGGTACCCCGACGCCCCTGCTCGGCTGCGGCCCGGCCGAGGCCGCACGGCAGCGGTCGAAGCCCTTCATCCACTGCGAGTACGTGCACGCGATGGGCAACGGCCCCGGGCAGATCGCCGAGTACGAGGCCCTGGTCGACCGGTACCCACGGCTGCACGGCGGGTTCGTGTGGGAGTGGCGGGACCACGGCCTGCTCGCGAAGACGCCCACGGGCGAGGACTACTACGCCTACGGCGGGGACTTCGGCGAGGTCGTGCACGACGGCAACTTCGTGATGGACGGCCTGGTGCTGCCCGACGACACCCCGACGCCGGGGCTCGCCGAGTTCGCCGCCGTCGTGGCCCCGGTCCGCCTGGCGGTCTCGGACACCACGGTGCTGGTCGAGAACCGGTACCACTCGGCCTCGACCGCCGGGCTCCGGCTGTGCTGGACCCTGTCGCGGAACGGCGTCGTCGAGGCCTCGGGGCGCCTGTCCACGGGCATCGTCTCCGCACGTGAGTCGGCGACGGTGCCGGTGCCCTCGGAGGTGCTCGACGCGGCCACGTCCGAACTCGCACCCGGCGACGAGCTCTGGTTCGACCTGACCGTGGAACTGGCGGGGCCGACCGCGTGGGCGGACACCGGCCACGTCGTGGCACGCACCCAGCGGCTCGTCGCGGCGCGCGCGGCGGACGCACCACGGGCCTCCCGGCAGGGGTGGGACGGCGACCGACTCGGTGACGGCACCTTCAGTGCCCGCGGCGACCTGGTGTCCTGGAAGGGCCACGAGGTCGCGGGGCCCCGCCTGGAGCTCTGGCGTGCGCCGACCGACAACGACAGCCTGGCGTCACAGGGCGGCTACGAGACCGCGGACCCGGTGCTCACGCACGGGGTCGGCGACCCGACCGCTCCCCCGTCGGCGTCGCGCTGGCGCGACCGAGGGCTGGACCGGCTGACGCACCGGCTGGTGTCGGTGTCGCGGACCACCTCCGGGCTGGAGCAGCGGGTCCGCGTCGCGGCGGCGAACAGCGGGTGGGGCCTCGAGGTCACGCACCGCTGGACCCTGACGTCCGAGGGGCTCGTGCTGCAGACCGACGCCGTGCCGTTCGGCGCCTGGGACGTCACGTGGCCGCGGATCGGGGTGCGGTTCGACCTGCCCGCGTCGCTGGCCGATGCGGAGGCCACCTGGTTCGGGACCGGACCGCTGGAGTCGTACGCCGATTCGAGTGCTGCGGCCCGGGTCGGCCGGTTCTCCGCGCCGGTGCGGTCGCTCGGGGTGGAGTACTCGCGGCCGCAGGAGACCGGGCACCGGCCGTCGCTGCGATCGCTGGCTGTCGGGCCGTTCACCGTGACGACGGTGGGGTCACACCGTGCGGGGTTCACCCTGTCGCCGTGGACCGCGCAGCAGATCGACCGCGCCGAGCACCCGTACGAGCTGCCGACGTCGGACCACCTGTACCTGTACCTCGACGCCGCGCAGCACGGGCTCGGCAGCCGGGCGTGCGGACTGGACGTGCTGCCGGAGCACCAGCTCTGGCCGCAGGCGTTCAGTTGGAGCGTGCTGCTGGGCTAGTCGGTCACGCGCAAAACACCGGTGTTCGCACGTTGCACACCCGCATCCCGCGGCGTGCAGTGCGAACACCGGTGTTTTGCGTGCGGGAGCTACGCGCCGGCGGACAGCGCCCGCAGCGCCTCGGGGTCGCTCGCGTTCAGGAAGTCGGTCAGGCGCTCCGCCTCGCCGGGCTCCTCGATCGCCTCGGCCGCACGGCGCAGGGCGAACAGCGCCCGCAGGACGCCACGGTTCGGCTCGTGCGACCACGGCACCGGCCCGACACCGCGCCAGCCGGCCTTGCGCAGGGCATCGAGCCCACGGTGGTACCCGACACGGGCGTACGCGTAGGACTCGAGGGTGGCGCCGCGTGCCCACGCCTCGTCGGCGAGCAGCGCCCACGCCAGGCTCGACGACGGGTAGGACACCACCACGCTGGCGACGGGGGCCTCCGCCTCGAGCGCGGCGGTCACCTCCGGCTCGGCGGGCAGCAGGGTCTCGGGGTTCGACGACGGGGTCGGCAACAGGTTCTCCGGCATGCCCCCAGCCTGTCATCCCTTGCGGCTGCCCGTGTCACGGGATTACCGTGGAGGTCACCTCGTCGTCATCGCGGGGCCGCCGGGGCGGGAGACCGACCGGCGGAACGGATGGCGGACACGGGGGTCCCCCGACGGAAGCAGACGGATTGCTGTCGATCACCGGTACCGCTCAGCCCACGCGCTGACACCGTGATCGCGCGCCCCGTCGGGCGCTCCACCGCACCGCGGTGGCCTCGGTGTCGTGCGCCCAGCATCGACACCGGGAGACACCCCCATGCCCACCAGTCCGTCCGTCGTCCTGCACGACGTCACCTTCGCCTGGCCCGACGGCACCGTCGCGCTCGACCACCTCACCGCCGCCTTCGGGCGTGGCCGGACCGGCCTGGTCGGGAGGAACGGGGCCGGCAAGTCCACGCTGGTCCGGCTCGCGACCGGCCGGCTCCACCCCACGTCGGGCAGCATCGCGACGTCGGGTCCCGTCGACCACCTGCCGCAACGCCTCTCCCCACCGGCACGGCCTGATCGCCGCTCGCGCGTCGATCAGGAACCGGCGGCGTGGGCCCACGCCAGCGCGGACGACACCGTCGCCGACCTGCTCGGCGTCCGTCCCACACTCACCGCGCTCCGGGCCGTCCTGGCCGGCGACGCCACAGAGGCACAGCTGGAGGCAGTCGGCGACGACTGGGACCTGGAGGAACGGGCCGCCGCGGTGCTCGACCGGGTCGGGCTCGACGGCGCCGACCTCGACCGGCCGGTGTCGACGCTGTCCGGCGGGCAGTCGGTGCTCGCCGCCGTCGCCGGGGTGCGGTTGCGCGCCCGACCGATCGTGTTCCTGGACGAGCCGACGAACAACCTGGACCGCCGGGCCCGCGGGCTGCTCCTCGACCTGGTCGACGACTGGCGCGGCACCCTCGTGCTCGTCAGCCACGACCGGGAACTCCTCGAGCACGTCGACGAGACCGTGGAGCTCCGCGCCGGGGCGATGACGGTGTTCGGCGGGACCTTCAGCGCGTTCGAGGAGCACCTCGCCGTGCAGCAGGCGGCCGTCGAGCGCGAGGTCCGGGTCGCCGAACAGCGGCACCGCACCGAGAAGCGGCAGCGCATCGAAGCGGAGACGAAGATCGCCCGACGCGCGAAGGCCGGTGCCGAAGCCGGCCGGTCGATGCCGAAGATCCTGGCCAACGAACAGCGGAAGAAGGCCCAGGAGACCGCGGGACGCCTCCGGGTCGCGCACGGATCGGCCGAACAGCAGGCGCTGGCGACGGTCCGCGCGGCCGAGCTCCGCCTGCGCGACGACGAGTCGATCCACGTCGCCCTGCCCGACCCGGAGGTGCCGGCATCGCGTCGGATCGCCACCGTGACCGTCCGTGGACGGGACGTCGTCGTGCAGGGGCCGGAACGGATCGCCGTCACCGGGGACAACGGTGTCGGCAAGTCCACCCTGCTCGAGCAGCTCGTCGGCGACCCCGCTGCCCGGGAGCACCCGCTGCCCGAGACCGCGGCCGTCGCCCACGTCGAGCGGATCGCGTACCTGCCGCAGCGGAAGGACAGCCTGGACGACACCGCCACCGTGCTCGACAACGTCCGCCGGGACGCCCCGCACGTGCCCGTCGCCGAGGTCCGCAACCGGCTGGCGAAGTTCCTGGTGCGCGGGGACACCGTCGACCGCCCGGCCGGGGACCTGTCCGGCGGGGAGCGGTTCCGGGTGGCGCTGGCGGCCCTGGTGCTCGCCGACCCGCCCCCGCAGCTGCTCGTGCTCGACGAGCCGACGAACGACCTCGACCTGACGAGCGTCGACCAGCTCGTCGACGCGCTGCGGGCCTACCGGGGAGCACTCGTCGTGGTGAGCCACGACGAGACGTTCCTGGAACGGCTCGAGCTCGACGAACGGATCGAGCTGCGGTAGATCCCCGTCAGCGCCGTCGGGTCGGCCGGATCGCGAGCGACTCGACGGTGCCGCGCTCGGGCAGGTCGACGACGGTGCGGACCGCGGCGGCCACGTCCTCGGGGGCCAGGTAGTAGTCGGTGTCGTAGGACTCACCGAGCTTCGCCACGAGCTGCCGCTGCATGTCCGAGTCGGTCCGGCCCGGGTGCACGCTCGACACCCGCACGCCGTTCGCCCGCTCCTCTTCGCGCAGGGCGTCGGCGAAGGCCCGCAGCGCGAACTTCGACGCCGCGTACACGCCACCGCCGGGGCCCGAGTGGAACCCGGAGCCGCTGTTGATCGGCACGACGATGCCCCGGGCCGCCCGCAGCGCCGGGAGCGCCAGCCGGGTGAGCTCGGCGACCGCGAACAGGTTCGTCGCGAAGACCTGCTCCCACACCGCACGCGGGGTGTCGGCGACGGTGGCGCCCTGCTCGACACCGGCCGAGTGCACGAGGACGTCGAGCCGATCGGGCAGCGCCGGGACCTCGCCCGCGCCCAGGTCACCGACGAACGGCGCCGCGCTCGGCAGCTCCGCGACGAGGGCGTCCACGGCGTCGGCGGACCGGCCGCCCACGAGCACGTGGTGGGTGCGGCCGAGTTCGGCGGCGATCGCGCGGCCGATGCCGCGGGTGGCTCCGGTCACCAGGGCGACCGGACGGTTCTGGAGCTGGTCTGTCGTCACGTGGGCCAGCCTACGGAAGCCGGGCCGGGCCTCCTGTGCGGTGGCGACGACGCAGGACCGTCAGCGTGACGCCGGCGACGACCACCAGACCCAGGAGCGCCGCGATGCCCCACCGCGAGCCGGCGAGCGCCGCGACGACCGCCCAGAACACGGCGAGCCCGACCGTCGCGTACAGGAACGCCCACGCGACGCACCCCGGCACCATCGCGATCGTGTACCGCCACCAGGCGACCCGCGCCAGCCCCGCTGCGGCGTTCATCACCGTCTGCAGACCGACCACGACGAAGCTCACCGTCACGACGGGCAGCCCCCAGCGCTCGAGCAACGCCGAACCGCGACGGACGGCCGGCGACCGCAGCCAACCGCCCCACCGCGATCGGGACGCACCCGTCACCGCGAGCCGCGCGACCCAGTACGTGGCCTGCGCACGGCAGAACACGATCACGAAGAGCGCGAGGACGAGCCACCGGAACGGGAGCCCCTCGAGGAAGGACGGCACGCTCGCACCGTAGCGTCCCGACCCGGAGAGCGCCCGTCAGCGCCGATCAGACGAGCGAGGCTCAGTCGTTGTCGACGCCCTGACGGATGCGGATGCCCTCGAGCACGTCCTGCGCCCGCTTCTCGTCCTGCTTCTCGATCTGGCGGGTGTCGCGCTCGGGGAGCTGGATGTCCTCCTCCGCCCGGATGCCGGCCTGCAGTTCGCGGCCCCGCTCGATCTCGGCGTCGAACTCGGCGCCGAAGAGCAGCGCGTTGTTCGTGATCCAGATCCACAGCAGGAACACGATGACCCCACCCAGGGAGCCGTACGTGGCGTTGTAGTTCGAGAAGTTCCCGACGTAGAACCCGAAGCCCACGCTCGCGATGATCCAGATGAGGAGCGCCAGGATCGAGCCGCCACTGACCCAGGTGAACTTCGGCTGCTTGACGTTCGGCGACCAGTAGTAGAGCACCGCGACGACGATGATCGCGATGACGAGCAGGATCGGCCACTGCACGATCGACAGGACGGTGACGGCCACGTCGCCGAGGCCGATGACGTCGCCGAAACTCCGGGCGAGCGGAGCGCTCACCAGGACCAGCAGACCGATCACGAGCAGGACGACCGTGGTGACGGTCACGCCGAGCATGGTCGGGCGGAGCTTCCAGATCGGGCGGCCCTCGCGCACGTTGTAGATCCGGTTCATGGCACGGCCGAACGCGCCGACGTAGCCGGATGCCGACCAGAGGGCACCGACGATACCGACGATGAACGTGATGGGGGCGGCGGGCGAGCGGACGAGCCCCTCGACCGGGTCGCGGATCAGCTCGACCACCTGCTGCGAACCGATGTTGCCGATGATGTCGAGGAGCGTGTCGATCGTCTTCTTCGGATCCGACACCAGGCCGAGGATCGACACGACCGCCAGCAGCCCGGGGAACAGCGCGAGCACCGAGTAGTACGTCAGGCTCGCCGCGAGGTCGGTGCACTGGTCGCTCGTGAACTCGCGCAGCGTCTTCTTCAGCGTGTATACGAGCGTCGGCTTCTTGAGGTCGGTGGGGTTGTCGGGCTTCCGGGCGTCGTCCGGATCGGGCTTGTGCTCTTCGTGCGCCATGTGACTACCCTCTCGCCTTCGCGGCCTGCTTCGACCGCTTGACCGCCTGCTTGCGGTTCTTGTTCGCCCGTCGCTGCACCGCCGCGATGCCGACCTGCTGCTTCACGCGGGCGCGGTGCGCCGGGTCCTGCTCGAGGGCTTCCTCGGCCGCCTTGGCCCGCGCCTTCCGACCCTTGCGGCCTGCCTGCGCCTGCTCCTTCGCCGAGGGGGCGTCGCCACGCGCACCGAACGGCAGCAGCGCGGTGAACGCCGAGTTCGCCGGCGGCGCGGCCAGGTGCCCGGCGGGGCGGTTCCGCAGCGCGATGCCGAGGACGATCGCCGCGACACCCGTCAGCCCGGTGATGCCCATCGCCACCAGGGGCGTGGGGTCCCGGTGCCAACGCTGCTTCGTCTTGGCGACCGCGAGCCGCGTCCGGGCGGGCAGGTCCGCGCGTCGCTTCAGCTCCGTCACGGTGTCCGTGATGCCCTCGCGGGTGCGCACGTTGGCGAGCTCGAGCTCGGGCAGACTGTCCTTGGCCATTCCCCATTTCGTACACGTCCCACCCGGGATCGTGCCCAGCAGGCCGCGTCTACCGTGCCGCACATGCTCTTCCGGGACGCCGCCGAGGGGATCCACCGCCTCGAGATCGCACACACCAACACGTACCTCGTCGAGACCGGCGATCGGTTGCTCGTCGTCGACGCCGGGTTGCCCGCCGCGTGGCCGCACCTGCAGCTCGCCGTGCACGACCTGGGCTACACGCCCGACCAGGTCGAGGGGCTCCTGCTCACGCACGGGCACTTCGACCACGTCGGCACCGCCGCACGGATGCACCGCGACTGGGGCACGCCCGTGTTCGTCCACCCGGGCGATCGGCACCTCGCCGCGCACCCGTACTCGTACCGACCGCAGACGAACCGCTTCGGGTTCGTCGCGCTCCACCCGGGTGGTCTGCGCCCCCTGGGTCGGATGCTGCTGGCCGGTGCGGTCACGGTCGACGGCATCGCGGACACCGAACCGCTGGAGAGCCGCGCCGACGTGCCGGGCAACCCGTGGATCATCGAGACCCCGGGGCACACCGACGGCCACGTGGCGCTGCACTTCGCCGACCGCGACGCCGTGATCGCCGGGGACGCGCTCGTCACCTTCGACCCGTACACGGGCGGGATCGGACCGCGGATCGTGGCACCCGCGGCGACCTCGGACGTCGAGACGGCGGTCGCGTCGCTCGACCGGCTCGCGGACACCGAGGCGAAGCACGTGCTGCCCGGCCACGGGCCGGGCTGGTCGCTCGGCGTGCGGCGGGCCGTCGCGCAGGCGCGGCGGGTGGCCGGCGCCGCCTGAAGCGGCGTCCAGCTCGCGAGTCCACGCGCTCAGCGACACCCCACGGGCGCTCCGGCGCGTGGACTGTCGGTGAGCGCGAAAGGTCTCGAGGGGGGTGCGCAAGACGCCACCGACGCGTTGGGCGCGACCAGAGCCGGCCTGGAGGCGCGGTGCGGGCCCGCCCCGCGCCTCCAGGCCGTGGGTGGTTGCGGTCAGGACGGGACGACGACGTCCTCGGGCAGACCGGACGCCGCGGAGCGGCCGGCGGCCTCCATCAGCGCCAGGCTCCGCAGGTTGTCGCGCCCGCTCGTCTCGGGGGTGGGGCCGCCCTGCACCGAGCGGGCGAACGCCTGCAGCCCGCCCTGGCGGTCGGTGTGCGCGAGCACGGGGAGCTCGACCGGCTCGGCGACGTCGTCCTGCGTGCGGCGGACGGTGACCCGGTCACCGTCGACCGCGTTCGGCTCACCGTCGCGGCTCGTGAACCAGAGCTCACCGTCCTCGCCCTCGATGCTCCACTCGCCGGCCCAGGCGGTGCGCGGGCCACGGCTCAGCCAGCTGCCGCGGTAGTTGACCACCGTGCCGTCGTCGAGCTCGATGATCATCGAGGCGACCGCTTCGTCCTGGTACTTGCTGTAGGCGGGGTAGCTGGCCTTGGCGAAGACCCGGACTGCCTCTTGCCCGGTGATCATCCGGAGCAGGTCGAAGTGGTGGATCGCCATGTCGTTGATCATCGCGTGCGGGAACCGGTAGTGCGGGTACGTCTCGGCGGGCTGGTCGTTGTCCCACTGCCGGAAGTCGACGTTGATCGCGGAGACCTCGCCGACGACGTCCGCCTCGAGCATCTCCTGCACCACCCGCGGTGCCGGGTACCAGCGGTAGTTCTGGCTGACCTGCAGCACCAGGCCGAGCTCCTCGGCGCGACGGACCGCGGTGACGGCCTCGTCGGTGGTGTTGGCGAACGGCTTCTCGACCAGGACGTGCTTGCCGGCATCGAGGGCCTCGAGCGCGAGCGGCACGTGCGTCACGGCCGGGGCGGTGATGACGACGGCGTCGGCCTCGACCGCGGCGAGCGCCTCGGTCAGGGACCCGAACGCCGCGGAGGCCGAGAGCCCGAGGTCGGTCCGCACGGCCTCGAGCGTCGGCGCCGACGGGTCGACGATCCCGACCACCTGCACTTCCGACACCTCTGGGATGGCGGTGCGGGCCCAGTTGCCGCCCCACCCTCCGAGACCGACGTGGATGATCCGGACGCTCATGCGTGCACTCCTTCGTGACTGCCGTCGTGGCTGGTGACGCACCACGGTCGCCGCGGTGCGTGCGTCCAGTCTGTCAGTGCGTGAAGGCGTACGCGATGAGCGCCATCGTCACGATGAACCCCGCCAGGTAGTTGATCCAGAGGAACCGCTTCCACCCGGCGTTCGCGGCCTCGGCGCCCTGGTCCGTGATGTTCCACCACGGCAGCACGTTGAGCGCGTACGGCACGACGACGATCGCGGCGATCGGGCCCGGGAACGCCGAGAACAGCAGCGCGACCCCGGCGACCAGGTACGCGACGAAGGCCAGGCGGACGGTGGCCCGGGCGCCGATCACGGTCGCGACGGAGCCGATGCCCCCGGCGCGGTCGGCCAGGACGTCCTGCACGGCACCGAACGCGTGCGAGGCCACGCCCCACAGGAAGAACGCGATGCACACGGCGACGAGCTCCCCGGTCCAGTGCGGGCCGGCGAGGGCGAGGCCGTAGACCGCCGGCGACACGAAGTGGGTGCTCGACGTGAGCGAGTCGAGGAACGGCTTCTCCTTGAACCGCAGGCCCGGCGCCGAGTACGCGATGACCGCGAACACGCTGATCGCCAGGACGAGCCACGACCACGGCCCGTTGCGGCTGACCGCGCCGAGCACCACGAGCGCGACGAGGAAGGGGACGTTCGTGACGACGACGGCCCACAGCGTGGTGCGGTGGACGCTCTTGTCGAGCAGGGCGCCCTCGACACCGCCCTTCCGGGGGTTGCGCAGGTCGGACTCGTAGTCGAAGACGTCGTTGATGCCGTACATCGCCAGGTTGTAGGGCACCAGGAAGTACACGACGCCGACCAGGAACGCGACGAGCGAGAATCCTCCGCCGCCTTCGACGCCGACCCCGCTGCCGAGCAGGTACGCGGCGCCGAACGGGTAGGCGGTGTTCACCCAGCTGATCGGGCGCGACGACACGAACAGAGCGCGCATGGTCGACGGCCTGGAGGCGGTGCTGGCGTTCACTTCGTGTCCTCCGCTGGTGCTGGGGTCGGGTCGGGCGCGGGGCGCGCGCCGGTCCGGTTGCGTGCGCCCGTCCGGTCGCGTGCGCCCGTCCGGTCGCGCGCGCCGGTCCGGTCGGGTGCGCCCGTCCGGTCGAACAGGACCCACAGGCTGGGCAGCAGCACGATGGCGGACATCGCGTAGGCGAGGTCCTCGACCGGGATCGCACCGATCTTCGCACCGCTGATGAGCGAGGGGTCGTAGGCGACGATCCGCAGCGTGACGATGACGTTGTCGAACACCATCGTCATCACCAGCAGCGCGACGCCGGCGATCACGGACGTGAGCACCGCGACCCGGCGCCCGACCGCGGGCCGTCGACCCGCCGCACGGGCCCGGCGGGCGGCGACGATGCCGGCGACCACGGCCACGACGGCCGTGACGCCGAAGAACGGCAGGGCCAGGAGCGCGTACGCCCCGGTGCCGTTCACGCGCGCCGCCGATCGGTCGCCCGCTGCACCAGGGGCCGGACGAAGCCGACCAGGTCCATCGTCGAGTAGCAGAGCAGCAGCAGGAAGAAGAGCTCCTCGAGCGGGACCTCGGGCGCCAGGAGCACCCCGGTGAGCAGGTTCTGCGGCCCGATGAAGAAGATGCCGGCAGCGACACCGGCGACGTCCCACACCATGAAGAACGCGACACCGACGACCATCACGGCCGCCGCCCGCCACGGTGCCCGCCAGAAGAACAGCCGGAAGCGGGCGTCCAGCACGGTCATGCCGACCAGGGACACCACCAGGCCGGCGAGGTAGACCCCGGGCATCAGGCGGTCTCGGTCCGGTCCCGCGGAGCCCCGAGGGGTGTCGGCAGCGGCTCGGTGCTCCGGTCGCCGTGGATGCGCTTGAGCAGGACCTCGGCGCTGATCAGGCACATCGGCAGACCGATGCCCGGGATCGTCGAGGCGCCGACGTAGTACAGCCCCTCGACCTTCTTCGACACGTTCTTCTCGCGGAAGAACGCGCTCTGCTTCAGCGTGTGCGCCGGGCCGAGCATCGAGCCGTTCCAGGCGTTCAGGTCGTCCGCGAAGTCGCGCGGTCCGATCGTGCGTCGGACCCGGATGCGGTCGCGCAGGTCGGGCACCCCGGCCCGCTCGGCCAGCACGTCGATGGCACGGTCCGCGATCTGCTCGACCTGGTAGTCACCGGCACCGTCGATGCCGCCCTTGCCGATCGACAGGTCGGCGGGCAGGGGCACCAGGATGAACAGGTTGCTGGTGCCGGGCGGGGAGACGCTCGGGTCGGTCTCGGAGGGGGCGCAGACGTAGATCGAGGCGGGGTCCGGCACGTGCCGGTCGTCCCCGAAGATCGCGCCGAAGTTCGCCTTCCAGTCCGCGGTGAACATCAGGGTGTGGTGCAGCAGGCCCGGCGTCGGACCGTCGATGCCGAGGTACACGAGCACCGCGCTCGGGCCCGGGTCACGCTTCTTCCAGTGGTCGGCGCCGTGGGTGCGGTGCTCGCGGTCGAGCAGCTGCATCTCGGTGTGCTGCATGTCGGCAGCGCTGACCACGAGGTCGGCGGGGGCCGTGTGCTGCACGCCGTCGCGGTCGCGGTGGACGACCCCGGTGGCGACGCCGTCCTCGACGACGATCCGCTCGACCTTCGCACCGGCGATGATCTTCGCGCCCTCGGCCCGGGCGACCCGCTCGACGGCGGAGATCACCTCGGTGATGCCGCCCTTCGGGTAGAGCACGCCGTCAGCCAGGTCGAGGTGGCTCATCAGGTGGTACATGCTCGGCGCCGCGTACGGGCTCGTGCCGAGGAACACCGCCGGGTAGCCGAGGATCTGCCACAGGCGACGGTCGCGCACCGCGGTCTCGGCGAACGTGGAGAGCGGCTCGAGCAACAGGCGCGCCAGCTTGGGCAGGCGACGCAGGACGTCGGGTGCCGCGAGCTTCGTGAGGTCCTGGAAGCTCGTGTAGAGGAACCGACGCACCGCCATCGTGTAGGTGTCCTCCGCCGACGCGAGGTACTTCCGCATCCGCTCGCCGGCACCGGGCTCGATGGACTCGAACAGCGCGATGTTGGCCTCGGCGTCGGCCCGCAGGTCGATCGGCTCGTCGTGGCCCTCGCTGTAGACGCGGTAGCCGGGGTCGAGCTTCACCAGGTCGAGTTCGGCCTCGGCCGACGTCCCGAGCAGCTGGAAGAAGTGGTCGAAGACCTCGGGCATGAGGTACCACGACGGCCCGGTGTCGAACCGGAACCCGTCCTGCTCCCACGAACCGGCACGGCCGCCGAGCTGCGTGCGCTGCTCCAGCACCGTCACCGAGAAACCGTCGCGTGCGAGCAGCGCCGCGGCCGCCAGGCCGCTGATGCCGCCGCCGATGACGACGGCGCGGCGTGCGGGCACCTTGCGCCGGGTGGTGGTGGCGACCGTCATCGGTCGGGAGGCGCGGGGCGGGGTCATGAGGAGCCTCCCGGCCGGTGGGTGGTGACGCGTGACCGGAGCGGTGCGCGTCCGGCGAGGACCTGCGCGGCGAGGCGCACCTTCACCGGGTTGGGGACGCGCACGCGCGTCGTGACGAGGCGGCTCGCCGGCGTGCGCGCAAGTCGGTCGTTGAGTTCCTGGAACAGCGCGTGTGCGAGTCCGACCGCGTTGCGGGCGTCGGCCGGCAGCAGCCGGATCGTCCGTGCGGCGTGGTCGAGGTCGGCCTGCACGTCGGCGACCAGGCGGTCCTTCGTGGCCTCGTCGAAGGACCGGATGTCGACACCCGGGAAGTACGAGCGACCGAGCACCTCGAAGTCGGCGTGCAGGTCACGCAGGAAGTTCACCTTCTGGAACGCGGCGCCGAGCGCACGCGCCCCGGCGACGAGTTCGGCCTGGTCGAACGTCGGACGACCGGCCCGGTACACGAACGCGCGCAGGCACATCAGACCGACGACCTCGGCGGAGCCGTACACGTACGCGTCGAACGAGGCGTCGTCGTGCTCGGTGCGGTCGAGGTCCATGCGCATCGAGGCGAAGAACGGGGCGGTGAGCTCGGCGCCGAAGCCGGTGGCGCGGGCGGTGCGGGCGAAGGCGTGGACGACCGGGTTCACCGAGAAACCGAGCGCGATGGCCCGTTCGGTGTCGGCCTCGAGCTCGTCGAGCACCGTGCGGGCGAGCTCGCGGTCGAGCCCGGCCTCGGTCGCGGGGCCGTCGACGACCTCGTCGGCGACGCGGACCAGCGCGTAGACGTTCCGGATGTGCTCGCGTGTGTCGCGGGCGAGCATGCGGCTCGCCAGTCCGAACGACGTGGAGTACCGGTCGATGACGACACCCGACGCGGCCTCGGCCGTGGCGTCGTAGAGCTGGAGGCGAGCCGGACGGGATCCGGTCGCCGTGGTGGTGCTGTGGGTCACCGGGCGCGCTCCACGAGTTCGGTCACGAGGGCCTCCAGGCGGTCGGCGAGGTCGTACGGCAGCCGGGCGAGCTCGGCCCGGGCGAGTGCGGTGTGGTCGGCGACGCGTTCTTCCGCGGCGCCGCGCGCACCG
The DNA here is from genome assembly GCF_003234595.1 of Curtobacterium sp. MCPF17_051. NCBI lineage: Bacteria > Bacillati > Actinomycetota > Actinomycetes > Micrococcales > Microbacteriaceae > Curtobacterium > Curtobacterium sp. MCPF17_051. Next base: position 77,716 of record NZ_QKSE01000003.1, on the reverse strand, counting down.
CAGGAGACCAGGGTCGCACGGACCTCGTCCGCACGGGCCTCGGTCAGGTCCGGGTCGCCCAGGTACGGCTCGAGGTCCGGCCAGCAGTCCGTGGTCGCCGCGTAGGCGATGAGCATCGTGCGCTTGCCCTCGCGCAGGTCGCCCAGCACGGTCTTGCCGGTCATGGTCTCGTCACCGAAGACCCCGAGCAGGTCGTCGACGATCTGGTACGCGATGCCGATCTCGCGACCGAAGGCACCGAGGGCGGTGACGATCTCCTCGTCGGCGCCGGCCAGCACGGCCCCGGACTGCAGCGGCGCCTCGAACGAGTACACGCTCGTCTTCGCCCGCTCCATCGCCAGGACCTCGTCCACCGTCGGCATCACGCCGAGTGCCAGGTCGACGTCGGTCATCTCGCCGGCAGCGCTCGCGAACACGGCCTCGTCGAACAGTTCGAGCAGTCGCTCGCGCCGAGTGCCGTCGACGCCAGCGGCCTCAATGAAACGGGGCGCACCGGCGAGGGCCAGGTCACCGGCGATGACGGCGGCGCTCATCCCCCGGTGCTCGGCGGTCGGCAGCGGCAGGCCGCCCGTCGTGCCGGTGTCGCGGAAGGACCCGGCGACGTTCGGCTGCCCGCGGCGCGACCAGTCACGGTCGATGACGTCGTCGTGCACCACGAGTGCGGTGTGCAGGAGTTCGTACGCCGCCGCGACGTTGGCGGCAGCGTGCACGTCGGTGCCGCCCATGCCGGCGTACGCGGTCATGACCATGCGGGGCCGGAAGCGCTTGCCGCCCATGCTCGCCTTGCGGAGCACGCGCCACAGTTCCTCCGACGGTCGGCCGTAGCGCTCGGCGCGCATCGACGACACGGCGAAGAAGCGCTCGAGGCAGTCGTCGACGAGCGCGAGGTCGATGTGCGGCACGGTGGTCGCTTCCTCGCTCATTGGCCTAACCTATCGAGACAGATGAACGCTTTCCCTGAATCCGTGGTGCTCCTGGCCGACGACCGTACCCCGATCGGCACGGCGGACAAGTTCACGGTGCACACAGCCCACACGCCCCTGCACCTGGCGTTCTCGTGCCACGTCCGGAACACCGACGGTGACGTCCTGGTGACCCGACGAGCACTGTCGAAGAAGACCTGGCCGGGGGTGTGGACGAACACCTTCTGCGGCCACCCCGGTCCGGACGAGTCCTTCGAGGACGCCATCGCCCGTCGGGCCTCCCGCGAGCTCGGCATCACCGTGCGCGACGTCGAGGTCGTGCTGCCGGAGTTCCGGTACCGCGCAATCGACGCCTCCGGCATCGTGGAGAACGAGGTCTGCCCCGTCTTCCGCGCCGTGACCGACGACACCCCTGCGCCCGCGGACGACGAGGTCGCCGAGTGGGCGTGGGTGTCCGAAGACTCTCTCAGGCAGGCCGTCGCCGGCGCGCCGTTCGCCTGGAGCCCGTGGCTCGGGTGGCAGCTCGCCGAGCTCGAGACCGCTGGGCTGCACGTCACGCGCTGACGCTCCCCCGCCTGCCGCGACGGGTTGTCCGACCCGAGCCGCAGGCGTACGCTCGACCGTCGGCAGCGCTCTGGGCGCCGCCACGACGAGACGAGAAGGGCAGGTGAGGCGCGATGTCGGGTGACCATCCTCGATCGGGCCGGCCGCCCGTGTCGGTCGTCGCGCCCGCTCGCTGAACCTGCCCCGCCCCGGATCACCTCTGGGGCGCCATCGCGCCCGCCTGCTCCCCACCGAAGGAGCACGCACATGGCACTGATCGACAACGCGATCTACGTCCGGGGACGCCGCGTGGAGTCTCCGTCGACCCTGTCGCGCCCGGCTCGTGGTGACCTGACGTGGATCGGGCTGCTCCGGCCCGACCCGCACGAGCTCGAGGCCGTCGCCACCGAGTTCGACCTGCACGAGAACGCCGTCGAGGATGCCCGCAAGGGACACCAGCGCGCCAAGCTCGAGCGCTACGGCGACACCCTGTTCCTGGTGCTCCGGCCGGCCTGGTTCGACCAGGCCTCGGGCACCGTGGAGTTCGGCGAGGTGCACCTGTTCGTCGGCGACCACTTCGTGGTGAGCGTCCGGCACGCCGCCCGACCCGACCTGGCGGTGCTGCGGGCGCAAGTCGAGGCGGACCCGGAGTTCCTGGCGAAGGGGTCGGAGGCGGTGACCGCCGCTGTGCTCGACGAGGTCGTGGACGGCTACGGCCCCGTCGTCCAGGTGCTGCAGGAGCAGATCGACGCCATCGAGGACCAGCTGTTCGCCGGGCAGGTCGACCCCGGGGTCTCGAAGCGCATCTACCAGCTGCTGAGCGAGGTCCTGGCGTTCCAGCGGGCCACCACCCCGGTGCCGGCGATGGTGACGGGGCTGCTCCGCGGAGCCGACAAGTACGGCGTGGACGACGACGTGCAGCACCGGCTCCGCAACGTGCACGACCACGCGCTTCGCGTCACCGAGCGCGTCGACTCGTTCCGCGCCCTGCTCGAGAACGCCCTGACCCTGCACGCCACCCTGGTGTCGCAGGAGCAGAACGAGGCGATGCGCCGGATGACGAGCGCGAGCCTTGCCCAGGGTGAGGAGAGCCGGCAACTCGCCCGGGCAGCACACCGCCAGGGCGAGCAGGTCAAGAAGATCTCGTCGTGGGCGGCGATCCTGTTCGCACCCGGCCTGATCGCCGGCGTCTACGGGATGAACTTCGACCACATGCCCGAGCTGCACTGGCACTACGGGTACCCGGTCGCGATCCTCGGCATGCTCCTGCTGATGGGCGTGCTCTGGGCGATCTTCCGCAAGCGCAACTGGCTCTGAGCGGACGGCGGATCGACGCACAGGTGGCGTCGATCCGCCGGACGTGCATAATGATCTGGCCCGGAATGTGAACGTGCACATCGATGTGCCACGACACCCGGGCGGAAACGAGCAGCAATGGCGTCATCGCGGACACAGCAACCGCGTTCGCCCAGCATCCGTGACGTCGCACGGATCGCGGGCGTCTCGCACCAGACCGTCTCGCGGGTGCTGAACAACTCGGATGCGATCCGGGCCGAGACACGCGACAAGGTCCTGGCGGCCATGGAGCAGCTGCAGTACCGGCCGAACCGGGCCGCACGCGCCCTGGTCACGAGCCGGACCCACACGATCGGCGTCCTGACGGCCCGCCGCGCCCACTACGGTCCCGCCGTGGCACTGCAGGCGATCGAGGACGCCGCGATGCTCCGCGGCTACTCGGTCACGACGGCGAACATCGCCGAGGCGACCGACGCCGCCGTGCGGGAAGGACTCGGTCACCTGCTCGACCTCGACGTCGAGGGCATCGTCGTCATCGCGCCCCAGCAGCGGGTCTTCGACCTGATCGCGGAACTCGGCATCCGCACCCCCTACGTCACCATGCGCGCCAGCGTCGGCGAGGACCCGACGGCCCTGTGGGTGGACCAGATGGAGGGGGCACGACTGGCGACCGCGCACCTGCTCGACCTCGGGCACGAGTACGTCCGGCACATCGCCGGACCACAGGACTGGATCGAGGCCGACGCCCGCATGCAGGGGTTCCTGCGCGAGATGTCCGACCGCGACATGGCCGTCGCCCCGCCGATCCTGGGCGACTGGACCGCCGACTTCGGCTACCACGCCGGCCGCGAGCTGCTGCGGTGGCGGGACTGCACCGCGATCTTCTGCTCGAACGACCAGATGGCGCTCGGCGTGATGCACGCGGCACGCTCGTACGGGCTCGACGTCCCGGGCGACCTGTCCGTGGTCGGCTACGACGACATCCCGGAGGCGAAGCACTTCTGGCCGCCGCTCACCACGGTGCAGGTCGACTTCGCGGAGCTCGGGCGTCGCTGCGTGGACCTGCTGCTGCCGAGTGAGGGTGAACTGCTCCGCCCGATCGACATCGTCCCGCAGCTGGTCGTGCGCGCCTCCACGAGCGCGCCCCGCACGCGCTGACGCACCTCGGGCCGCGCCACGACCCGAGTACCGGCCACGAACTTTCGCCCAGGTACGCCCGAAACGACCCGGTACGCCCGAACCCACCAGGTACGCCCGAACCCACCCGGTACCCCCGGCAGTACCTGCCAGGAACGGGCATACCTGCCGCAAAGTTCCGACCAGGTACGCCCGAAGACACCAGGTACGCCCGGAACAACCCGGTACGCCCGGGACCTCTCGGTATGCCCGGAACCACCAGGCCGCCGCGGAGTACCTGCCATGAACGGGCATACCTGCCGCAAAGTTTCGACCAGGTACGCCCGGAACGACCAGGTACGCCCGAAATCACCGGGTACGCCCGGAACCGCATGGCGGCGGCGCACCGGCGAGCGCGGCTCCGGACGCGACCACGAAGCGGACGGGAGGCCCGTGGCGGGCCCGCCACGGGCCTCCCGACCGCGCATGCGGTTCCGCGCAACGAAACCCCCGTTCCCGGGGCCCCTGGCCCCAACCCGGGGGACGTTCCCTCCGGATCACGCACGCCGTTACGAAAACGCGACCAATCCGAATTGACAGCCGCACCGAGGCTGTGCGTAAATTGCCTCCGTCCAGCCGATGTGACCGTTCACATGAGCGTCACACCGAGCCGGATCCGGACGCGACAACGAAGTCCACACAGGCCCCCTGTGCTTTCGCTGCCGCAGCAGAACCACCCGAACACACTGCCGCACCGAAGCGGCAGAAGGAGATGCACTGTGGCGTCAACCCCGATCGACACCGGCCTCGAGACCCGGTCGATCACCGCACCCGAGACGATCCTCGAGATGCGCTCGATCACCAAGGAGTTCCCTGGTGTGAAGGCGCTGGCCGACGTCTCCCTCAGCGTCCGCGCCGGCGAGATCCACGCGATCTGCGGCGAGAACGGCGCCGGCAAGTCGACCCTGATGAAGGTCCTGTCCGGCGTCTACCCGTACGGCACCTACAGCGGCGAGATCGTCTACGAGGGCGAAGAAGTCCGCTTCTCGAACATCAAGCAGTCCGAGCAGGCCGGCATCGTCATCATCCACCAGGAGCTGGCGCTCATCCCGGAGCTTTCGATCACCGAGAACCTGTTCCTCGGCAACGAGCCGAGCCGCTTCGGGCGCATCGACTGGACCGCCGCGCAGCTGCGTGCGCAGGACCTGCTCGCCCGCGTCGGCCTGGCCGACGACCCGGACACGCAGATCAAGAACCTCGGTGTCGGCAAGCAGCAGCTCGTCGAGATCGCGAAGGCCCTGCACAAGGACGTCAAGCTCCTGATCCTCGACGAGCCGACCGCCGCGCTCAACGAGAACGACTCGCAGCACCTGCTCGACCTGATCGTCGGGCTGAAGGCCAAGGGCATCGCGAGCATCATCATCAGCCACAAGCTCAACGAGATCGAGCAGATCGCCGACGAGATCACGATCATCCGCGACGGCAAGGCCATCGAGACGCTCAACGTCAAGGCGGACGGCGTCAACGAGGACCGCATCATCCGCGGCATGGTCGGCCGCTCGCTCGAGTCGCGCTTCCCCGACCGCACCCCGAAGATCGGCGAGACCTTCTTCGAGGTCCGCAACTGGACCGTGCAGCACCCGATCGACGCGTCGCGCCTGGTCTGCAAGGCGTCGAACTTCCACGTCCGCAAGGGCGAGATCGTCGGCTTCGCCGGTCTGATGGGCGCCGGGCGCACCGAGCTGGCGATGAGCCTGTTCGGTCGCTCCTACGGCACCTGGATCGACGGCCAGATCATCAAGGACGGCCGCGAGATCAAGGTCACGAACGTCCAGCAGGCGATCGAGAACGGCATGGGCTACGTCTCCGAGGACCGCAAGGCACTCGGCCTGAACCTCCTCGACACCGTGAAGCGCTCGACGGTCGCCGCCGACCTGCAGAAGATCTCGAAGGCCGGCGTCGTCGACTCGCTCGAGGAGTACTCGGTCGCCGAGAAGTACCGCAAGATGCTCCGCACGAAGGTGCCGAGCGTCGAGGACAACGTCGGCAAGCTGTCCGGAGGCAACCAGCAGAAGGTCGTCCTGTCCAAGTGGATGTTCACCGACCCGGACATCCTGATCCTCGACGAGCCCACCCGCGGCATCGACGTGGGCGCCAAGTTCGAGATCTACGGGATCATCCAGCAGCTCGCCGCCGAGGGGAAGGGCATCATCCTCATCTCGTCCGAGCTCCCCGAACTCCTCGGTCTCTCCGACCGGATCTACACCATCTTCGAGGGCCAGATCACCGCTGACCTCCCGGCCGACCAGGCCGATCCCGAATCGCTCATGCGCAGCATGACCTCCGCGCGGAAGGGCGCCACCGCCTCATGAACAACCTGAAACTGCTCTTCGGCAAGGGCAACAGCATCGGCCAGTACGGCATGATCATCGCGCTCATCGTGCTGCTGATCTTCTTCTCGGTCACGACGAACGGGCTCATCCTCGAGCCGACCAACGTCATCAACCTGTTCCTGCAGTACTCCTACATCCTGATCCTGGCGCTCGGCATGGTCATGGTCATCATCGCGGGGCACATCGACCTGTCGGTGGGTTCGGTCGCAGCGGTCGTCGGCATCGTCGTGGCGCAGTCCATGGCCGTGTGGGACTTCCCGGTGTGGGCCGCCATCATCCTGGGTCTCGCGTGCGGTGCCCTGATCGGTGCGTGGCAGGGCTTCTGGGTCGCGTTCGTGAAGGTCCCGGCCTTCATCGTGACGCTGGCCGGTCAGCTCATCTTCCGTGGTGTGAACCAGATCATCGGCAACTCGACGTCGGTCCCCGTCCCGGACGCCTTCACCCCGATCGGCGCAGGCTTCCTCGGTGACTTCGGCCCCGACTTCGGCTTCAGCAACGGCACGCTGCTCATCGGCCTCGTCACGATCCTCGCGCTCATCATCATCGAGGCCCGTGGCCGTGCCCGCCGTCGGAAGATGCAGGCCGAGGTCCCGCCGCTGTGGGTCTCGATCGTCCGCACCGGCATCCTGGTCGCCGTCACGCTCGTCGCCACGTACCTGTTCGGCGCCGGCCCGGTCGGCACCTCGGTCCCGATCGTCGCGATCATCCTCGGCATCCTGACCATCGTCTACGGCTTCGTCACGAAGAACACGATCTTCGGTCGCCAGGTCTACGCCGTCGGTGGCAACGCCAACGCAGCCGTCCTGTCCGGCGTCTCGGCGCGGCGGGTCAACTTCTTCGTCATGATGAACATGTCGGTCCTCGCCGCGATCGCCGGCATGGTGTTCGTCGCCTACTCCGGCGCCTCGGGGCCCGCGGACGGCACCGGCTGGGAGCTCGACGCGATCGCCGCCGTGTTCGTCGGTGGCGCGGCGGTCGCCGGTGGTGTCGGCACGATCTCCGGCTCGATCATCGGTGGTCTCGTGATGGCGCTGCTGTCGAACGGTCTGCAGCTCATGGGCCTCGAGTCCAACCAGGTGCAGATCATCCGCGGCCTGGTCCTGCTCGTCGCCGTCGCCTTCGACGTCTACTCGAAGTCGCAGGGACGCCCGTCGCTGATCGGCGGCATGATGCGGCAGTTCCAGCGGAAGGACACCGAGCAGAACACGGTGGCCGCCCAGCAGCCGCGGTCCATCGAGGACCAGCCGGACAAGATCACCCTCCCCTAGTCCACCCCTCCCCACAGCGGGGCTCCGGCCCCACACCTCCTCAACGAAGAGAAAGCAATCACATGCGCAAGAAGATCGTCGCCGGCCTCAGCCTGGCGCTCATCGCGGGCCTCGCCCTCAGCGGCTGCTCGGCACGCGGCTCGTCCGACGACGCCGGCAGCACCAGCAGCATCAAGAAGGGCGACCTCATCGGCGTCGCCCTGCCGGCCAAGACCTCGCAGAACTGGGTCCTCGCGGGCGCCGCGTTCAAGAAGTCGATCGAGGACGCCGGCTTCAAGGCCGACATCCAGTACGCCAACGCCGGCAACCCGGTCCCCGACCAGCAGTCGCAGATCTCGGGCATGATCACCAAGGGCGCCAAGGCCGTCATCATCGGTGCCGCCGACGGTTCGCAGCTGACCGCGCAGGTCAAGTCCGCAAAGGACCGTGGCGCCGTCGTCATCGCCTGGGACCGCAACATCCTGAACACGAAGAACGTCGACTACTACGTGGCGTTCAACAACTTCAAGGTCGGCCAGCTCCAGGCCGAGGCGCTGCTCAAGGGCCTCGAGGAGAAGAAGGGCGACAAGCCGTACAACGTCGAGCTCTTCGCCGGTTCGCCGGACGACGCCAACGCGACCGTGTTCTTCAACGGTGCGATGGACGTCCTGCAGCCGAAGATCGACGACGGCACGATCAAGGTCGTCTCCGGTCAGACCACGTTCCAGAAGGTCGTCACGCAGGGCTGGCTCGCGCAGAAGGCCCAGTCGCGCATGACCGACCTGCTCTCGCAGTACTACACGGGTGACACCGAGCTCGACGGCGTCCTGTCGCCGAACGACACCCTCGCCCGTGCGATCCTCACCGCGACCAAGGCCGCCGGCAAGGACAACCCCGTCGTGACGGGCCAGGACTCGGAGACCGCGTCCATCCCGCTCATCATGCAGGGCACGCAGTACTCGACGATCTTCAAGGACACGTCGAAGGAGGCCCAGGCGGCCGTCGACCTCGTCTCCACGCTGTCGAAGGGCGACAAGCCCGACACGAAGATGGACAAGACGAACAACTACAACGGCAAGAAGACGGTCCCCGCGATCGAGCTCACGCCGGTCCTGGTCACCAAGGACAACGCTGTCGAGGCCTACAAGGGCAACGACACCCTCGAGGAGCTCGCCAAGAAGGGCTGATCTCCCCAGCACCACGGACGGCCCCGTCTCGCCTCGGCGAGACGGGGCCGTCCTGCGTCGTCCGGAGGCCGGCCACACGGCGGACGGGAGGCTCGGTGCACGTCGTGATCCGTGCCTCCAGTCCGCCTGGTGGTCCGCCCAGGGCACGTGGCCGCGCCCGGTCCGAGCCCGCGCCGGTCAGGGGTGGGCAGCGCGCAACCGGCGCGCGGCGTCGGCGAGGTGTGGGACGTCGGTGCGGGCGGTGCCGAACACCAGCGCCCGCGTCGTGTCGAAGTACCGCCGGGTCAGTCGCTCCCCCAGGTCGGCCACGCGCGACCACGGGATGCCGGGCTCGCTCGCGGTGACCCCGGCCGGGAGCACCCGGACGGCCTCACCGATCTCGACCAGGCGCATCCGGACCGCGTCGTGCACCAGGTCCTCGGGCACCCGCTCGTCGTCGACGTAGCGCCGGATCGCCTCGCACGCCCGGATCACGTCGTCGAGCCGGTCGCCGACGGCACGGCGGACGCCCGGCTCGGCACTCACAGCGGCACCGCGGTCCGGACGACGCCGGGGCGCATGCCCGCGGCGTCGACCACGTCGACCCGGACGCCGAGCAACCGCTCGGCGGCGTCCTGGATCCGCATGAGCGCGAAGATCCCGAGCCCCGCGTCGACGTCGACCATCAGGTCGACGTCGCTGTCCGGGCCGTCGTCACCCCGGGCGACGCTGCCGAAGATCCGGGGGTTCCGCCCGCCGAACCGCTGCACGATGTCGACGAGCTCCTGCCGGGCGGCGACCACCCGTTCGAGGAGCGGCTGGGGTTCCTCGACCGGCTGGAGGTCGATCGTCGTCGTGAAGCCCGCCGCCCGGAGCATCCGCTGCAGGGCGGCGAGCGACGGTTCACGCCGACCGTTCTCGTACGTGCTGATGACGCTCTGCGTGACGCCGGCGCGCCGGGCGAGCTGGACCTGGGTCAGTTCGGCGCGTTCTCGGGCGTCGCGGATGAGCACCGCGGCCGACAGTGGCGGGGCGGACCGTGGGGGAACAGCGGACATGCTGCAACGATACACAGCATCCAACATTTCGTCCGTCGCCGGACCGGCGCGGTTCAGCGGGGGTCGGAGACGTCCGCCCGGTGGAAGTTCTGCGCCGAGCGGGACGCCGTCGGGCCGCGCTGACCCTGGTAGCGGGACTGGTACTCGGCGGAACCGTAGGGCTTCTCGGCCGGGCTCGACAGCTGGAAGAAGCACAGCTGTCCGATCTTCATCCCCGGCCACAGTTTGATCGGCAGCGTCGCCACGTTCGACAGCTCGAGCGTCACGTGCCCCGAGAACCCGGGGTCGATAAAGCCCGCGGTCGAGTGGGTCAGGAGGCCGAGGCGACCGAGTGAACTCTTGCCCTCGAGTCGCGCTGCGATGTCGTCGGGCAGCGTCACGACCTCGAACGTGGAACCGAGCACGAACTCGCCCGGGTGCAGCACGAACGCCTCGTCCGGGTCGGTCTCGACCAGGCGGGTCAGGTCCGGCTGGTCCACCGCGGGATCGATGTGCGGGTACTTGTGGTTGTCGAACAGCCGGAAGAACTTGTCGAGCCGGACGTCGATGCTCGACGGCTGCACGAGCGAGGCGTCGTACGGGTCGAGGCCGATCCGGCCTTCGGCGAGCTGGGCGGTGATGTCGCGGTCGGAGAGCAGCACGGACGAAGCCTAGCGGCAGCGGGCGTCGCGCCGGTATGCTGCCAGGCTGCCCACCACCCGGGCGGGTGGCGTTCGGAGCAGTGATGACCACGTACACCGTCGACGAGATCACGGTGCCCGCCACCATGGACGACGACCCGGCGACCGTCGCGACCTTCGCCGAGTGGCTCGCGGTGTCCGACGGGGCCGAAGCCGCCGTGCACGGGCTGCACGAGTTGGCGTGGACACCGGAGGAGTACCTGCCGCTGTGCCGCGAGCCGGGCGCCCCGAGCCGGCTCTTCGTCGCCCGTGACGATCGCGGCACCGTGGTCGGTGCGGGCTCCTACGACACGAAGCAGGAGCCCGGCACCACCAACTGCTGGCTGACCGTCGGCGTCACCCCCGGGCACCAGCGCCGCGGTGTCGGAACGCTGCTCGCCGACCACCTGGAGTCGATGGCCCGCGCCGACGGGCGCACGCAGTGGAAGACGTACGCCGTCTCGCGGCAGGTCGGTCCCGCGTCCGGGCCGGGGTTCGTGCACGCCCCGACGGGGTTCGGCGCCGTCCCGGAGGACGAGGCCGGGGTGCGGTTCCTGACCGCCCGCGGCTGGCACTTCGGGCAGGTGAACCGGATCAGCCGGCTCCCGCTGCCCGCCGACGCATCCGTGGTGCGCGGACTGCACGAGCGGGCGTCTGCTGCCGCCGGTCCGGAGTACCGCGTGCACGCCTGGACCGGTCGCACGCCGGAGCAGTGGCTCGACGGCATCGCCCTGCTCGAGACCCGGATGAGCACCGACGCGCCCGCCGGGGGCATGGAGGAGCCCGAGGACGTCTGGACCGCCGAACGCCTCCGGGAGCACGAGGACGAGCTCGCCCGGGCACCGCGCACCCTGCTCACCGTGGCCGTCGAGCACCTGCCGACGACCACCCTGGCCGGTTTCACGCAGTTGTCCGTGCCGAACGATCCCGCACGCCCGGCACAGCAGTGGGACACCCTGGTGCTCCGCGAGCACCGCGGCCACCGGCTCGGCTGGCTGCTCAAGGTCGTCGGGATCCAGGAGCTCGAGCGGCGGTTCCCGGGGCGTCCCTCGATCATCACGTTCAACGCGGAGGAGAACCGCCACATGCTCGACGTGAACGAGGCCGTCGGGTTCGTCGGCGTCGGCTGCGAGGGCATCTGGGAACGGCGGGTCTGAGCGCGCATCCGAGGGGCCGCCTTCCAGCCGGCACGCCTACCATTGGACGGTCATGACCGTCACGTCACCCGAAACACAGCCCACCGGGTCAGCGCCGGACGCCGCCCCCGTCACCGGGCGCTCGTCCACCGTCGCGACGGTCCTCGTCATCGCGATCCCGTTGGCCGTCGCGTGCTCGATCCTCGGGCTGACGATCACCGGCGCGTTCAGCGCGGGTCAGCAGCTCGTGTCCGCCGGCGACGTCGTCGAGTACGGCCTGCCGATCGCCCGCGTCGTGCACGACACGATGGCTGCGCTGACCGTCGGGTTCCTCATCGTCGCGGCGTTCGCGCTGCCCGCGCAGAAGAAGGACCACGGCGCTCTGTCCAGCGTGCAGCACCGGGCCACCCGGTGGGCCGCGGCGACCGGCGCCGTCTGGTTCCTGGCAGCCGCGGTGAGCATCGTCCTGACCGGCGCGAACACCCTCGGTGTCCCGCTCACCAGCCCGGTGTTCGCCCGCAACTTCATGCTCTTCGCGTTCCAGGTCGAGATCGGCCAGGCGCTCGTGGTGTCGGCTGCCGCGATCCTGGTCGCCACGGTGGTCGCTGCGTTCGCCACCCGGGTGACGACCCTGGCGTTCGCCACCGTGATCGGCCTGTTCGCCCTGCTCCCCCTGGCCCTGTCCGGTCACGCCGCCGGGTCACTCGAGCACGCGAACGCGGTGAACTCGCTCGCGATCCACCTGGTCGGGGTGTGCGTGTGGGCCGGCGGCCTGGTCGCCGTGGTCCTGCTCCGCACCCGCACCAAGGGCGCGACCGGACGCGTCATCGCCCGGTACTCGACGCTCGCCGGCTGGTCGTTCGGGGCCGTGGCGTTCTCCGGCATCGTCAACGCGTCGCTGCGTCTGACCGGCCCGCTCGACCTGGTCACGACGACGTACGGCTGGCTCATCACCGTCAAGGCGCTCATCCTCTTGCTGCTCGGCGTCGCGGGCATCGTGCAGCGCCGGAAACTCGTGCCCGGGCTCCTCCGCGCACCGCTCGACCGCCGCGTGTTCACCCGGTTCGCGCTGGCCGAGATCGTGTTCATGGCCGTGGCCATCGGCGTCTCGGTCGCCGTGTCCCGCTCGCAGCCGCCGATCCCGCAGACCCCCGCGACGGGCGAGGACACCCGCTCCGGCCTGATCGGGTTCCCGTTCCCGCCGGCACAGACCACGCAGACCTACCTGACCCAGTGGCACATCGACTGGGTGTGGCTCGGCCTGGCCGTCGTCGGGGCGGTCTGGTACCTGCTGGCGGTGCGCAAGCTCCGGAAGCGGGGCGACGCCTGGCCCGTCGGTCGCACCATCGCCTGGCTGATCGGCTGCGCCCTGTTCATCTGGACCACGTCGGCCGGCCCTGCCGTGTACGGCATGATCCACTTCTCGTCGCACATGCTCCAGCACATGCTGCTGATGATGTTCGTCCCGCTGCCGCTCGTGCTCGGCGGCCCGGTGCTGCTCGCGCTCCGCACCCTGCCCGTCCGGAACGACGGCTCACGCGGCGCCCGCGAGTGGCTCATGCTCTTCGTGCACTCCCGCTGGATGCAGTTCCTCGGCAAGCCCGCCGTCGCGGGCATCATCTTCGCCGGGTCCCTCGTGGTGTTCTACTTCACGCCGGCGTACCAGGCCGCGATGCAGTCGCACGAGTGGCACGTCGCGATGATCATCCACTTCGTCCTGAGCGGCTACCTGTTCTTCTGGGTCTTCGTCGGTGTCGACCCGGGCCCGCAGCGCCCGCCGTACCCGATGCTCATCATCACCCTGCTCGCCACCCTGGCGTTCCACGCGTTCTTCGGCGTCGCGGTCATGACGTCGCAGTCGGTGTTCGCGCTCGACTGGTTCCACGCGCTGGGCCAGACGAACGACGCCGCGCTGCTCGACGACCAGCACACCGGCGGCGGCATCGCCTGGGGTGCGTCGGAGCTGCCGATGGTGTTCGTGGCCCTGCTCGTCGTCCGGAACTGGATGCGCTCGGACAAGCGCGACGCCAAGCGCCTCGACCGCAAGGCCGACCGCGACGGTGACGCCGACCTCAAGGCCTACAACGACCGCCTGGCGGCCATGAGCAAGCGGGACTGAACCGCCGGGCCGACCAGCGCAGGCAGTGCGGCAGGCCGACCGCGATCAGTCCCCGTGGACGATGCAGACCGCGTCGAGGTCCATCGCGGCCTCGAGCGCGGCCGAGATCCCCGATTCCCCGTCGGGGCCCGCGGGCGTGACGGTGTCGACCCACCACAACGGCGTCGCGAGGGTCGGGGCGTCGGGCAGGATCCGCTCGACCTCGTCGAAGGAGTCCACCCGGCGCACACCCAGCACGGTGATCACCGGGTGGGTGGCGTCACGGCACACCTGCATCATCGGGCCGTCGTCGAGCGCCCGGACACCCCACGTCTCGTCGTGCAGCAGGAGCGCCTCCGCCACCTCGCGCGTCTCCACCGGCTGCCGGCAGAGGATGGTGACGTCACGCGGCACCCTGACCGCCCACCATCCGGTCATCGCGGACGTGGCCGTCGAGCGTGCCCTCGTCGTGCGCTGGGTCGAGCGGTGCACCGCCGACCAACTGCAGGAAGCGGTCCTCGTCGATGCGGTCGAGGAACGACTCGAGCGCTTCCCAGCCGTCCTCGAAACGGACGATCATCCCGCCGTCGGCGTCGACGTCAGCATCCGCTCGGGTCGACGAGCCGGAACCGGCTGCGAACGTCGCGGTCGTGGTGCGCGGCGGCGGCCAGACTCCGTCACGATCCAGGAAGCCGGCGGCCTCTGGGCCCACGACGACGGCGAGCGGCGACGGTTCGCCGTGCGAGACGGCCCGCACCAGGTGGTCGGCGTCGCCGCGGCGCTGCATGACCACGCCGAACACGGGGACGACCTGGTCGGCGACCCGCTGCACGGCGTCGAACATCCGGTTCGCCAGCCCTGGGTCGGTGTTCTCCTCGGGCACGGTGAGCACGGCGGACATCGTCTCGACGACGACCCCACCGACCAGGTGCGCTGTCATCGTCGCGGAGAACCCCTCGCCGACGGCGTACGAGGTCGAGATGCCGGGTGCCTCGTGCTTCGCGTACTGCGTCACGACCCAGCGGTCCCACGGCACGGTGAGCGGTTCGGCGGTGCCCCACCGGGTCGGGCAGGTGCCGACTGTGTGGCACAGCGCCTCGATCGCGGAGCCCATGTCGACCGCACGGCCCGGGTGGTGGCGGAGGGTCAGGTCGATGCTGATCTGTCGCACCGAGTCGGCCGAGACCGGGTGCTCGGGCGACGGGGTGCCCACGAGTTCGGGGCCGCGGTGCACGAAGTCCTCGATGTCCGATGCGGCCACGCCGGTCCGGCCGTCACGCAGTGTGCCGTCGAAGTCGGACACCGCCCACGCGGCACCGTACGCGCCGAGCGCGTGCCGGAGTGCCGGGGTGATCGCCGCGGCCCGGCCGGTGCGGAGCACGACCGTCCGTCCGGCGTCCGCCGACCGGCGGAGCAGCGAGGCGAGCGCATCGGTCAGCCACACGACGGGCGAGGCGGACTCGACCACGATCGCCGAGCCGACCACGTCGTCGATGAGGGGATGCCTGACCATCCGGGTCCTCCTCGGTTCGGGGCTGGAACTCCCTGGACGGTACACACGCGTCCGACACCTGTCCGTCAGGCACGCAGCCTCACAGCGGAGACTCGGGAGGCGCGACACGCGCCCGCGAGACGGCGTACGGTGCGCGGTCGGCTGGCTTCCAGGCGAGAATCCGCTAGGCTTGCGGAGTCCCGTTCTGCGGGGCGCGCGAGTGTAGTTCAATGGTAGAACTCCAGCTTCCCAAGCTGGTAGCGCGGGTTCGATTCCCGTCACTCGCTCCGTCGGACGTACGCTCGCCGCATGTCCTCCTCTCCCGGTTCCCCCGAACACATCGCACCCGTGGTCGTCATCGGTGCCGGGGTCGTCGGCGCTGCGACCGCGTACGCGCTCACCGCCCGCGGCGAGCGCGTCCTGCTCGTGGAACAGCACGCCCGCGGGCACCACCTCGGTTCGTCACACGGTGCGACCCGGATCTTCCGGCAGGGCTACGCCGACCCGGAGTACGTCGCGCTGACCACGCGGGCGCTCGAACTGTGGGGAGCGCTCGAGGCCGCTGCTGACGAGGAGCTCATCGTCCGCACGGGGGCCGTCGACCACGGTCGGCCCGAGGTCGTCGACGCGATCGCCGCCGCCCTCGCCGACGCGGACATCCCGCACGAGTTCCTGACCCCGGACCAGGCGGCGGCGCGCTGGCCCGGCATCGTGTTCGAGGGGCGCGTGCTGACCCACCCCTCGGCCGGGCGCATCCGGTCCGACCGGACGATCGAGGCGTTCCTCACGCTGGCCGGACGGACCGGTCTCGCCGACCTGCGGTTCGACACGCGGGTCACCGGGCTCGAGGACCACGGTGACGACGTCACCGTGGCGCTGTCCGACGGCAGCGCGGTCCGTACCGCGTCCGTGGTGGCCGCGGTGGGCTCGTGGGCCCCCACTCTGGTCGGCGGGCTGCTCGCCGGACGCGGGTCGGGCCTCCCGGCCATCCGCGTCACCCAGGAGCAGCCGGCCCACTTCCCCAGCCACCTGCCGGACGCGGCCTGGCCGAGCTTCGTGCACTGGGCCGACGGCGACGACGTGTACGGGCTGCTCACCCCGGGCGAGGGCGTCAAGGTCGGGTTCCACGGCACCGGCCCCGTCGTCGACCCGGACCACCGGGACTCCACGCCGGTGCCGGCCGAGGCCGAACGGCTGCAGGCGTACGTCGCGCGGTACGTGCCGGGGGTGGACGCGACGAAGCCGACGTTCATCAGCTGCCTGTACGACAACTCCCCCGACGAGGACTTCGTCATCGACCGGGTCGGGCCGCTCACCGTGGCGACGGGGTTCTCCGGGCACGGCTTCAAGTTCGCGCCGCTGCTCGGTGAGATGCTCGCGGACCTCGTGACGGGCGGAGTGGCGCACCCGCGCTTCGCCCTGCCGGAGCCGGTGCCCGCGCCCTGACGCACCGACGGGTCCGCCGCACGCCGTCGTGTTCGTTCGACGCCGTCATGTCGTCGAGACGCCGCCGAATCCGGAGGCGTCTCGCGGACAACGCGGCGTCCTGCGCACACGCCGGCGTCTCACATGCGCCCGCACGCCGTCGTCTGGCGACCGGCCACTACGGTGGGAGCCGTGCGCATCATCGTGGCTCCGGACTCGTTCAAGGGCACCGCGACGGCGGCGGCCGTCGCCGGGGCCGTCCGTGCCGGCTGGCTGACCGAGCGGCCCGATGACGACCTGGTGCTCGTCCCGATGGCCGACGGCGGCGAGGGCACGCTCGACGCCTTCGAGACCGCCGTCCCCGGAGCCGTCCGAGTCCCCGTCACCGTGACCGGCCCGGGCGGCACCCGGGTCGACGCACACTGGCTGCGGCTGCCCGACGGCCGCGCGGTGGTGGAGCTCGCGGCGACGAGCGGCCTCCCCCTGCTCGACGCACCGATGCCGGACACGGCGACGAGCCGCGGGTTCGGCGAGGCGATCGCCGCCGCGCTCGACGCCGGTGCCACGGGGCTCGTGCTCGGCATCGGGGGCAGCGCGTCCACCGACGGCGGGCGTCCGGTGCTCGAGGCGCTCGGACTCGACAGCGAAGGCACCGACGGCCTCCGGGCACTCCCCCCGCTCGGCGTCACCGTGCTCACCGACGTGACCTCTCCGCTGCTCGGTCCGACCGGTGCCGCAGCCGTCTTCGGCCCGCAGAAGGGCATCACGCCCGACCGTGTGGCGTCCTTCGACGACCGACTCGCAACCTGGGCCGCACGCTTCCCCGACGTCGACCCGGACACCCCGGGCGCCGGAGCCGCCGGCGGTGTCGGGTTCGGCCTGCTGGTGTGGGGCGCCACGCTCGCCGATGGGGCCGCGGCCGTCGCCGAGGTCCTCGGGCTGCCGGCGCTGCTCGACGGTGCCGATGTGGTGATCAGCGGCGAAGGGTGCTTCGACGGGCAGAGCGCCGTCGGCAAGGTGCCCTCGGCGGTCCGCGACCTGACCGCGGCGCACGCTCCCGGTGCCCGCTCGATGCTCGTCGCGGGCGCGATCGAGGCCCCGCTCGACGACTACGCGGCCGCCGCGTCGCTCACCGTGCTCGCGACGCAGACCACCGGCGAGCCCGACGACGCCCTCGCCGACCCGCTGCGCTTCGCCACGATCGCGGGGCAGCGGCTGGCCCGGCTCGCCTGAGCGAGCAGAACGCCGCGCCACGCGGCCGGTACGACGCGCCCGTCCGCGGGCACAGGGGTGTCCTGGTTGTACCTCCCACCCGGCCGCGGCTGCGCGCACACTGGTTCCGGGCCGGAACCGGCCCGCAACGCACCACCCCCACGAGGAGATCATTGCGCACCGTCAACGCGTACGCGGCACCGTCAGCGACCGAGCCGCTCGTCAAGACCACCATCACCCGTCGGGACGTCGGCCCGGACGACGTCGAGATCGACATCGCCTACGCCGGCATCTGCCACTCGGACATCCACACCGTCCGCGGTGAGTGGGGCCCCATCCAGTACCCGCAGGTCGTCGGCCACGAGATCGTCGGCCACGTCTCCGCCGTCGGCGAGAACGTCACGAAGCACCAGGTCGGCGACCGCGTCGGCGTCGGCTGCATGGTCAACTCGTGCGGCGAGTGCGAGAACTGCGTCGCCGGCAACGAGCAGTACTGCCTCAAGGGCAACATCGGCACCTACGCGAGTGTCGACGCCGACGGCTCGATCACCCAGGGCGGCTACTCGCAGGCCGTCGTGGTGAACGAGGACTTCGTCCTCCGCGTCCCCGAGTCGCTCGACATCGAGAAGGTCGCGCCGCTGCTCTGCGCCGGCATCACCACGTACTCGCCCCTGCACCACTGGAACGCCGGCCCCGGCACCAAGGTCGCCGTCGTCGGCATGGGCGGGCTCGGCCACATGGCCGTCAAGATCGCCGTCGCGCTCGGCGCCGAGGTCACCGTCCTGTCGCAGACCACCTCGAAGCAGGAGGACTCGCTGCGCTACGGCGCGAAGGCCCACTACGCGACGAAGGACCCGGAGACGTTCGAGAAGCTCGCGAACTCCTTCGAGCTCATCATCAACACCGTCTCGGCGAAGATCCCGATGGGCGACTACCTCGGCCTGCTCAAGGTCGACGGCACGCTCGTCAACGTGGGCGCTCCGGCCGAGCCGCTCGAGGTGCCGGCCTTCGCGCTCATCCCGCGTCGGCTCAGCTGGGCGGGTTCCGCCATCGGTGGCATCCGCGAGACCCAGGAGATGCTCGACTTCTGCGCCGAGCACGGCATCCTGCCGGAGACCGAGCTCATCAGCGCCGACCAGGTCAACGAGGCCTACGAGCGCGTGCTGTCCTCGGACGTCCGCTACCGCTTCGTGATCGACGCGGCCACGCTGGCGTAGTCGTCACCACCTGATCGACGGAAGGCCCGGTACCAGCTGGTACCGGGCCTCCAGTCTGTCGTCTCCGGGCCGTCAGCCGACCTCGTCACCGGACGGCAGCGCGCCGCACCAGTCGACGGAGCCCGCGTCGATGCTCGCCTCGAGCGCGCCGGAGGCCGCGTCGACGATGCTCACGAGCTCGCCGGTCGCCGACTTCGTCGCGACCGCGACGAACTGGCTGTTCGGGGACGGGCAGACCGCGGTGACGCTCGCGTCGTCCGGGATCGTCACGGGCAGCCGGGAGGCACGTCCCCCGTCCACACGCACGATCCGTGCCGCGATGGTGCCGTCCGACCGCACGTCCCCCAGCACCCGCAGGTACGTGTCGTCGGACAGCTGGGCGATGCGTCCGAGGACGGCCGCATCGGTGCTCCCGGCGGGCGCCTGCAGCGCCGACTTCGACCCGTCGGTCAGGTCCAGCCGCTCGATGCCGGTGCCCGTCTCGACGACGGCCGTGGTGCCGGTGCCGACGAAGCCGTGCAGGTAGGTGGCGCTGCCGAGCCGGACCGGGTCGTCGGCACGACCGCTCATGTCGACGAGCACCAGGTCGTCGCTGCCCGTCCGGACCAGCGCGCTCTCGGTCCGGGGCACGAAGGCCCACTGGGCGACCGTCATCGGCACGGCGCCCGTCTTCGGCTTGCCGTTCGCCGCGATCGCCGTGGGCATGTGGGTGCCCGTCATGTCGACCACGTACAGACCGGTGTTCCGGGACTGCCCGGTCGAGGTGTCGGCGTACTCGAACCCGAACGAGGCACCGTCGTCGGCGACGTGGAGCGCCGTGACGCGGCCCTCGGAGGTCGGCAGGGTGAGGTGTTCGACGGGGGCGTCGGCGTCCTGCACCCCACCGCTCAGCGCCACGATGTCGACGGACGAGCTCGCGTCCGTGCCGCTCACGACCACCAGGGAACGGCCGAGCCGGGCGTACTCCGAGATCGCGGTGCCCTCGTAGACGGTGGTGGCACCTCCGGCATCGAGGGATCGCCGGACGATGCGGTCCTTCGCCCCGGCCTGCCCCGGCACGAGTGCGAGCACGTCGGTGCTGCCGGTGCGGATCGCCGCCGTCAGGTCGGACGTGGCGCGCTGCCCGGGTGCCCGGACCCCCGCGACCGTCACGGTGTACTCGCGGTCGTACGCCAGGGGCCCGGCGAACTCGACCGCGATCGTGTTGCCGCTCGAGGTCACGGTGTGCGCCGCAGCCGGGCTGACCCGGACGTCGTCGGCGGCGACCCGCTGCAGCGCCTGGTTCGCCGTCAGGATCACCCGCTGGGCCGGACGGGTGACGAGACCGGTCGCGTCGTAGGACACGTCGCGGAGCCGCGGGCCCTGCTGCGAGCCGACGACCGCGGCGAGCGCGGCGACCACGGCGAGGACCACCACGACGGCGACGTACCGGCGGTGGAAGCGGTGCGCGACGGGGCGGCGCTCGCGGCGCTGGTCTCCGCGGCGCTGGTCTCCGCGGCGTTCAGAACTCATACGGGTCCTCGGGCTGCGCGATGTCGGTGATCTTCGCGGCCTTGACGACGATGCGGGCGTCGGCGGACTGGTCCGGGTTGGCGGCCAGGGCTCCGCGGACGGTGACCCACTGCCCCTCGTCGGGGACGGTCCCGTCGCCGGTCACGACGCCGAGGCCGACCGGTTGCGCGTCCACGGCGCAGCAGCTGATCACGAAGCGGGTGAGGGTGAAGGACCCGTCGTTGCCCGGCACCACGAAGCCGGACAGTTCGACCTGCTTGCCGACGAGGGCCGTGGTGTCGGTGGTCTGCCGGATCAGCGCGGCCCAGTCCTTGACGCCGTACTGCGAGGTGTCGACGCCCTCGCTGCCGAGCAGCTGCACCGCGGACTCCGAGCCGGTCGCGTTGGACAGGGTCGCGGAGTCGACGCTCCGCTGCTGGGCGGTCCGGGCGGACAGGGTCGTCGGGGGCAGGACGAGCATCGCGACGGTCACGCCGATCGTGACGACGGCGGCGGCCCCGCCGAGGGCGAGGCGGACGGCGCGACCGCGGCCGGGGCGCGGCTCGTGGGCGTCGGCGTCGGCGTCGGCGTCGTGCTCGTCGGCGTGGTGCTCGTCCGCTTCGTCGCCGTGCGTGTGGCCGTACCCGCGTGCGGTGGCCACCAGTCCGGCGATCGACGCGGGTACCCCGACGGCGGCGAGCACGACCGTGAACACCGAGTACCGCGGGTTGATGTACAGGTCGAGGTGTCCGACGAGCGCGAGCCACAGCGTGCAGAGCGCCGCGGCCAGCACCGACCCGAGACCCAGGTACGCGGCCGCGTTGCTGCGTGCATCAGACGAGGACATTCATCACCAACCCGACGGCTCCGGCGAACAGGACGCACACGACGGACAGCAGCACCAGGAAGCGGACCCGGAACGTCGTGCGCAGCAGGGCGATCATCTTGACGTCGATGATCGGCCCGATGATCAGGAAGGCCGTGATCGACCCCGGCAGGAACGTCGACGCGAACGACAGCGCGAAGAAGGCGTCGACGTTCGAGCAGAGCGACACCGTCATCGCCAGCAGCATCATCGCCGCGACGGACAGCACCGGGTTCGAGCCGACGGCCACCAGGGTCGAGCGGGGCACGGCGACCTGGATCGCCGCGGCGAGGCCGGCACCGACGAACAGCGCCGGCATCATCGTCGCCGTCTCGCCGCCGAACTGCGTGGCGCTCTGCCGCCAGCGGTGCAGGCCGCGGGGCGCTCCGACGGCCGCACGGCACCGTGCCTCGAAGGCGGGGAGCAGCAGGTCGGCCGGACGACGGTGCGCGGCGACGATCCAGCCGACGAGGTTCGCGATGACGAACCCGCCGACGATGCGCACCGGCAGGATCCACCCCGACCAGCCGAACGCCTGCGCGGTGCTGATGATGACGAGCGGGTTGAGGATCGGGGCCGCGACGAGGAACGTGACGGCCTCGGCGGGGGTGAACCCGCGCATCATCAGGCCGCGGGCGAGGGGCACGTTGCCGCACTCGCACACCGGGAACAGCATGCCGATCAGGGAGATCACGGCGCGACGGCCGAAGGCGTTCTGCGGCAGGACCTTCTCGAGCGCGCCGACCGGCACCCAGACCTCGACGACGATCGACAGCACGATGCCGAGGACCACGAACGGCAGGGACTCGACGACGACGCTGATCGCCAGCGTGAGGAAGTCCTGCACGACGTCCGGCAGCCCGGTCGACCCGATGCTCGGGGAGAACAGCCGGATGCCGAGCAGGATCACGACGGCGAGCAGCACCAGGCCGGGGCCGGTGAGGCTCCGGGTGCGCTGCGGCGGCCGCGTGGTCGTCGTCACCGGGACAGGATAGGTGACGCGTCCTGCCCGCGGCTGCGCGCCAGGCCTCGCACGGTGCGAGGGGGGGCCGCGCGATCAGCCCGCAGTGACGCCGTCCAGGTGTCGGTCGAGCACGTCGATCGCCCAGTCGCCGGACTCCCCCGGAGCCAGCCGGACGACCTGCATCGCGAGCCCGTCCAGGAGCGCGTGCAGGCGGCAGGCCTCGTACTCCCGGTCGTCCGCCGGCACGCCGAGCAGCCGGAGGATCTCCTCGCACCACGTCCGCATCGCCGCGACGGTCCGGTCGAGCGTCGGCCGGAGCGCGACGTCGGTGAGCGCGGCGTTGCCGAGTGCCAGGTACACCTCGAGCTCGATGACCCGCTCCTCGTCGAGGGGCAGCAGCTCGAGCACGATCCGGCGTGCGCGTCGGGCCGGTGCCAGGTCAGCCGGGATGGCGTCGATGCGCTCCCGCGTCCGGTCGAACACGAGGGCGATGGTGTGCTCGCGGACGCTCGCCTGGGTCGGGAACGTGTAGCGGACCGTGCTCGGCGGCAGTCCGGCCTCGGCGGCGACGTTCCGCACGCTGAGCGCCCCGAGGCCGTCGCGGGCGAGGACCCGGCACGCCGCCTCGGACACGGTGCGGCGCCGTTCGTCGACGTCCATGCTCCTGGCCACGACGCCATACTCGCACAGTCGTACGAACTCGTGCTACCGTCGGTGTCGTTGTCGCACAGTCGTACGACAACGAGAACGAACGACTCCCGCAGGAAAGGACATCGTCATGGCATGGGCAATCCTCGTGCTCAGCGGCGTGCTCGAGGCCGTCTGGGCCACCGCCCTCAGCGCCTCGAACGGCTTCAAGAAGGTTGTCCCCACGATCGTGTTCGTCGCCGGGATGGCCCTGAGCATGGTGGGGCTGGCGTTCGCGATGAAGAGCATCCCGGTCGGCACCGCCTACGCCGTGTGGGTCGGCATCGGGGCGTCCCTGACCGTGGTCGTCGCGATCCTCCGCCGGCAGGAGGCCGCGTCCTTCGCTCGCCTCGCCCTGGTCTTCGGCCTGGTGGCGTGCGTCATCGGCCTCAAGGTGGTGAGCTGACGTGGCGTGGATCGTCCTGTTCGTCAGCGCCGCGCTCGAGACCGTCTGGGCGACCGCCCTCGGCGAGAGCGACGGCTTCACCGAGCCCCGACCGACGATCGTGTTCGCCGTCACGATCGTGATCAGCCTGGTCGCGTTCGGCTACGTCCTCAAGCACATCCCGATCAGCACGGCGTACGCGGTGTGGACCGGCACCGGCGCCGCCCTCACGGTGCTGTGGGGCATGGCCACCGGCGCGGAGCCCGTCACCGTGCTGCGCCTGCTGTTCATCGCCGGCATCGTCGGGTGCGTCGTGGGCCTCAAGCTCGTGCCGGCCCGCCCCGTCGCGGAGCCCGCTGCCGAGCTCACGCGCTGAGCGACAGCTCACGCACCAGCGACCCCGTGAGGTGTCGCTGACCCCGTGACGTCGGCGCAGGCCCGAGAACGCGCGCCGAGACGGACGGGAGGCCCGGTGCCAGCTGGCACCGGGCCTCCCGTCCGCTCGTGGTGACGCTCACGGCACGCGTCAGACGGACGCGCCCGTCCACTCGTCCTCGGCGGCGACGTGGTCGCTGCCGACGGTGCCGGCCGCCATCGCGGCAGCGGCACGTGCCGCGTGCGACGGCGGGTCCGACGGGACGTCGGCGGGGCGACCCTCGTCGTTCAGCTTGCGCAGCTCCGGCACGATGTCCGTCGCGAGGATGTCGATCTGCTCGAGCACCGTCTTGAGCGGCAGGCCGGCGTGGTCGATGAGGAACAGCTGGCGCTGGTAGTAACCGACGTGGTCCTTCATCGCGGCGTACCGGTCGATGACCTGCTGCGGCGAACCGACGGTGAGCGGGGTCTGGGCGGTGAAGTCCTCCATCGAGGGGCCGTGGCCGTAGACCGGAGCGTTGTCGAAGTAGGGCCGGAACTCGTTGATCGCGTCCTGCGAGTTCTTCCGCGCGAAGAACTGCCCACCGAGCCCGACGATCGCCTGGTCGGCGCGGCCGTGCCCGTAGTGCTCGAAGCGCTGGCGGTACAGGCCGACCATCTGCTCGGTGTGCTGGATCGGCCAGAAGATGTTGTTGTGGAAGAAGCCGTCACCGTAGTACGCGGCCTGCTCGGCGATCTCCGGCGTGCGGATCGAGCCGTGCCAGACGAACGGCGGGACACCGTCGAGCGGACGCGGGGTCGAGGTGAAGCCCTGCAGCGGCGTGCGGAACTTGCCCTGCCAGTTGACGACGTCGTTCTCCCACAGCTGGCGGACGAGCGCGTAGTTCTCGATCGCCAGGTTGACGCCCTGGCGGATGTCCTGCCCGAACCACGGGTAGACGGGGCCGGTGTTGCCGCGGCCCATCATCAGGTCCATGCGGCCGTCGGAGACGACCTGGAGCATCGCGTACTCCTCGGCGATCCGCACCGGGTCGTTGGTGGTGATCAGGGTCGTCGACGTGGACAGGGTGATGTCCTTCGTCTTCGCCGCCAGGTAGGCGAGCAGCGTGGTCGGCGACGAGGCCACGAACGGCGGGTTGTGGTGCTCACCGGTCGCGAAGACGTCGAGCCCGGCCTGGTCGGCGTGCTCGGCGATCGTCAGGATGTCGCGGACGCGCTGGGTGTCGTCCGGCGTGGTGCCGGTCGTGGGGTCGGTCGTGACGTCACTGACCGTGAAGATGCCGAACTGCATGATGCGCCGCCTTTCGCGATTTCGATGCGTTTGCATCGACTTGCTGGGTACAACGTAGCGCACGCGTCAGCATTCCCGCCAGGCTCACGCCCGTCGGTCGGGCGGCCTGGAGGCCCGACTCGCCTCCCCGGGTCAGCGGGCGGCCGGCAGCGTGGCCGGGTCGGTGCGCGCGGCGTGGTGCATCCCGTCGAGGAACCACACGATGGTCACGACCGCCAGGACGCTCGCACTGGACGCCAACCGTCCCGCCACCAGGATCGCGGCGTGGTCGTGCGCGCCGTCGCCGGTCAGGCCGACCACGAGCGCCGCGACACCGATCGCCAGCGTGACCCCGGTCGCGACGAGGAGCACGACGCTCACCACCCGCCGCGGCCCCCGCCGGCCGTCTCGGTCGCCCCGGAGCCCGCGGTCGACCCGGGGCCCGACCGCGCGGACGATCCCGAGCCAGAACATCGCGATCGCGCAGGCACCGATGATGTCGCTGACCCGGTGCCACCCGTAGACCACGGTCTGGTTCGCCACGAAGACCGCGTACCCGGCACCGACGATGGTCACCAGCGGGCGGAACCGACGAGGGGTGACCATCAGGACCGCGAACAGCGCCGCCAGCGCGATCGTCGCGTGCCCGGACGGGAACGAGTTCGGCGTCGTCGACTGAGCGATCTCCGGGCGCACGGCGATACGCTTGACGAGCGTCGAGGTGGCCGCCGACGCGAGCACCACGAGCCCCGCGCCGAGCCCCACCGAGAGCCGCCGTCTGGCGAACGCCACGGCGACGATCACGACGACGAGCAACAGGATCACCGGCACCGAGATGACGTTGAGCGCAGTGTCCGAACTGAACAGGTCGGACTCCCGGACCCCGCCGAGCGCGGCGTCCTCCGCTCTCTGACCGACCGGGGTCAGCACCGCGACCCCGTAGACGAGAGGCACGATCACGAACCCCAGAGCCGCCAGCGCAGCCCACCGCACCCGTCGCGAGACCCACGGTCCGCGCGACTCGGATGCACTGCGCTCGGGTGTCAAGGTCACCGGGCTGGTCCTCCTCGGGGTGGTCGTCGTCGGGCTCGTCGCACGACTGGCGGCGGCGCTGCGATTGGGTCGGTCGGGGTCCGACACGATACCGTTGGAGCACCGGCCGGAGGCTGGGAACCGCACCCCCGTCGGCCGTGCACTGCGCGCTGACACGAGGGGATCGGTGATCCCCGCCGGGCCGTCGCACCACGCGGGACCGACGCACGTCGCGTCGGCAGTGTACGAGGAGGAAACCGAAGTGGCCATCAAGGAACCGGGCATCATCGCCTCGCCGAACCGGGGTCTCGCACTCACGGCCGGCAGCGTCCTCGCACTCTGGGGCGTCCTGGGCTTCTTCTTCGCCGCCGACGGCGACCCGGGCTTCTTCAACCGGCAGGGCGGCCTGCTGTGGAACGCGTTCGGCGTGAACCCGGCGCTCTGCCTGGTGTGGGTGCTGCTCGCCGCAGTGCTGCTCATCACCGGCCTCGGCAACACCGTCGGATCGCGCAACGGCAACCTGCTCGTCGGGGCCCTGCTCGTCGTCTTCGCGGTGTACGGCTTCGTCTTCGTCGACACCTCGGCCAACGTCTTCGCCCTGAACACCACGGACAACGTGTTCCACGCGATCGTCGGTGTGCTCCTGCTGCTCACCGCGCTCGGTGCCGACAAGGAGAACCTCCGCGCCCTGCGTGCGGCGCGCGCCTGACACACCCGCTCGACCGCGCTCCCCGACGCCCGTCTGCCGCTCCGGCAGGCGGGCGTCGTCGTGTGTGCGGGGGGTCCGGCGGTGTGTCGTCCGGTCACGACTCCCCGCTCAGGTCCGCCGGCCGGTCACGAACCGTCGGCCGTGGGACCGCGGAGCGACGAAACACGACCGCTCGAGGCGGGGCCGACGGGGAGTCGTGACCGCTCCACCGCGCCGTGGGGGGCGCTCGAACGGCGGCGCGGGCAGCCGCAGGTCGGACGCGTCAGTCGGCGTCGGGCTCGGCGTCGGGCTCGGCGTCGGGCTGCTTCTTCGGGGCCTCGAGCTCGGTGGCGACGATGCGAGGTGCCTCGGACATGAAGCGCCGGACGTCCAGGTCCACGATGATGTCCTGCGGCCGGAGCGGACGGGTGAGGAACAACCCCTCGAGCGAGGTCAGCCGCGACAGCGCCACGTAGGTCTGGCCCGCGCTGAACACCCGGTTGCCGAGGTCGACCACGGCCCGGTCGTAGGTGCTGCCCTGCGACTTGTGGATGGTCACGGCCCAGGCGAGCCGGAGCGGGAACTGCTGGAACTCCCCGACGGTGTCCTTCTTGAGTTCCTTCTTGTCCGCGTCGTACGAGTACTTGAACTTCTCCCACACCGACGGTTGAACCTCGAACGACTCACCGTCGACGTCGACCCACACGGTGTCGCGGATGGCCGTCACGATGCCCAGGGTGCCGTTCACCCAGCGCTGGTCGGCGTCGTTGCGCAGGAACATCACGTGCGCGCCGGGCTTCAGCTCGAGGGCTTCGTCGGCCGGGAAGTTCCGTCCGCCGAAGTCGCCGTTGACGTCGGCCTTGGCGGTCTTCACCTTGCCGGGCAGCCGCTCGAGGGCCGCCTTGTTGATCCGGGCGACCGTGTCGTTGCGGGTCGCCAGGGTGATGGCGTCGTCCGGGGCCGGACGTGCCCCGGCGGTGTTGAGCTGTTCGGCGATGTCCGCGGTGACCCGACCGTGCCGGACGGCGGTGAGCATCGCGGCGAAGGCGTCGTCGCGCTGCCGGTGCACCGTGGCGAGCTCGATGATGTTGAGCTCGGCCTCGAGCCACACCTTGGCGTCGAAGAACCACATCGACCGGTAGTGGTCGGTGAAGTAGGCGCGCTCGTCGGCGTCGCCGGGTACCGGGGGCAGCTGGTACGGGTCGCCGAACATCACGACCTGGACGCCGCCGAACGCCTCGAACTGCCGACCACGGGCCTTGCGGAGCGACCGGTCCATGCCGTCGAGCAGGTCAGCGTTGACCATCGACACCTCGTCGATGACCAGGGTGTCGATCGTGTTGAGGAGCTTGCGGGTGTCCGGGCCCTGCCGCAGCTCGGCGTCGGCGATGAGCCCGATCGGCAGCCGGAACAGGGAGTGGATCGTCTGGCCGCCGACGTTGAGCGCGGCGACCCCCGTCGGGGCGCAGATGACGACCTGCTTCTCGGTGTTCCAGGACAGGTGGTTGAGCAGCGTCGACTTGCCCGTGCCGGCCCGGCCGGTGATGAACACGTGGTCGCGGGTGTGCTCGATGTACTCGAAGACCGCGCGCTGTTCGTCGCTCAGCTCGATGCTCATCGGGCGTCCGCCCCGGGCGAGGGTTCGAGGTCGTCGCTGCCGTCGTCGAAGTCCAGGTCGTCCTGGTCGACACGGGCAGCGGCGCCGGCGGCGACGGTCTCACCGTTGGCAGCCGCGTCAACGGCGTCGACCGGGTCTCCCCCGTCACGCCGCAGCCGCACGAGCGCCACCACGACCACGACCACCAGGAGCAGCACCCCGGTGATGATCAGCACGAGGCCGGCCCGGGCCTGGTCGACGAGCGGATCCGGCCCCCACGTGCGGCCCATCGCGCCGAACCACGAGGCCTGCAGCAGCCCGAGCGGCCCGCGCATGGCGACCCCGAGGGAGACCGTGCCGGCCGCGATCACCACGGCCCCGACGATCCGGACGACCGCGGCAGCCGTGGTCGGACGACGGTGCCCGGCGGGGATCGGTGTGCAGAGCGTCGGGACGGCCAGCAGCCCGACCAGCAGGAACAGGGCGTCGCTGACGGTGCGGCCGGTGGGGTCGCTCACCGACCACCGGACGGCATCGGTGGCGAAGAAGGCCCACCACAGGGCCGCCGCGAGCAGGAACGCGGGGAACGGCTGCGCCAGGTACCGCACGGACGGGTGCTCGACGATGACGTCGGTCCACTCACGCACGCCCGTGCTGTCGTCGCCCCGGGGGTGCACGGCGACGCGGATCAGTGCGACGGGTGCCGCCGCCCACACCAGGGCGGGGACCACCAGGCCGAGCAGCACGTGGGCACCGACGTTCGCCGAGACGAGGAACCGGTCGTACTGGTGCAGCGAGCCCGAGGTCGCGACCACGAGGGACACGACCGCCAGGGCCGCGGCGATCGAGCGACGCGCCGGCCACCGCACGCCGCTCCGCCGCAGTCGCACGACGCCGGCCGCGTAGGTCGCAGCGAGCAGCACGGCGGCCATCAGCCAGAACAGGTCGATGTTCCACTGGGTCAGCCAGCCCCACGCACCGGGCGCGTGCGGCAGCAGGTCGTCGGTCAGGAGCTCCGCCGGGCTCGGGTCGGTGGTCTTGCTCAGGGCGATCTGGCCGACCGGCGTGGCGGTCCGTCCGAGTGCCGCGGCGAACCCCGACGCCACACCCATCACCGCGAGCTCGACGACGATGAGGGTCCAGAAGGGCCGCTGCCGACCGGGCGAGGTGGTCAGCGCACGGATGGCCCGACGGCGCTGCACCGCGCCGAGGACCCCCATGGCGACGATCGCACCGATCTTCACCAGGACGAGCGTGCCGTACGGGGTGAACAGGTTCGACAGCGCCCCGACGCGGATCTGCGCCGACGCGGTGCCCGAGACGGCGACGAGCACGAAGCAGCCGAGGGCGATGCTCGAGTACCGGGCCACCACCGCGGCCAGCCGGTCACCGGGCAGCACACCGCGCAGCAGCACGAGCATGACGAGCCCACCGACCCACAGCGCCGCACCGACCAGGTGCAGCCCCAGTGCCGTCACGGCGGCGTCGTGGCTGGCGGTGCCGGCGGCGTGGCCCTGCTGCGCGAGCGGGACGAGGCCGATCATCGAGACGCCGGCGGTCAGGGCGACCATGCCCCGCGAACGGACGGCGAAGCAGAGCACCGTGACGGCCGCGGCGACGAGGACGGTCACGAGCCAGGCGAGCCCGAGCTCCGTGCCGGTGAGGAAGACCCCCATCGACTGCCCGAACTGCTCGTCGATGCTGATGCGCGAACCGGCGACGCTGAGGAACGTGCAGAACGTGGCGACGGCCGACGCGACCGTCCAGACGCCACTGGCCCCGGCGGCGACGTCGATCGCGCGGTTCCACTCGGGGCCGGAGCGCGACAGGCCGATGGTCGCCAGCACGAGCCCACCGATCGTGGTGGCCGCGGACAGGTCGACGACGAGTCGGGCGATCGGCAGTCCGAAGCGGACGACGGGCCCCGGGTCGGCGATGAGTGCGGGGTTCGCGCCCCCGCCGATGACGAGTGCCGTGAGCAGCGCCACGAACCCGACGAGCAGGAGCACGGCGGGACCGGCGATGCGCGCGATCCGATTCACCCGTCAAGCCTAGGCGGTGCCCACCCGGCCGACGGACGGGGCAGGCCGATCTGTGCAGACCGGCACGGGCCTCCAGGCAGGACGCGCGCACCTGGCGCACGCACGCGGGCTCGCCCGAGCAGACGTCCACGGACGCACCGGGGAACGACGAAAGGGACGGCCGAAGCCGTCCCTCCCGATGCGTGGAACAGTCTTACTTGACCGCAGCCTTGAGCTTCGAGCCGGCGCTGACCTTGACCGAGTCGCTCGCGGCGATCTCGATGGCGTCACCCGTCTGCGGGTTGCGGCCGGTGCGGGCGGCGCGGTGCGTCTTCTCGAAGGCGATCCAACCGGGGATCGTGACCTTCGTGCCGTCCGCGACGGACGACGAGACGACGCTGAAGAGCGCGTCGACGACGCCGTTGACGGTGGCCTGGCTCTGGCCGGACTCAGCGGCGACGGCAGCGACGAGCTCGGTGCGGTTCAGTGACTTGTCAGCCATGGATGTCCTCCTCGGACTTCTTGCAGTATCGGTCGGACGCACGTGTCGTCCGGCGCCCGGAGCGGTTGCCCCGTGCCACGGTGCCAGTGGGCCGAGGGCCCGGCGGAACCGGAGTTGAACCTACCAGCCGCCGGGGGTGAAAACCGCCGACTCGCCCGGATTTCCGGGGTTGTCGGGGCTCCGAGGGGGTGCTGGAGGGGCAGATGTGACGAATGACGGCTCGCATGTACCCCGTACACAGCGAACGCCCCGCCACCAGGAGGTGACGGGGCGTCGTGTACTGCGAGTGCTTACCAGGAGCTCTTCGTGATGCCGGGGAGCTCGCCGCGGTGGGCCATGTCACGGAAGCGGACACGGCTGATGCCGAACTCACCGAGGTGGCCACGGGGGCGGCCGTCGATGGCGTCGCGGTTGCGGTACCGGATGGGCGATGCGTCGCGGGGCAGCTTCTGCAGGCCCACGCGGGCGGCCTCACGCGACTCGTCGGTGCCGTTCGGGTCCACGAGGGCCTTCTTCAGCTCGAGACGACGCTCGGCGTAGCGCGCGATGATGACGGCACGCTGGTTGTTCTTCGCGATCTTGCTCTTCTTCGCCATGCTTAGCGCTCCTCACGGAAGTCGACGTGCTTGCGGATCACCGGGTCGTACTTCTTCAGCACGAGTCGGTCGGGGTTGTTCCGACGGTTCTTCTTGGTCACGTAGGTGAACCCGGTGCCCGCCGTCGAGCGGAGCTTGATGATCGGACGGATGTCCTGACCCTTTTTCGCCATCAGATCTTCTCCCCACGGGCGAGGAGATCCTTGACGACGGACTCGATGCCACGTGCGTCGATCACCTTGATGCCCTTCGCGCTGAGCGTGAGCGTGACGTTACGACGAAGCGAGGGCACGTAGTACGTCTTCTTCTGCACGTTCGGGTCGAAGCGACGCTTCGTCCGGCGGTGCGAGTGCGAGATGTTGTGACCGAAGCCGGGAACGGCGCCGGTCACCTGGCACACTGCTGCCATGGTTTCCTCCTGAGGTACCGTGCGACCGGACGGCCGCACCCAAGTTCACTTGCCTGGTGCACACGCGCACTGCCACCGGGGTGGCCGTGCGAGGGGGTTGTGTGCACCGCCCAGGTCCGCATCACCTGTCGAAGGAGAGCCGGACACCGCGCGACCGCGGCGTTCGCGACGGTCGGAGGGCTTGGAACAACGGGTCCGCCGCGCGGACGCGGAGAACCAGGGGTCCACGTTACGCGAGGACCGGGCGTGTCGCAAGCCGGGCCTCCAGGCCTGGAGGCCCGTGGCGGCCGGACAGGGCCCCTCACGCACCAGCGTGGTCGCCCTCACCGCCCGCACGACGGCGCGGGAGCCCGACCGGTGCCATGAGCAGGTACCGCTCCCGCCGGATCCAGTACAGGCCCGTCTCCCGCCGCTCCGCCCGGGTGGCGAACCGGTAGTGGAACATCCGCGCACGGACCCAGCGCGGCGGTTCCCCGTCGAACGGGTCGTGGGCGAGCAGCCGCAGCGTGGGCCGGTCGGCCTCGAGCAGCCGCACGACGAACACCCGGAACCACCGGTCGTCGGCGCCGAGGGCCAGGAACCACATCAGCCAGTCGAGCCGCAGGTGGTACGGCGCGAACTGGCCGGGCCGACGCCTCGGGTCGCCCGGCTTGCCGCGGAACTCGTACGGTTGCCAGTCCTCGTCGGACGGGTCCTCGGCCAGGGTCCCCTCGACGACGACCTCGTCGCGCTGCTGCGTCACGCTGCCGAAGGCACCGTAGGCGTTCGCCAGGTGCCACCGGTTGAACGAGGCGTTCATCAGCTGCCGCCGAGACACCAGGTTCTTCGCGGCCGGCCAGGACAACCACGCGAGCAGCACCCCGACGGCGACCGTCACCGCGACGAAGGAGACCGGCGTCGCGGTCGGCCCGGCGTCGACGGAGTCGTGCAGCCAGGGCAGCACCGCCGCCACCGACCGGTCGTCGATCGCGGCGAAGGTCAGGACGAGGGTGATCCAGTTCAGCCAGGCGAAGTTGCCGGAGACCACCAGCCAGAGCTGGGTGAGCAGGACGAGGGCGGCGGCGATCGACGCCACGGGCTGCGGCGCGAAGAGGAAGAACGGCACGACCAGCTGCACGAAGTGGCTGCCGAGCGTCTCGAACCGGTGCACGGGGCGGGGCAGCAGGTGGGCCGTCCGCGACATCGGGTTCGGCATCGGCTGCGTCTCGTGGTGGTAGTACAGCGCCGTCAGGTCGCGCCAGGAGCGGTCCCCGCGCATCTTGATCATGCCGGCACCGAACTCGAGCCGGAACACCAGCCAGCGCAGCGCGACGAGCACGACGATCGGCGGCGCGACGTCGTCGGAGCCGAGGAACGCGACGGTGAACAGCGCCTCGACCAGCAGGGACTCCCACCCGAAGGCCCAGAAGGTCTGCCCGACGTCGGAGATCGACAGGTACGCCAGCCAGAGCAGCAGGAAGCACAGCATCGGCACCCACCACGGGGCCCGTTGCGGGACCCCGACGACCAGGGCGAAGGACACCACCGCTCCCCCGCCGGCGAGCAGCCGCAACCGGTTGTCGGTGTAGCGCCACCACCGCCAGACCACCGGCAGTCGGCGGGCGTACGGGCGCTCCATGAACCGGGGCACCGGGAGCAGGCCGTGTTCCCCGACGAGCACCGGGAACTGGGCGAGGGCGGACAGGAAGGCGAGGCAGGCGATCGCCGCGACGCCGCGCTGCACCACGAACCGGGCGACGTCGTAGTCGGACGCGCCCGCCCACTGCGTCCAGGCTGCGAGGTCCACGGGCGGGACGCTACGCCGGGCGGGCTGCGGCTCGTCTCGGCGTCTCGGCGTCTCATCGGACGCGTCGCCTACGGCGCCTGCGTCGGTTTGGGCGCCAGCGCCTGCACCATCAGCTCCCCGAGCTGCTGCGGCGCCGTGAACATCGGCCAGTGGCCGGTCTCGAGCCCGACGATGGAGAGTTCCTCGGTCGCGACGAGCTCGGCCGCCCAGGCCTGGTGGTCCGCCACCATCGCCAGCAGCTCGGCGGCGGGGATCTCGCAGGTGATGATCGTCGCGGGGATCGTGTGCCGTGCCGCGTCGGCGTAGTGGAACCGGTCCGACGGCACCGAGGCCGGCTCGGGGATCGCCCGGTGCTCGACGTCCTGCCGGACCTCGGGCGTCATGCCCCGGACGGTGGCGGGTTCCCAGATGTCCCACGACGGCAGCGGCACGACCCCGTCGACCACGGGCAGCTCGTCGTTGACGCACCCGCCCTCGGGCCCCGGGAACGTGTCGACGTAGAGCAGGTGCGCGACGAGCGACGGGCGCTGGTCGGCGGCCATGTACGCGATCGGCCCCGCACCCGAGTGTCCGGCGAGCACGACGGGTTCGTCCGCGGACGCGACGTCGTCCAGGATCGCGACCAATGCGGCGACCTGCTCGTCGAGCGTGTCGCCGTCGCGCGTCACCGCCTGCACCGAGTGCCCGGCCTCGCGGAGCACCGGGGCGACGTCGTCCCACGCGCTCGCGTCGAGCCAGAACCCGGGGACCAGGATGACGTGCATGCGGGGCAGGTTACTCGTCGGTGGCGGCGGTCGCGCGGGCTGCCGTGCAGACGGCGCACTCGCCGAAGATGTCGACGACGTGGCTGGCGTTGGTGAACCCGTTGGCGGCGGCGACGTCCTGCGCCCACTGCTCCACCGGGTCCGCCTCGATCTCGACGGTCCGGCCGCAGTTCCGGCAGATCAGGTGGTGGTGGTGCGCGTCCGTCGTGCACGCCCGGTACAGCGATTCGCCGTCCTGCTGCAACGAGTCGGCGTCGCCCTCGGTGGCCAGGTCGGCGAGCGCCCGGTAGACCGTGGCCAGACCGATGGTCGAGCCCTCGTCCCGCAGGTGCTGGTGCAGCGCCTGCGCACTGACGAACCCCTCGGTGGAGTCGAGGGCACCGCGCACCGCTTCGCGCTGCCACGTGTTCCGCTTGGTCTTCTGCACGGCGTTCATGCTGACACCTCTTCCTTCCGACCGGCTGTCGACGTCGTCCCTGCCTGGAGGCCCGGCTCGCCCCCGCCACGCTGGTTCCGGCCGGCGACGC
The DNA here is from genome assembly GCF_003234595.1 of Curtobacterium sp. MCPF17_051. Classification (NCBI taxonomy): domain Bacteria; kingdom Bacillati; phylum Actinomycetota; class Actinomycetes; order Micrococcales; family Microbacteriaceae; genus Curtobacterium; species Curtobacterium sp. MCPF17_051. The sequence continues at coordinate 42,776 of NZ_QKSE01000003.1, read as the reverse complement.
GGTTGCGTCCCCGCCTGTCGCGTCGCGACCCGATGATCCGGCAGACCACCCAGATCGCGAACGAGATCGTCGTCACGTACGGGCTGATCGGCAGGCCGCCACCCAGTGCGAGCAGGATGCCACCGACGACCGACGTCACCGCGAACACCGTCGACAGCACCGGCACGACGACCGGGTGCGAGCTGAGGCGCAGGGCGGCCGCCGCCGGGGTGACGAGCAGGGACAGCACGAGCAACGCACCGACGATCTGCACCGACACGGCGGTGGCCAGTCCGAGCACGAGCATGAACACGATCGCGAGGGTGCGCACCGGGATCCCCGCCGCCGCAGCGACGTCGGGGTCGACCGAGGCGAACATCAGCGGGCGCCAGATGACGAGCAGCGTCGCCACGACGATCGCGGCGACCACGATCAGGAAGGTCAGCTGCGGGTTGTCGACCGAGACGATCTGCCCGGTGAGCAACCCGAACTTGTTGGCGGCCCGGCCCTTGTAGAGCGCCAGGCAGAGGATGCCGAGCCCGAGTCCGAACGGCATGAGGACGGCGATGATCGAGTTGCGTTCCCGGGCACGCGACCCGAGGACGCCGATGAGCAGGGCGGCGATCACCGACCCGACGAGTGAGCCGGAGACGACGTTCACCCCGAGCAGCAGCGAGGCACTGGCCCCGGCGAACGAGAGCTCCGAGATGCCGTGCACGGCGAACGGCATGTTCCGGGCGACGACGAACGGGCCGATGAGCCCGCCGACGATGCCGAGCACCGCGCCGGCCCAGATCGAGTTCTGCACCAGCGCGAGGAGCTGGCCGTAGTCCTGGAACGAGAAGACGGTCGACAGCACGTCCATCAGATCCGCCCCTCGTCCGGCTGGTCGGCGTGCGGGTCGACCTCGCCCGGGTGGTGCTCGTGGGCCTCGTTCGCCCCGACGATGACGATGCGCCCCATGGTGCGGACGACGTCGACGGGCGTGCCGTACAGGTCGCTCAGGACGTCGGCTCGCAGGACCTCGTCCGGTGAACCGATCCGGAACCGACCCCCGGCGATGTAGAGCACCCGGTCGACGACGTCGAGGATCGGGTTCACGTCGTGCGTCACGAAGAGCACGGCGGCCTCGCGCTGCCGGCGCTCGCGGTCGATGAGCTCGGTGATCCCGCGCTGGTGCCGCAGGTCGAGCGAGATGAGGGGTTCGTCGCACAGCAGCAGGGCGGGGTCGGCGGCGATGGCCTGCCCGACGCGGGTGCGCTGCTGCTCGCCGCCGGAGAGCTCGGCGACGGGGGCGTCCGCGAAGGCGGTGGCGCCGACCTCGTCGAGGACCCGGTCGATGCGCATCCGGTCCGACTTCGACGCGCGTCGGATGCCCCACCGGTGCCCGGTCACGCCCTGGGCGATCATGTCCCGCGCGCGCAGGGGCGTCCCCGCCTCCATCAGACGCTGCTGCGGGATGTAGCCGATCTTCCGGTGGCCGCGGTGCACCGGCTGCCCGAGGAACGACATCGTGCCGCTCGTCAGCCGCTGCTGCCCGAGGACGGTACGGAGCAGTGAGGTCTTGCCGGCGCCGTTCGGGCCGAGGACCGCGACGAACTCCCCCGGCGCGAGGTCGAGGTCGAGGCCTGCCCAGAGCTTCCGGGCGCCGTAGGACAACCCGGCATCGCGGAGCGCGAGGACGGGACGAGCCGCAGCCCGGTCGTCCACCGTGGTGGTCGCCGGGCCGTGGGTCGCCGCTGCTGCGGTCGAGGTCGTCACTTCTGGAGCGCTGCCTTCACCGCGTCGATGTTCGCCTGCTGCCACGAGACGTAATCCTGCCCCTTGGGGAGCGTCTCCGTGACACCGACGACGGGGACGTCGTTCTGCTCGGCCGCCTTCTGGACCTGTTCGGTCTCGGGGCTCGACGCCTGGTTGTTGTAGGCGAGCAGCTGCACGCGCTTGCCGGTGAACAGCGCGAGGGTGTCGCGGAGGGCCGCCGGCGGGACGTCGTCGCCTTCCTCGATGGCCTCGGAGAAGTCCGGCGGGGTCTCGTTCTCGAGCCCCATCGCGTCGAACAGGTACCCGGGCACCGGCTCGGTGTACGCCACCTTGTCGCCGGAGTCCTGCTTCTTGACGGCGTCGGTCTGGGACTCGAGGTCCTCGAGCTTGGTGGTGAGCGTGGCGGCGTTCTTCTCGAAGGCGTCCTTGCCGCTCTCGTCGAGCGCGCCGAGGTCCTTCGTGACCGCCTCGACCAGCTTCACCATCGTCGGGTAGCTGTAGAAGACGTGCTCGTTGAACTCGGCGTTCCCGCCCTCGTCGAGGCCGGAGAGCTTCACGACGTTGATCGTGTCGGCCTTGGTGTCCGAGGCGTTCGCGAGCGTCGTCATGAAGTCGTCGTACCCGCCACCGTTCTCGATGAGCAGGTCGGCCTTGGAAACGGAGAGCTGCGTGCGGGCGCTCGACTCGAACGAGTGCGGGTCCTGCGACGGGTCGCTCAGGATGCTCGTCACGGTGACGGCGTCGCCACCGATGGTCTTCACGATCGAGCCGTAGACGTTGGTGGAGGCGACGACGTTGATCGTGCCGTCACCGCTGGCCTCCCCCGAGGCGGACGAGGTGGCGCACCCGGTCAGGGCGAGCGCGGCGGCGCCGGCGACGAGCGGGAGGGCGAGGAGGCGGTTGTGCATGGCACGACGCTAACGCCTACTGATAACGATTGTCAAAACCGCTATGAGCGCTCTCAGCGCGACCGGGAGACGGACGGGAGGCCCGGTGCCAGCTGGCACCGGGCCTCCCGTTCGAACGACGCTCGCGTCTACGGCTTGGTGGCCGCGTCGATCGTGTTCTCGGCGATCGTGTCCTCTTCACGCCCGGGGGTGCGGAGGTTCCACTTCTTGATCACGAAACTGAACAGGAAGTAGTAGACGACCGCGTAGCCGAGGCCGATCGGGATGAGCCAGATCGCCCCGTCCGCCTTGCCGAAGTTCAGCACGTAGTCGATCGCACCGGCCGAGAACGAGAATCCGTCGTGGATCCCGAGGGCGTTCACCAGGGCGAGCGAGGTGCCCGTGAGCACCGCGTGGATGACGTACAGCGGGAACGCCACGAACATGAACGAGTACTCGAGCGGCTCGGTGATGCCGGTCACGAATGAGGTGAGGGCGGCGGAGAGCATGATGCCGCCGACGAGCTTGCGGTTCTGCGGCTTCGCGTTGCGCCAGATCGCCAGGGCACCGGCGGGCAGCGCGAACATCATGATCGGGAAGAAGCCGGTCATGAACGTGCCGGCCGTCGGGTCGCCAGCGAGGAACCGGTTCACGTCGCCGTGCACGGCGAGGCCGTCCGCGCCGGTGAAGCTGCCGAGCTGGAACCACGGGAAGAAGTTGAGCAGCTGGTGCAGGCCGACGGGGATGAGCATGCGGTTCGCGAACCCGAAGATGCCACCACCGATGACGGCGTTGTCCGCGACGGCCTGACCGGCTGCGGTGAGCGCGATGTCGAAGTAGCGGTACACGAAGGACATCAGGACCGCGATCACGAGACCGGCGGCTGCGGTCATGATCGGCACCAGACGGCGACCCGAGAAGAACCCGAGGAAGTCGGGCATCTTCGTGCGGTGGAACTTCTCCCACAGCACGGCGGAGACGAGACCCATCACGATGCCGCCGAGGACACCGAAGTTGATGGTGGCAGGGTTGCCGGCGGCGTCCTTCACCCCGTCGAGCACGATCGGCGACATGGCGGCGAACACCTGGTACATGACCATGTAGCCGACGACGGCCGCGAGCGCGGTCGTGCCGTCGGACTTCTTGGCCCAGCCGATCGCGATGCCGACCGCGAAGAGCAGCGGAAGCCATGTGAACACGGCCTGTCCGGCGGCCGCGATGATGGTCGCGCCCTGCTCGAAGCCGGGGATCGCACCGAGCATGTCGGACTGGCCGAGGCGGAGCAGGATGCCCGCGGCAGGCATGACCGCGATCGGCAGGAGCAGGCTCCGTCCGAGTCGCTGGGCGTTCGCGAAGAACCTGGACTGCTTCTTCTTCGGCTTCTTCTCCGGCACATCCGTGGCAGTGGTGGCGCTCATCGGAGGTCCTCTCGTCATTGGGTGGAGCTGTCGGGGTGAGTTGAGTCGTGCAGCCAGCGCAGGTAACCTCGGCGGTGTCGCCAGGTCCGGTCCTGTCCGGTCATGACCAGTTCCGTAGTCTGATCCGCGAGCGGTCCGGTGTCAACCTGCGACGCAAACCCTTAACGAGGAGGAAACGATGGCCGACATCAAGGCAGCCGACATCATCGCCGCACTCGGCGGTGCCGAGAACATCGAAGAGGTCGAGGGCTGCATCACGCGCCTCCGCGTCGAGGTCGAGGACGGGGACCTGGTCGACAAGGCTGCCCTGCAGGCCGCCGGGGCCCAGGCCGTCGTCGGTGGTGGCACCGGCTGGCAGGTCATCGTCGGCACGGTCGCCGACAACCTCGCGCAGGACATCCAGGACGAACTGTGACCGTCGTCCGCACCCCGTTCGGCGGCCCGGTCGTCGCCCTCGCCGACGTGCCCGACCCGGTGTTCGCCGGGCAGCTCGTCGGTGCCGGCGTCGCGGTCGACCCGACGGGCGTCGAGGGCGCGGTCACCGCGGTGGCCCCGGTCGACGGCACCATCGTGAAGCTGCACCCGCACGCGTTCGCGCTGCAGGGCACCGCGGGCACGGACATCTTGGTGCACGTCGGCATCGACACCGTGAAGCTCTCCGGCGAGGGCTTCGAGCTCCTCGCGACCGAGGGCGACACCGTCACCGCCGGTGACCCCGTCGTCCGGTTCACCCCCTCGGTGATCTCGGCAGCCGGGTACTCGCCGATCTGCCCGGTCGTCGTGCTCGGTTCGACGCCGGACAGCGTCGACCAGGGGACGGTGGGCACCACGGTGCTCGACGGCGACACCCTCTTCGAGGTCTGAGGGGTCTTCCTCGCCAGAGCGACTGTGTGCTGCGGAACACCCGCAGCACACAGTCGCTTTCGCGTTGCTGGGCGGACTACGCGACCGCGGGGGTCGCGGTGACCTCCATCTGCACCCGGTAGCGGTCCGAGCGGTACCAGCTCCGGGTGTGCTCCACGGGGCGCTCCCCCGCGTACGACACCCGGTCGAACTCGAGCACCGGCGCTCCGGTCTTCGTCCCGAGCAACGTCGCGACGTCGTCGGCCGCCGGGTTCGCCGCGACGGTCTGCTGCGCGCGGTCGATCGGGGTGCCGTACTCCGTGGCGATGATCGAGTACACCGACCCGGAAAGGTCGTGGTCGAGCAGGCCCGGGAACGCGTCGGCCACGAGCCAGGCGTCGTCGATCGAGACCGGGGCGCCGTCGGCCATCCGCAGGCGCTTCACGTGGAAGGCCGGCACGTCCGGATCGATCCGCAGGGCCGCGGCGGTGTCGGCCGGCGGCACGCGTTCCTCGCGCACGAGCACCACGGTCGTCGGCTCGTGCCCCATCGCCCGCATCTCCTCGGTGAACGAGGCGAGGTGCAGCGTCGACTGCACCGGCCGGTGCGCGACGAAGGTGCCCTTGCCGCGGACGCGCTCGAGGTACCCCTCGTTGACGAGCTGCCCGAGCGCTTCACGCACGGTGATCCGGGAGACGCCGTACTCGGCGATGAGCTGGCGTTCGGACGGGATCGCGGCGCCGGGAGCCAGCCGTGTGGTGACGAGGTCGAGCAGGATGCGCCGCAACTGCTGGTGCTTCGGTTCGGCACCCTCGGTGATGCGGCTCGTCATGCGTCCCTCGTGCTCCGTTGCTGGTCCTGGGCGGTGGTCATGCGCGGACATGACCAGTTCCCATCACAGTAGCGAGTCAGGCCGGGAAGACCAACGTCGGTCGTCGCGGTCGCCATGGCGCATGCATTTCACATTCTTGACATCAGTGGTGCGCCGCTGCCACGATCGGTCGAGCCTCGGGCGGTCTCGAGCGACCGCCCGCTCCCGCTCGCCGCAAGGGGGACCATGAACATCCGATCGGTGACGCTCGCCTACTTCGTGCCGCCCCTCCTGGCCTCCGTTCTGGGCTTCATCGGCCTGGCGCAGGTCAGCGAAGCCGGCATCGTGGGCGCCTCGTCCGTGGTGACCGCTGCCGCCGGCGCTGAGACCAGATCGAACCAGCGGGTCGCGATCGCACTCGAGCAGGTCGCCGAGGCCGAGCACGCGACGATCGCCCGGGTGGTGGCGGACCGTGAAGCTCCGACGACGCGCCGCGTGGCGCTCGTCACCGACGCTCCCTCGAGCCGCGGAGCCGGCTGGCTCCTCGACGGGTACGAGGACTTCACGAGATCGATGGTCACCACCGTCCGTCCGATGTCGGAACTCGACCAGTTCGACCCGACCGGCTCGTACTCGGTCTTCGGGGACGACGATGCGCGGCGAGCCGTCGTGAGCGCACTGGCAGACGCCGGGTACGAGGTCAGCGAGGAGCGCGTGCCGCTCCTGCAACGCATCGGCGTCACCGACGGCTTGGATCAGACCCTGGCCCTGGTCGGAGCACTGGTCTCGGGATGCGTGGCGCTCTGCCTGATGACGACCGTCGGGGCCCCTCGCCGCAGCGCAGTCCGCCGACTGCACGGAGACTCCACAGCCGCCATCGTGATCCAGGAGCTGGCTGAGCTCCGGACCGCCATGCTCGTCACCGTCATCGGGGTACCCGTCGCAGCCACCGGGCTCTGGTTCTACAACGGGCTCACTTCGGCGGCGACCCTCGCCGCCGCGATCTCCGTGTTCTGCGTGGGGCTGCTCGCACCGGTCGTCGTCGCGCACACGATCGGCACGGTGGTCGCGTGTCGACAGCCGTTGGCCGCCGCACTGCGGGGCGCTCGACCAGCGGGCGCGCTCCTGCTCGTCGCACAGATCGCACGGGTGCCCGCGCTCCTGTTGCTCGTCGCGGCCGTCTTCGAACTGACCGGGGCAGTGACCACCGCACGACAGGGAACGGCAGAACGGGATCTTCGGGCGGCCGGTGACACCGTCCAGCTGTGGGTCACCCCGGATCCCCGCCCGGTCGAGGAGCAGGCCTACTGGGACCGCATCGGCGATTTCGCCGGTGGGGCGCTCGCGCGGCGTGATGCGTTCCTCGCCGCCGCGGTCGAGGTGTCGAGCGGCCGAGGGAAGTCGACGGTTCCTGCGCTCGTCGTCGACCAGGGCTACCTCGATCTGCAGGACGTCCGTTCCGCGGACGGGGCCCGCATCACCACCGACGGCGCGGAAATCGCCGTGTGGATGCCTGCCGACAGTGAGCTCTCCCGCGATCGGCTCGTCGAGGGTCTGACCGACTGGCAGTTGCGGGATGCACCCGACGCCCTCCTCGAGCACGTCACCGGTGGCACGCTGGCCCGCCAGCAGGTCTACTCGTACCCGGACGACGCGTCGTCGCGCGCGTGGCTCGACGACGCCGTGATCGTGGTCGTCCCCACGCCGGTCGACGTCTTCTCGGCCGATGAACTCGGATCGTGGTTGTCGACCGGAGACGTCGTCTTCACGTCCCGTGCTGCCGCCGGGCGGTCGATCGGCGCGTCGGGCATCCGCACCGAGTTCAGCGCGGTCGTCGCGGTGGGTCAGTCTGCGGCGGAACAGGCACGGCACGCAGCGACGACCGTGGCGGTCGGGACGGGCACCCTGGTCAGCACCCTCGCAGTCAGCGTCATGCTCGGGATGGTCGCCACGCTCGCGCACCGACGCCGTCACGGCCGTGCGCTGTTCGCGAAGTTCACCAGTGGCGTCTCGCCCGTCCGCACCGATGCTGGCCTGCTGACGATCGAAGCCGGTCTGGTCTCGATCTCCGCCATCGCCGTCGTCAACACCTGGTGGTCGCAACGCCCGGACGGGAGCGGGCTCAGATCGGCGCTCGACCCGGTGGCGCAGTCAGCCGGAGTCGCCGGGGCGATCGCACTCGTGGCGCTCGCGGCGGTGAGCGCCACGAGCCTCGTCGTCATGGCCGTCACGGCGCGGAGCACTGCACGCAACCGAGGGAGCGGATCACGATGATCGAGGTACGGAACGCATCGAAGCGTCGCGGAGGCCGCGCGCTGTGGCACGACCTGTCGTTCGAGGTGGCGGGGGGAGAGATCGTCGGCTTGGTCGGGCCGAGCGGCTGCGGGAAGTCGACGCTGCTCGACTGCATCGGGCACATCGATGCGCTCGACCTCGGCACGATCCGGATCAACGGAGAGTCAGCGGGTTCGAACGGGCGACGGGCTCGACTGATCCGGCGGCGCCACCTCGGGTACCTGTTCCAGGACTTCGGATTGGTGCCGGACATGACGGTCCAGTCGAACCTCGACGTGGTTCGCCTGCCAGACGGACGGCGGAGACACCGAGGCCTCCGGACGGGCGAGGCCCTGGACCGTGTCGGTCTGGCCGGACGCGGAACCGACCGGGTCCACGAACTCAGCGGCGGCGAGCAGCAACGGGTCGCGATGGCGCGACTCCTGGTGAAGCGTCCGTCGGTCATCCTCGCCGATGAACCGACGAGTGCCCTCGACGAGGACAACGCGGCGATGGTGCTCGACCTGCTGGGCGAGCTGGCGGCTGACGGAGCGGCCGTCCTGATCGCGACACATTCGTCGTCGGTCGAAGCGCGCGCCGCACGGAGCATCAGGCTCAGCGGACCCGCTGGCTGACGGGTCAGGCGTTGGCGACGAGCCAGGCGAACTGCTCGTCGGAGAGCAGCCGATCGGTCCAGACCTGCCCCTCGACCCCGGCGGCCGCTCGGTTCTGCGGGGCGGGAGCCCCCTGCCACACCAGCGACAGCCCGGCACGACGCAGCACGGCTGCAGAAGCGGGGTTGTTCGTGAGCACGCGGCCGGTCACCGGGACGTCCGGAGCGGTGTCGGCGGCGGCACGGGCGGCAGCGAGGGCGATCTCGGACGCGAAGCCCTGCCCCCAGACGGTCGGCGACAGGCGGTACCCGAGGTTCCAGACCCCACCGGCGGTCATGTCGACCCCGCCCACACCGACGAAGGCGTGGTCGGAGGCGCTGCGGACCGCCCAGGACCCGAGGCCGTGGCGTGCACGACCGCCGATCTTGCGCTGCACCATGTCCACGCTCGAGCTCCGCGCCACGTGCCGGCCGGTGGGCAGGTGCTGCCACGTGCGGGCGTCCGAGAAGAGCGCGTGCACGTCGTCGATGTCGGCAGGGGTCAGCGGGGTGAGCAGGAGGCGATCCGTTCGGATCTCCTGCGAGGGGGTCAGGAGCTGGTGGACCATGCACCGATCATGCCGCCGACCCCCGACATCCGTGTGAACACCACGCGACGTTTGCGGAAGCCCGCAGGAGACCGGCAGCAGGCCGGACGGCGCTAGTCGAGCAGGAGCGCGGGCTCCTCGAGCACTGAGGCGACGTCGTGCACGAAGCGGGACGCCACGTCACCGTCGACGACCCGGTGGTCGAACGACGCACCGATGGTCGTCACCATGCGTGAGCGGACCTCGCCGTCGACGACCCACGGCTTCGGCTTGATCGTGCCCATCGCGACGATCGCGACCTCGCCCGGGTTGAGGATCGGGGTCCCGGTGTCCATGCCGAACACACCGATGTTCGTGATCGACACCGTCCCGTTCGCCATCTGCTTCGGCGTGGTCTTGCCGTCGCGGGCGGTCAGGGTGAGCTCCTCGAGCGCCTGTGCCAGCTCGAGCAGCGACATGTCCTGCGCGTCCTTGATGTTCGGCACGATGAGCCCACGCGGGGTCGCCGCGGCGATGCCGAGGTTCACGAAGTGGTGGACGATGATCTCGCGGTCGGTCCAGGTCGAGTTCACCGAACGGTTCCGGCGGACGGCCCAGATGACGGCCTTCGCGACGATGAGCAGCGGCGAGACCTTGACGCCGGCGAACGTCGGCGAGGCCTTGAGCCGCTTGACGAACTCCATCGTGTGGGTCGCGTCGACGTCGACGAACAGCGACACGTGGGGTGCCGTGAACGCGGATGTCGTCATCGCGGTGGCGATGGCCTTGCGGACGCCCTTGACCGGGATCGTCTCGCTGCGGACCTCGCCCCACTCGGGCGTCTCGATGTTCCGGAAGACGCTGGCTTGCTTCGCGTGCCGGATGACGTCGTCACGGGTGACCTCGCCGGCCAGACCGGTCGCGACGATCTCGGTCAGTTCGACGCCGAGGTCCTTCGCGAGCTTCCGGATCGGCGGCTTCGCCAGCACGTTGGTCGCGGTGCTCTGTTTGTGCGCGGAGCCCGTGCCGAGGGCGCTGATCGCCTCGGCGGTGCTCTCCTCGCCCGGGTCGACGGAGGCTTCAGCAGCCGCGGCGGTGTCCAGACTGGAGGCGCGGCTCGCCTCGGCCGCGAGCGCTGCGGCCCGGCGGGCGCCCGGCTTGCGACGGGAGGGCGACGAGGTCGCCGAGCCGTAGCCGACGAGGACGGCGCCGGAGGACTCGTCCGTGCCCTGGACGGAGGCGTCGACCGCGACCGGCTGGACCGGCGCCGCCGGCGCGGCGGCAGCAGCCGGAGCAGGCGCAACCGGTGCGGGGGCAGCGGCACGTGCAGGCACCGCCGCGGGAGCGGGAGGGGTCTGCGCGACCGGGGCCGACGGTGCTGCGGGTGCCGGCGGGGTGGACGCGACCACGGGCGAGACCGGGGCGGTCTCGGCGACGGGCACCGCGCCTCCCGACTGTTCCGCAGGGGGCGTGAGGGCCGCTCCGGACGCGACCGTGGCGTCCGAGTCGACGCGGATGATCGGCTTGCCGACCTCGACCGTGTCACCCTCGGACACGAGCAGGCCGGTGACGGTGCCGGCGAACGGCGACGGCAGCTCGACGAGCGACTTCGCGGTCTCGATCTCGACGAGCACCTGGTCGACGGCGATCTCGTCCCCGATCGCGACGCGCCACTGCACGATCTCGGCCTCGGTGAGACCTTCACCCACGTCGGGCAGGGGGAATTCGGCGGCGGCCACTACGGCTCCTTCGCGGATCTGGTCGAGCTCGGTCGGACGGGTCAGTAGGCGAGGGCGCGGTCGACGGCCTCGAGGATGCGGTCGGCATCCGGCAGGTGCAGGTGCTCGAGCTTCGAGACCGGGAACGGCACGTCGAAGCCGGACACCCGCAGCGGCGGTGCCTGCATCGTGTAGAACGCCCGCTCGGCGACGGTCGCGGCGATCTCGCTGCCGACACTGACGAAGCCGGATGCCTCTTGTGCGATGACCAGGCGACCGGTCTTGCGGACGGAGGCGAGCAGCGGCTCCCAGTCGATCGGCGAGATCGAGCGGAGGTCGATGACCTCGCAGCTGGTGCCCTCGGCCTCGGCGATGTCCGCCGCCTGCATCAGGGTGGCGACCATGGCACCGTGCCCGACGAGCGTGACCTCGGTGCCGGTGCGGGCGACGCGGGTGGTGTGCATCGGGACGTGGCCGTCGACGAGGTCCACCTGGCCCTTGGGCCAGTAGCGGGACTTCGGCTCGAGGAAGATCACCGGGTCCTTCGACGCGATGGCTTCCTGGATCATCCAGTAGGCGTCGTTCGGCGTGCTCGGGCTGACGACCCGCAGGCCCGGGGTGTGCGCGAAGTACGTCTCCGGGGACTCCTGGTGGTGCTCCACGGCGCCGATGTGGCCGCCGTAGGGGATGCGGATGACGACGGGCAGCGACATGTGTGCCGGCAGGCGGTTCGCCATCTTCGCGAGCTGCGAGGTGATCTGGTCGAAGCCGGGCCACACGAAGCCGTCGAACTGGATCTCGACGACCGGGCGGTAGCCGCGCAGGGCGAGGCCGATCGCGGTGCCGATGATGCCGGCCTCGGCGAGCGGGGTGTCCCGCACGCGCTCGGCGCCGAAGCGGTCCTGCAGGCCCTCGGTGATGCGGAAGACGCCGCCCAGCTGGCCGATGTCCTCGCCCATCAGCAGGACCTTGTCGTCCGCTTCCATGGCCGCGGCGAGCCCGGCGTTGAGGGCCTTGGCCATCGGCAGGGTCGGGGTGGGGTCGCTCGGGACCTCGCCGGCGCCCGGGTGGGAGCGCAGCGTGTAGTCGAAGAGCTGCTCGGTGGTGCTCATGCGTGGGCGCCCCCTTCGAAGCCGGCCTCGTACTGGGCGAGCCAGGCCTTCTGCTCGGCGATCCGCGGGTGCGGTTCGCGGTACACGTTGTCGAACATGACGTCGACGGACGGTGCGGTCAGGGCGACGGTGCGGCGTCGGACGTCGGCGGCGATGTCCTCGCCCTCTTCGTCGAACGCGGCGAACTGCTCGTCCGTCGCACCCTTCGAGCGCAGGTACGCCTCGGACCGGACGATCGGGTCGCGGAGGACCCATTCCTCGAGCTCGCCGTCGGCGCGGTACCGGCTCGGGTCGTCCGAGCTGGTGTGTGCACCGATGCGGTAGGTGTCGGCCTCGATGAAGGCCGGGCCCTGTCCGCTGCGGGCGTGCTCGGTCGCGACGACCGACGCCGTGTAGGACGCGAGGATGTCGTTGCCGTCGATCAGGACACTCGGGATCCCGAAGCCGCGCGGGCGGTCGACGAGCGGCGTCGGGGACTGCACCGACACCGGCACCGAGATGGCCCAGTGGTTGTTCTGCAGGAAGAAGACGACCGGGGCCTTGGTCGACGCGGAGAACACGAAGGCCTCGTTCACGTCGCCCTGGCTGGTGGCGCCGTCGCCGAAGTAGACGATCGAGCAGGCGTCGCGGTCCGGGTCGCCCGTGCCGATGTCGCCGTCGAGCTTCTGTCCGAGCGCGTACCCGGTGGCGTGCAGGGTCTGCGAGCCGATCACCAGGGTGGAGATGTGGGTGTTGCCGCGCTGGTCCGGGTCCCACCCGCCGTGGGTCTGCCCGCGGTACATCGCGATGATCTCCATCGGCTCGACGCCGCGGTGCATGGTGACGGCGTGCTCGCGGTAGGACGGGAACACGTGGTCCTGGGCGCGGAGGGCGAAGGCCGAGCCGGTCTGCGCGGCCTCTTGCCCGTGGCTGGGCACCCACAGGCCGAGCTGGCCGGTGCGCTGGAGGTTGTGGCCGGCGTGGTCGAACCGACGGGTCAGCACCATGCGGCGGTGCATCGCCAGCAGGGTCTCGTCGGGGATCGCCCGCGCGGCGGCGGCGAACTCGGCGTTCTCGTCGGTCTCCACGAACCGACCCTCGGGGTCGAGGAGCCGGACGGTGGTCGTCGCGGGAGCCGCGGCGCGGAATGACATGCGGGCCAGCGTAGCGCCAGGCACTAGTCGGCCACCTGGAGGTCCCCCACAAGTGAGCGGGCTGTTTGGAGGAGCGTTTCCACAGCTTCGTGCTCGCCGATCGAGATGCGGATGCCCTCTGGCGGGAAGGCCCGGACGATGATGCCGGCGTCCTCGAACGCGGCCGCCGCGGTGGCCGTCCGCTCGCCCGTCGGCAGCCAGAGGAAGTTGCCCTGGGCGTCGGGGACGTCCCAGCCCTGTGCCCGGAGCTCGACGACGATCCGGTCGCGCAGGGTCGCGATCTCGGTCACACGTTCGAGCAGCTCGGCCTCGCGTTCCAGGCTGGCGAGCGCAGCCGCCTGGCCCTGAGCGGTCACGGACAGTGGGATGGCGCAGGCCCGGACGGCGTCGAGCACGTAGTCCGGACCGAGCGCGTAGCCCACCCGGAGCCCGGCGAGCCCGTACGCCTTCGAGAAGGTGCGGAGGACCACGAGGTTGGGGTGCGCGGCGAGCAACGGGTGGCCGTGCACGGCGGCCTCGTCGGTCACGAACTCGGCGTATGCCTCGTCGAGCACGACCAGCACCGACTGCGGCACCGCGGCCATGAACGCGTCGAACTCCGCGGCGGTCACGATCGGCCCCGTCGGGTTGTTCGGCGAGCAGACGAGCACCATGCGGGTGCGCTCGGTGACGGCCGCGGCCATCGCGTCGAGGTCGTGCCCGCCGTCGGGTCGGTTCGGCACCTGCACGCTGGTGGCACCGGCGACCGTGACGACCCCGGGGTACGCCTCGAACGAGCGCCACGCGTAGACGATCTCGTCGCCGGGGCCGGAGGTCGCGCGGGCGAGCTCGTGCAGGATCGCGACACTGCCCGGGGCGACGTGCACCTGCTCGGCGGTCAGCCCGAAGCGGTTGGCCAGCACGGCGCGCAGGGCGAGGGCGGTGGCGTCGGGGTAGCGGTTGTACGAGGTCTGGGCCTGCACGGCCTCGACGACCCCGGGGAGCGGCGGGAACGGGTTCTCGTTGCTCGACAGCTTGAAGGCGGAGTCGGACGCCTGTCGCCCCTGCTTGTACGCGGGGAGGACGGCCACCTCGGGCCGGATGTGCACACGCTGCTCGCTCACGGGTTCAGGCTACCGGCAGGCCCACGGCACCCACGAGGGGAAGCGAGGGCATCATGGGCGCATGCGATTCCTCGTCCGCCTCGTCGTCAACGCCCTCGCGCTCTGGCTCACCACGCTCATCGTCAGCGGCGTCTCCGTCACGCCGTTCGGTGACGGCGGTACCACGGCGACCGTCCTCACCTTCCTGCTCGTGGCGTTCGTCTTCGGTCTCGTGAACGCGGTGATCGGCACGGTCATCCGGATCGTGGCGTTCCCGATCTACATCCTCACGCTCGGGCTCATCTCGTTCGTCGTGAACGCGATCCTGCTGCTCATCGTCGCGGGCATCTCGGAGGCGTTCGGCTTCGGGCTCGAGGTCGACTCCTTCGGCTGGGGCATCGTCGGCGCCTTCGTGCTCGCGGTCTTCGCGTGGCTCATCGGGCTCTTCGCCCGCCCGGTGCTCAACCGCCAGCGGGCGTGACCCCGGCGGACCTCGCGGAGGACCCCGCCCTGCGTCATGATGTGGTCATGACCCAGGACGTCGACGCCCCGTTCCGCGTCTCGTTCGTCTGCAGCGGCAACATCTGCCGCTCCCCCATGGCCGGTGTCGTGTTCGCGCAGATCGCCGCGGACGCCGGTCTGGCCGACCGGTTCCAGGTGGAGTCGGCCGGCACCGGTGACTGGCACGTCGGCGAACCCGCCGACGAGCGCACGATCGCAGCGCTGGCGGCGCGCGGATACGATGGCAGCAGGCATCGCGCCCGTCAGTTCGACCCGGACCGGTTCCCGGACCTCGACCTGGTGGTCGCACTCGACCGCTCCCACGAGCGCATCCTGCGTTCGTGGGCCCCGACCATGGACGACTCCGCCAAGGTGACGCTCCTGTTGCGGTACGACGCCGCCTGGCCCCAGCAGGCCGACGTGCCGGACCCGTACTACGCGGACCGGCACGAGTTCGACCGAGTGCTCTCGACCGTCGAACGGGCCTGCCGGGCGCTCTTCCACCAGCTCGAGCCGGCAGTCCGTCAGGGAGCCCCATGACCCCCCTTCCCCCGCAGCCGATCAGCCCGCTCGACGGGCGCTACTACCCGATCGTGCACACGGTGGGCGAGCACCTCTCCGAGGCCGGCCTCAACCGCGCGCGCATCGTGGTCGAGGTCGAGTGGCTCATCTTCCTGACCGACCACGCGATGTTCACCACCTCGCCGCTCAGCGTCGACGACAAGGCCGCACTGCGCGCGATCGCCTCGACCTTCGGCCAAGACCAGATCGCGGAGCTCGCCGAGATCGAGGCGACGACCCGTCACGACGTCAAGGCCGTCGAGTACTTCGTGCGCCGACGGCTGTCCGAGCTCGGGCTCGACGCGATCGCCGAGCTCACCCACTTCGCCGCCACGAGCGAGGACGTCAACAACCTGTCCTACGCACTCACCGTGCGGGACACCGTCGACCAGGTCTGGCTGCCCGGCTTCCGCGCCGTGCTCGAGAAGCTCCGGACGCTCGCCGTCGAGCTGAAGAGCGTGCCGATGCTCTCGCACACCCACGGTCAGCCGGCCACCCCGACGACGCTCGGCAAGGAGCTCGCGGTCGTCGTCTACCGGCTCGAGCGCGTGCTCGCCCAGATCGAGGGCGGCGAGTACCTCGGCAAGTTCTCCGGCGCGACCGGCACCTTCTCGGCACACCTCGCCGCGGACCCCGAGGCCGACTGGCCCGCGCTGTCCCGCGAGTTCGTCGAGGGCCTCGGCCTGACGTGGAACCCGCTCACCACGCAGATCGAGTCGCACGACTGGCAGGCCGAGCTCTACGACCGGGTGCGTCACGCCAACCGGATCCTGCACAACCTGGCGACCGACGTGTGGACCTACATCTCGATGGGGTACTTCACGCAGATCCCCGTCGCCGGTGCCACCGGGTCGTCGACGATGCCGCACAAGATCAACCCGATCAAGTTCGAGAACGCCGAGGCGAACCTCGAGATCTCGTCGGCGCTCTTCTCGACGCTGTCCGAGACCCTCGTGACGAGCCGCCTGCAGCGCGACCTGACCGACTCCACCACGCAGCGGAACATCGGCGTCGCGTTCGGGCACTCGTTGCTCGCGCTCGACAACCTGCGCCGCGGTCTCGGCGAGATCGCCGTGAACGAGGCCAAGCTCGCCGACGACCTCGACCACAACTGGGAGGTCCTCGCCGAGGCCATCCAGACGGTCATCCGTGCCGAGGTCACCGCCGGGCAGTCGAACATCGAGGACCCCTACGCGATGCTCAAGGAGCTCACGCGGGGCAAGCGGGTGAGCCAGCAGGACCTCATCGTGTTCGTGAACCGTCTGGACATCTCCGACGGTGCTAAGGCACGGCTGACGAACCTGACGCCGGCGACCTACACGGGTCTGGCGGACGAGCTGGTCGACCACCTCGACGTCTGAGCGCGGAGCGCGCGCTCCGGGTCCGGCAGCAGCGCCCAGGCGGCCGGGAGGCTCGGTGCGGCCCCGCCGCCGACCGCACCCCCGTCAGGTGGTGACGTCCAGGGCGACGGCGACCAGCGCCTCCAGGACGGTGCGCACCACGGGCCGGACGGCACGGTCGGGGCGGACCAGTGCCTCGATGCGGCGCCCTGCGCGCACGTCGGCCAGCTCGGCCAGTTGGAAACGCCCGGCGGCCCGCGTGCCCGACGTGTACCGCGGGACGAGTGCGATGCCGTGCCCTGCCGCCACCAGGTTCTCGATGACCGGCAGGTGGATCGTGCGGAACGCGACGCTCGGCGGGATGTCCGTCGCCGCGGCCATCGCGTGCAGCACACGGTCGATCGGGTAGCCCTCGGGCACACCGATCCAGCGTTCCCCGACGACCTCGTCGATGCCCACGCGTGCGCGGCCGACCAGGGCGTGCCCGGGCGGCAGGGCCACGTCGAGCGGTTCGCGCAGGAGCGGCACGGTGTCGACCGATCCCTGGTCGGCCGGGCGCACGCCGTCCGACCGGTGCCCGACGACCACGTCGTGGTCGGCGGCGAGCGGTGCGAACTCCCCCTCGCTGACGTCCACGTCGACCAGGGTCAGCGCGATGCCGGGGTGCGCCTGCATCCGCGTGAGCACGCCGGGCAGCAGCAGTTCGGCGGCGGACGGGAAGATCGCCAGCGACACCGGTCCGGTCGTGCCACCGAGGTGTTCCTGCCAGGCGGCGTCCACCCGCGCGATGGCGGTCGCGACCCCGGACGCCAGGCCGGCGAGGACCTGGCCGTGCGGGGTCAGCCGGACGCCACGCCCGACGCGTTCGACCAGCGGGACCCCGACCTGCCGCTGCAGCGTCTGCAGCTGCTGGGAGACGGCGCTCGGTGTGCGGTGGGTGGCCTCGGCGACGGCCGTGACACTGCCACGCTCGGCGAGCTCGCGGAGCACCGCCAGCAGCTGCACGTCGAAGTCGACCATGCAGGGACCCTACATCGTGCTTCGTGAAGGTTTCGATGGACCTACAACGTGGGGGCCGGGACGATGAGGAGCATGACCGCTCGTGACCGTCTCCTCGCCGTCGTCGTGGCCGTGGTCTGGGGACTGAACTTCCCTGCGACGGCACTCGCGCTCGAGCACTTCCCGCCGTTCCTGCTCGCAGCGCTGCGGTTCACGATCCTGGCGGTCCCGACGCTGCTGTTCGTGCCGCGGCCGCGGATCCCGTTCGGGCGACTGCTGCTCGTCGGTCTGGGGCTCGGCGTGCTGCAGTTCTCGTTCCTGTACCTGAGCATGGCGTCCGGCATGCCGTCGGGGCTGGCCTCGCTCGTGCTGCAGGCCTCCGCGCCCTTCACCGTGGTGCTGGCCGGGGTGTTCCTGCGCGAGCGGCTGACCGGCCGGCAGGTCGTCGGGGTGACCGTCGCCGTCGCCGCCCTGGCCGCGATCGCCCTGCACCGCTCCCAGACCGCCGCGCTGCTGCCCGTCGTGCTCGCGCTGTGCGGTGCCCTCGGGTGGGCGATCGGCAACGTCGCGACCCGGCGGGCGGGGGCCGCGAACCCGCTGCACCTGACCCTCTGGTGGGCGGTCGTGCCGCCCGTGCCGATGGCCGTGCTGTCGCTCGTGGTCGAGGGACCGGACCGCATCGGTACCGCCCTCGGCACCGCGTTCACGCCGGCGGCGCTGCCCGCCGACCTGGGCCTGCTCTACATCGTGGTCGTCGCGACCCTGGTGGGCTACGGCATCTGGTCACGGCTGCTGGCGACCTACCCCTCGAGCACGGTCGCGCCGTTCTCGATGCTCGTGCCGGTGGTCGGGGTGCTCGCGTCGTGGGCGGCCTTCGGCGAGGTGCCCGACCTGGTCGAGGTGCTCGCCGGCGCGGTCGTCGTGGCCGCCGTGCTGTGGTCGTCGCGTCCGGCGCGGGACCGCGGCCCGGGCCCAGACCCGGCGCCGGACCCGGCCCCGGTCGACGGCGTCCCGGTACCGGCGCTCAGCCCCGGTGCTGGCGGCGCTCCGCGATGATCCCGGCGAGCGCCCCACGCAGGTGCGGGTACCGGAACTCGAAGCCTGCCTCGGTCAACCGGGTCGGCACCACCCACCGGCTCTTCAGCACGAGTTCGGTCTCGGTGCGGATCGCGAACGAACCGAGTTCGAGCATCCACCGCCAGGTCGGCACCCCGAACCGGCGTCCGACGGCGTCGCGGATGGTCGCCATCACGGTGCGGTTGTCGGACGGGTTCGGGCTCGAGAGGTTGACCGGCCCCTCGATCTCCGGGTGGTCGCGGAGGAACCGGATCGACCCGAGGACGTCGGCGATGTGCACCCAGCTGAACCGCTGCCGACCGTGCGTGGGCCGGTGGTGGTGGTACGTGCCGGCGCGGAGCCGGGAGCGCGTCGGCACCCACGGCCCGTCGTACTGCGGCCCGCCGAGGCCGGCCTGCGCGAGCCGGAGGAGCGGCAGCAGGGCGCTGCCGTCGCCGAACACGATCGCCATCCGGAGTGCCACACGACGGGTACCGGGCAGGTCGGCGCCGAAGAAGGCGTCCTCCCACGCGCGGGCCACGGAGACCGAGAACCCCTCGCCGATCTCGCCGGTGGCTTCGTCCTGCGGGCGGTCGTCGGCGTGCCGGTAGATCGTCGCGGTCGAGGCGTTCATCCACAGCGGCGTCGGGTGCTCCGACGTCCGGATGGCCTCGGCGAGCTCGAGCGTGGTGTCCACCCGTGAGCGCATGATCTCCGCACGGTTGCGTCGGCCGTAGCGGCAGTTGACGCTCTTGCCCGCCATGTTCACGACCATGGCTGCACCGTCGACGAGTTCCCGGATGCGCAGGGTGTTGCCCCACACCGCGTCGCCGGTCCGGCCGATGGTGACGACCCGGTAGCCCTCTTCCGCGAAGGCGTCCCGCAGGTACCGCCCCACGAAGCCGCTCGCTCCCGCGATCACGACCTTCTGCTGCTCGACCATCAACGTCCCCCTTCAGGACCGGCATCGGGCACGACGGCGTACCGGAACGCCCCCTCGTACCGGTACAGCGTGCCGAGCACCGGCGCGGTGAGCACCAGGGACACGCGCTGCAGGTCGGCTTCGTCATCGAATCGTTCTGTGAGCGTCACGCGCGGGCTCAGGGCGGCCGGGAGGCGCAGATCGCGTCCCAGCGCACGGAACGTCACGCGCGTGGAGACCAGGCGCAGGGCGCCCGCGTCCGGGCCGTCCGCGTCGACCTGCGCCCGGAGTCGGGCGCTGACGCGCCCACGGCGACCGAGGTGGTCGACCAGGCCGTCGTGTTCGGCGGTGATGGCGTCCACCATCGTGCGGGATCCGGAGCGGAAGTGGAAGGTGCGGTGCGCGCGGACGGCGGGGCGGGCCTCCAGGCCGGTGCCGGATCCGCGACGGACGCGAGCCGGCAGGTTCTCGACCGTGAAGGGGACGTCCCGCTCCCAGACCGGGAACAGCACGGCGTCGCGTGCGAACACGGCGAGCAGGGGCCACAGCCATCGGCGCGGGGTGCCGACGACGCTGAACACGCCCTCGCCGGAGCCGACGTGCCCGGGCGGGACGGCACCGAAGTACGTCCGAAGTCGGGGGTGCAGCCGGGCCAGCACCTCGGGTGGTGTGGACAGCTCGTAGGGCGACCGGCTCACGCTGACGATCCTGGCATGTCGTCAGTGCGGATCCCTACGATGTCGCACATGGGACACGACCACGGGCACGGCGTCGGGCACGCCTCGGAGCGCGCCCTGCTCGTCGCGTTCTGCATCTCGGCGGGCATCCTGCTCGCCGAGGTCGTGGGCGCCGTGGTCACGGGTTCGCTCGCGCTGCTCGTCGACGCCGGGCACATGGTCGTCGACACCGGCGGACTCGGCATCGGACTCGTCGCGACGCGGCTCGCCCGCCGGTCGCCGACCGCCCAGCGCACCTGGGGCTTCCAGCGGGCCGAGGTCCTCGGCGCCACGGCGCAGGCCGCGATCCTGCTCGCCGTCGGCGTCTACGTGATCATCTCAGCGGTCCAGCGACTCGTCGTGCCGGAGGAGATCCACTCCGGGCCGCTGCTCGTCTTCGGCATCGTCGGACTCGTCGGCAACCTGGTGGCCTACGCGGTGCTGCTCCGGGCCTCGGGCGAGGGGTTCACCTCGCGCGCCGCCCGGCTCGAGGTCCTCAACGACACCCTCGGGTCGGTCGCCGTCATCATCGCCGCGATCGTGCTCATGCTGACGGGGTGGGAGCGGGCGGACTCCGTCGCCGCGATCCTGATCGGCCTGCTCATCCTGCCGCGGGCGATCCGGCTGCTGCGCGAGACCGCGAACGTGCTGCTCGAGTCGACGCCGCCGGGGCTCGACCTCGACGACGTGCGTGGCCACATCCTCGAGCTCGACCACGTCATCGCGGTGCACGACCTGCACGCGACGCTCGTGGCGACCGGCGTGCCGAACCTGACCGCGCACGTCGTCGTCGACGACCACTGCTTCTCGACGGCGCACGCCCCGGCGATCCTCGACGAACTGCAGCGGTGCGTGGCGGAGCACTTCGACGTGCCGGTGGAGCACTCGACGTTCCAGTTGGAGCCGTCGTCACACCGGCGGCACGAGTACGAGGTGCACGCGTAGGTCGGCGCTCGGCCGTCAAGCCCCGGTTTCGCGACGATCCACCAGGTGATCGACGCGTGGTCTGTCGCAGAACGGGTGGACAGCGCCGGGGTCAGCAGTCGTCGGTGCGCGTGGGGTACGCCGTGATCACCCGGTCGGTGGTGGCCGAGACGATCACCTTGACGAAGGGCTCGTCGTCGGGGCGTGAACCGTCGTCGAACCGGACGGGTGCGGCGTAGCAGACCTTGCCGTCGCCGGCGTCGAGCGGGAACCCGGGGCGCGGGTCCTCGAGCGCCGTCTGCACCGCCGTGAGCATGGCGTCGTCCCAGTCGCGCGAGCCGTGCCCGGTGACGACGTCCTGCCAGTCCGCGGTGTGCCGCACCCGGATGTGCTCGTAGCCCTGGGCAGCGGTGCCGCACTGCAGCGTGACACGACCCAGCGCCTGGGTGTCGTACTGCGCAACGGCAGCCTGGGTCGTGCTGTCGCACCGTGCGAGGGCGGCGGACCCGGGCATGTCCGGCCCCGTGCGGGTGATCGTGACGGTGCTGTCACCCGAGGGCGATGCAGCACCGGTCGTCTCACCGACGGTCGAGCCGCCGATGGTCGGGTCGTCAGCGCCCTGCCGTGCCGTCAGGAACAGCCCGCCGGCGAGGAGACCGGCGGCCACCACAGCCGCGATCCCCGTGATCACGGGACGGTTGCGGTTCCGGGGCACGCACCCAGTATGCCGGGAGTGCGACCGTACGACGGAACCAGGTTCCGGACACGGCACCGCGCGATCGCGTGGTTCGGTGTCCGGAACCTGGTTCCGGGATGCGACGCGCGGGCGCCAGGCCCGCCACCCGTCAGGCGCGCGCGGCCAGCCGGGTGCCGGCGACGACGGCCAGGACGGCGACGAGGACGACGTACCCGATCAGGACGGGGAGCGTCGGGATCACCAGCAGCGCCGCGCCGACGGCCACGACCGGCACGGTGAGCCCGGCGTAGGCGATGAGGAACGTGGCGGCGAGCACGCCCCCACGGCGCTCCGGACCGACCAGTGCTGCGGCGCTGCCGATCGCGGCGCGGAACAGCAGGCCGACGCCGGCGCCCGCGACGACCCCGCCGCCGATGAACCCGGCGACCTGCAGCAGGACCGCGGCGACGGCGAGGACGACCAGCCCGACGACCAGCAGCACCATGCCCAGCCGGATCTGCACACGCTGCGACAGTCGGGCGAAGACGATCTGCGACAGCGCGCTCGCGGCGAAGACCCCGAAGGTCGTGGCCCCGGCGGCCAGGCGGTCGGTGACGTGGAAGGTGGTGCCGAGGAAGCTCGGCGCGACCGAGGTGAAGAGCCCCTGCACGGCGAGTGCGGCGAACGCGGCTGCACCGGCCGCCCAGAACGCGGCGCCCTGACCCTCGGGAGCCTGCATGCGCTGCGGGCGGTAGGCCACGGGCTGCTCGGGGCGGTCGACCGTCTCCGGTGCGGCGAGCACCAGCACGAACGCGACGGCCAGCGCGATCACGAACACCACGTAGGGGACCATGAGGGGCTGCCCGACGAACTCGGCGAGCGCTCCGCCGACCAGGGCGCCGAGCGACAGCCCACCGAGGTTCACCGCCCCGGCGGCGACGCTCGCCCCCTTCGCGGAGTCGCTCGACCCGGTCGCACGGACCCGGAGCTCGCCGAGGTGCGCCGTCGCGGTCGCCGTCAGCGTTCCGACACCGAGGCCGGTCACGAGCCGGGCGACGATGAGGCCGGTGACGTCGTTCCAGAGCAGGAACAGCACGGCGGCGACGAGCTCGAGGGCGATCGACACCAGGATGAGCGGGCGCCGCCCGTGCACGTCGCTGAGGTGTCCCGCCAGGTACAGCGACCCGACGACCCCGACGCCGTACGCCGCGAAGATCACCGTCGTGGTGAAGGTCGGGAACCCGTCGCGGGCCTGGTAGATGACGTAGAGGGGCGCGGGGACGGTCGCGAAGGCCATCACCGCGAGGAACGCGAAGGCGACGACCCAGAAGCCGAAACCGTGGCGCCGACGGGTGTGGACACGGCGTCCGCGCGGGGCGACGACACGGTCGCTCGCGGATGCAGCAGCGGCGGCGGTGGTGGTGGCGGGGACGGTGCCCGTCGGGGTGTCGGTGACGGTTGACATGCTCCGATGATCGCGCTCGGGGTGCATCGAGTCCAACGGATGCGCTTGATGTGCACGATCGATCTGCTCGATACTCGGACGATGGAGACCCGACTGCTCGAACAGTTCGTCACCGTCGCCGCCGAGGGCAGCGTCACCCGCGCCGCGGAACGACTCTGGGCGGCGCAGTCCACGGTGTCCGCGGGCGTCGCCTCACTCGAGCGCAGCTTCGGGGTGCGGCTCTTCGACCGCACCGGCCGACAGCTCGTCCTGACCCCCGCCGGCGAGGACCTGCTCCCCCACGCCCGCGCGGTGCTCGAGTCCCTCGACCGGATGCGCGACCTGGCCACCGCCGACGACGCCGAGCTGCGGGGACGGGTGCGGCTCGGCATCTTCACGAGCATGGACATCGTCGACCTGACGGGCGTGCTGCAGCGGTTCCGACGGCAGCACCCGCTCGTCGCCGTGGAGCTGATGACCTCGCCGTCGGGGACGACCGGGCTCGTGCAGGACCTGGTCGCCGGGCGGCTCGACATCGCCTACACGGGCCTGCCCACCGTGCCCGCCGGCGTCGTCGTGGAGCCGTTGCGGGAGATGCCGTTCCGGGTGTTCACCGCGTCGGACCACCCGCTCGCCGGCCGGTCGTCGGTGTCGCTCGCCGAACTCGCCGATGAACCCTTCGTCGACACGGCGCACGGGTTCGGCAACCGGATCATCCTCGACGGGGCACTCGAGCGGCTCGGCATCCGGCGGCGCATCGTCGCGGAGATGAACGACATGCCCGCCGTGATCCGGTTCGCCTCGGCCGGGCTCGGCGTCGGGGTCGTGCCGGACTCGGGGGTGCGGTACGACGGTGCGGTGCTCGACCTGGAGGACGAGGTCGACCCGCTCCGCATCGGTCTCGCGGTCCGGACGTCCCCGGAGCCGAGCCGTGCGGTCCGGACGCTGGCACGCGACATCGTGGCGGCGCGGGTGGGGTGACGCGGGGCGTGGTCGGTGTGCTCCGTGAGCAGGAACGGTCGCGTCACGGTGCGCGAGGCGACCGTTCCTGCTCGCGATCCGGCCACCGACGGACTGGAGGCACGGGTCGGGTCCGTCACGTGCCTCCAGGCCGTCAGTCCCCCCAGATCTCCCCGACGACGGCGTCCAGCAGACCGTTCGTCGGGAAGTTCGCCTGCCGGATCACGATGAAGGTGTCGTCGCGCAGGAAGAAGGTGGAGACCTGGTCGACCGGGCCGGTCTGGGCCCGGACGGACGACTGGCACACCCGGCCGCCGTCACGGTCCTCGCACTGGAGCGGACTGGTCGCGAGCACGTCCGCGGCACCGGGTCCGGCCGTCCCGATGGTCATGGTCAGCCCGCTGACGTCCGCTCGAGGGTCGGCCCACCGGCAGATGATCTCCGACTCCCCGTCCGCCCAGGTGACGTCTTCACCATCGCCGCCGGCCGTCCCGTCCTTCGCTTTCGAGATCTCGGTCAGCGGATTCTCCCCGAAGAGCCGCGTGTAGTCCTCCGCCGGCACCATGTCGCGACAGGTCGCCGGGATCGTCGCCACGGTGGGGGTCCGGGTGGGCTTCGGGATCGGGGCGCCCGTGATCGGGGCGGAGCTCGGCGTGGTCGCGGAGGGCGAGGGCTCGGGCTGCTGGGTCCGGGTGGGAGCGGCGACCGGGTCGGCGTTCTGCTGCGACAGGGTCAGGGCCACGGCGCCGGTCGCGGTGCCGAGTGCCAGCAGGGCGACGACGCCGATCACGACCCCCGAGCGACCACGACGTCGCTTCGGGCGGGGCGTGGCGCGTTCGAGGACGTTCTGCTTCATCGAGACGAGCATGCGCTGCAGCTCGTCTCCCTGGGGAGGTTCAGTGTTCATCGTGCATCACCGCCTTCTTGAGTCGACGTCGGTTGCGGGAGACCCGCTGGGTGACCGCCCCGACCGTGAGCCCGAGGAGCTCCGCGGCCTCGGCGTAGGAGTACCCCTCGAGGAGGCAGAGCTCGCAGATGCGGCGGTCGAGGTCGGGGAGCGCGGCGATCTCGGCACGGACCCAGCGCAGGGTCTCGCGGGCCTCGTCGTGGTCGGCGGGCGAGGCGAGGTGCTCGGGGAGTTCGTCCGCGCGACGACGGGCCTGCTTGCGTCCGGTGTTGAAGGCGTGGTTGCGGCAGACGACGAGCAGTCACGGCAGCACGGTGTCCGCCGGCAGCTCGAGGGTCGCCGCCCGCTGCCAGAGCGTGAGGAACGCGTCCTGCACGATCTCCTCGACGTCGGACCGGTTGTCCACGAGTGCCCAGGCGTACCGGGTGAGCGTGGCGGCGTACCGATCGAACGCCCGTGCGAGCGCTCCGGTGTCCCCCTGTGCCATCGCACGGACGAGTCCTTCGTCCGTGTCGGTGCCGGTCGTCACGTCCACATCCCACCTCCTTCACCCAGAGGTGTCGGCAGGACGCGGGATCCTGACAGGACCGTTCCTGATCCGTGACCTCGGGCGTGTCAGGCGTCAGGACGCGATCGCCGCTGCGTCAGCCGTCAGTGGAAGTCGTCGCCGTCGCCCTCGCCCGGCGTCTTGTGCCCGCCGAGCATGTCGTTGTCGTCCTGCTCGCTCGACGAGGCGAGCTGCAGCATCGCGAGCACGACGACGACCACGATGAACGCGACGCCGAGGAAGATCACGGCCAGCTGCAGTTCCCGCGTCGAGAACAGCACGACGAGCCCGGTGAACACCGCGACGATCGCGGAGATCCCGAGGAGCTCGACCGGGCGCAGACGGTCACGACGGCTGGGGGTGGTCATGCGTGTGGTGCTCCGTCCGGGGCGACGGCCGGCGTGGCCGTGCCCCACTTGTGCGAGAGGCCGGCGATCACGTGGAAGACGGCCGTGATGGCGAGGTACGCGCCGAGCAGGCCGACGAGCACGATCGAGGCGTCGAGGGTGCCGGTGACCTGCTCCACGCCACCGAGCTGCTGGGAGTAGTCCGGCGGCGTGACGAGGAAGGCGACCGCGAGCAGCAGCGTCAGGCCGCCGATCGTGGTCCAGTCGCGAGCGAAGGGCGAGCGACGTCGGGCACGGAGCCCCTGGGACAGCTCGAGGGCCCCGGTCAGCACCGCGAACGCGACGATGACCGTGATGAAGGCCGGAAGCCCGAACCCGTTGCACGCGAACGCGGCGACCGCGGCGACCAGGGTGATGACGGACTGCAGCAGGGTCGTGCGGCGCGAACGGCCGTCGAGGGACAGTCGGGAGATCCCGGCGAACAGGAGCACGAGGCCCTCGACCAGGGCGAAGCCGCCGAACAGCACGAGACCGTAGCCCGCGGCGTGGTTGGTCGAGAAGGTGATGACCATCGCGACGACCGCTGCGGGGACCGCCCGGAGGATCGGGATCGGCCAGTACCGCGCGCGCTGGGTCGCGTCTTCCACGGTGGTGGCGTCGTCCACGGTGTCGGACACGAGACCTCTTTCGGGCATGCGGATCGTGGATCCGATCCTACCGCCGGTGGGGTGAACGCCCGACCGGCGGCGGCTCCACCCCCTGTGGACGTGCACACCCGTGCGCTGGGACGGCACCGCTGTCCGGTGCCGTCCCGGCGGTGTCAGGGCTGCTGCGGGTCGTCGGTCGGCGCGTCCCGGCGGGCACGACGTCGGGCGAGCCACCAGCACACGGATCCGACGGCGGCGGCCAGGGCTGCGAGCGCGGCGGCGAGGCCGACCCCTTCGGAGCCGGTGTAGGCGAGGGCTCCGACGGGCGCGGTGGCCCCGTGGTCAGCTGCCGGAGCACCCGCACGCCCGTCGTCAGCACCCGCCGCGGGGCCGTTGCCGTCGCCGGAACCGCCATCACCGGAGCCGTCCCCGTCGTCCGGTGCCGGACCGGTCGTCGGCGCAGGGCTCGGCGCCGGTCCCTCGTCGCCCGGGTCGACGACGATCGCCACACCGGTGGACGGGTCGCCCCCGTCCGGGTCGGTTGGCGAGGTCGCGGTCGCCACGTTCACCACGTCGGATCCGTCCCCCCGGTACCCGGGGTCGAGCACGGCGCGGATCCGGAAGGCGCGGGTCTCCCCCACGTCGAGTGAGGTGTCGGATCGGCACGTCACGCGCTGCCCCTCGGCGGTGCACCCGTCGTCCGAACCGGCGAAGCCCATGGCCTCGGGCAGGTCGTCGACGGCCCCGACGTGCTCCGCGACCGCTGGGCCCCGGTTCCGTGCGGTCACCAGGTACTCGACCTCGTCACCGGGTGCGACGGTCGACGGCGACACGGACTTGTCCGTCTCGACGTGCGCGACGGCCACCGGTGCCGTCGCGGTCGTGCTCGCCCGCGAGACGTTGTCCGTTTCGTTCGTGTCGGACAACGACGCAGGCGTGGCGATCGTCGCGACGCTCTCCAGGCTCCCCTCGGTGCCCGCGGCGACCCGCCCGTCGATCGTCACCACGGCCGAACCGTCGCGGGGCAGGGACAGGTCGGTCGCCACGTCACCGCTCCCCGTCGCGGTCGCGCAGGCGGAGCCCGCCGCCGCGGTGCACGTCCAGGTGACGTCCTCGATGCCGTCCGGCACGTCGACGCGCAACGGGCTCGGATCGGAGGCGTTCGGGCCGGGGTTCCGGGCCGTGACGTCGTAGCGGACGGGGTCGCCTGCCGCGACGGTCGCGGGCAGGTCGTGCTCGACCGACAGGTCCGCCGGCTTCCGGACCTGCAGCGCATCGACCTCGTGCTTGTCGACGTGGCTGCCGGTGGCCGCGGCGAACCCGAGGCGGAGCGTGCTCGGCAGCGGGGCCTGTCCGTCGCCGTGCAGCGGCACGGAGTCCAGCACCGTCCGCAGGGCTCCGCCGGCCTGGATCCGGACCGTCACGGCGAGGCCGCCGTCGGCCTCGGGCAGCAGGGTGACGCGGACCTTCCGCGGTGCGGCGCCGTCGGTCACCGTGCCGCCGGGGGCCGCGACGCCGGCGACGTACCGGTAGCCCTCGGTCCCGTCGCCCGAGCCGCGGACGACGACGTGGTCGGCCTGGGCACCGGGACCGGAGTCGTTGATGCGCGACGAGAAGTTGCCGTAGTGGTCGATCGCGACGGCGGCGAAGCCGCCGGGGACCCCCGGAAGGTCGCACGGGCGTCCACCGCCCTCGGTCACGGTGCTGCGGCAGGCGTACCCGAGGCCGGCGCCGTACGACCCGACACCCTGTGGTGCGGCCCCGTCGGCCAGGTACAGCAGCAGGCCGTCGGCCCCGGGGTCGTCCTTCGCGGTGTACATGGCGTAGGTGAACTCGATCTCGAGCCCGGTGTCGGAGGGGAACGTGTCGTTCGTCGACCAGGCCCCGGCCTGGTTCCGGACGTCGTCGGTGAGTCGCAGGCGGCCGTCGGACACCGCGGCGTCACCGTGCAGGGTGCCGCCTGACGCACTGGAGAACTCGTTGACGTAGGGGAAGTCGAGCGCAGCGGCGCTCGACCCGGACGGGAGCACGGCGGGCGCCGCGAGCACGCCGAGCGCGGTCAGCGCGGCGCCGACCGCAGCGAGGCGACGGACGACCCGCGACCGGAGTGGCCGTGGACCGGATGCTGGAGCAGTGGGATCTGTCATGCCCCGATGCTCGCGATCGGGAGGTCACCCCCGGGCGGCGGCGAAACGATCTGTGGAACGTCACCACGGGCCTCCGGGCTGTGGAGGAAGAACCTGTCCGCTCAGGCCAACCACACCGTCGTCTCGCCGGGCAACACACCGGACGAGACCTCGTCGAGCGGGCACGACGCGACGACGACGGTGCCGGCGGGTAACGGCAGCGGCTCCGTGCCGAAGTTCGTGAACGATCGCCAGCCGTCGTGCCGGGCGAACGCCACGACCTCGGAGCCGGACTCCAGCCACGTCAGCGCCTCCCCCTGCTGCAGCCGGCGTCGTGCGGCCAGCGCCCGGCGGTACAGCGACAGGGTCGACTCGGGATCGCCGTCCTCGGCCTCGACCGAGGACTCCCCGAAGTCCTGCGGCTGCGGCAGGTGCGGTGCGACGTCCCCGAAGCCGAACGACGGCCCGGAACGCGTCCACGGGATCGGCACCCGGCAACCGTCCCGGCCCTTCGCGGTGTGCCCGGTGCGGAGCCACTTCGGGTCCTGCAGCAGGTCGCGCGGGATCGCGGCGGCCTCGTGCAGGCCGAGTTCCTCGCCCTGGTAGACGTACGACGACCCCGGCAACGCCAGCATCAGCAGCGTCGCGGCACGTGCCCGGCGGAGCCCCCGTGCGCGGTCGAGCTCCGGCGTCGTGCCGTCCGTCATGAGCCAGGCATCGGTGTCGGTGCCGTCCGGCAGGCCGTACCGGGTGGGGTGCCGCACGACGTCGTGGTTCGACAGCACCCAGGTGCTCGAGGCGCCCGACTGCTCGGAGGCTGCCAGGTTCCGCTCGATGATCCGACGGAAGGCGTCCGGCTCGAAGGGGGACTCGAGCAGGTCGAAGTTGAAGGCCTGCCCGAGCTCCGTCGGCCGGGCGTACAGGACGCGGCGGGGCGCGGGGGCCCAGGCCTCGGCGACCGCGGCACGGGGCGGCTCGTACTCGTCGAGCACCCGGCGCCAGGTGGCGAAGATCTCGTGCACCTCGTCGCGGTCGTACAGCGGGTCGGAGCCGTCGAGCGGCAGGTCCTGCTCGTTCGAGGGCCAGTATGGGGTCGACAGGTCCTTCGCCAGACCGTGCGCGACGTCCACGCGGAACCCGTCGACACCGCGATCGGACCAGAAGCGCAGGGTGTCCTCGAAGTCGGCGCGGACCTCGGGGTTCGACCAGTCCAGGTCCGGCTGCTCGGGGGCGAACAGGTGCAGGTACCACTGCCCGTCCGGTACCCGGGTCCACGCGCTGCCGCCGAAGTTCGACACCCAGTCGCTCGGCGGCAGTTCCCCGGAGTCGCCGGCCCCCTCGCGGAACACGTACCGCGCACGCTCGGCCGACCCGGGCGGGGACGCCAGTGCGGCCCGGAACCACTCGTGCTGGTCCGAGGTGTGGTTCGGCACGATGTCGACGATGACCTTCAGGTCGTGCTCGTGGGCGGCCCGGACCAGGGCGTCGAGGTCGTCGAGGGACCCGAGCTTCGGGTCGACGGCCCGGTAGTCGGCGACGTCGTAGCCCCCGTCGGCGAGCGGCGACGGGAAGAACGGGGAGAGCCACAGCGCGTCGACACCGAGCGACGCCAGGTACGGCACCCGGCTCGTGATGCCCGCGACGTCACCGAGCCCGTCGCCGTCCGTGTCGGCGAAGCTGCGCGGGTACACCTGGTAGACGACGGCGTCGCGCCACCAGGTCGGATCGGTGGTTCGAGGCGTGCTGGCCGGGGTCCGAAGCGAGGTCACGACGCCACCGTACCCAGCGTTGGGAATAGCGCGCCCGACGATCGCATTGGTTGTCGCTGACACCTTTCCGTCCAGCAACAGCATCCCGCAACAGAAGGAGCTCCATGACGAACGTCCTCGTCCTCGTCGGCAGCCTGCGCGCCGACTCCATCAACCGCAAGCTCGCCGAGGCCGCCGCGCACCACGCGCCGGAGGGCATCGAGCTGCACACCTTCGACGGCATCGTCGACCTGCCGTTCTACAACGAGGACATCGACGGCGACACCCCGCCCGCCGCTGCCGTCGCCTTCCGCGACGCCGTCGCCACCGCGGACGCCGTCCTGCTGATCACCCCCGAGTACAACGGCACCGTCCCCGCCGTCCTGAAGAACGCGCTCGACTGGGGTTCGCGTCCGTTCGGCGCCTCGCCACTGTCCGGCAAGCCGCTCGCCGTGATCGGCTCGGCGTTCGGCCAGTACGGCGGCGTCTGGGCGCACGACGACGCCCGCAAGGCCGCCGGCATCGCCGGCGCGAAGGTCCTGGAGGACGTCAAGGTCGCCATCCCGCAGTCGGTCGTCCGCTTCGCGGAGACCCACCCGCGTGAGGACGCCGAGGTCACGACGCTCGTGCAGGGCGCGCTCACCGCGCTCGCCGAGGCCGCAGCCGGCACGGACGAGCAGGCAGCCGCGTAACGCGACCGACCGTCGGACAGGAGGCCCGTGGCGACCCCGCACGGGCCTCCTGTCCGTCCGGTGCGGACGCATCGGACGTTGCGGACGCACCGTCGTGGCGGAACCCGGGAGTCCGCTAGACGACCGAGATACGAGACGGGTTACCCTGAACGCCATGTCGACGCAGGAGATCACCGAGGCGTCCGGGTACTGGTTCCCGGACG
This sequence comes from Curtobacterium sp. MCPF17_051, assembly GCF_003234595.1. Taxonomy (NCBI): domain Bacteria; kingdom Bacillati; phylum Actinomycetota; class Actinomycetes; order Micrococcales; family Microbacteriaceae; genus Curtobacterium; species Curtobacterium sp. MCPF17_051. The sequence continues at coordinate 11,263 of NZ_QKSE01000003.1, read as the reverse complement.
ACGACGCGACCCAACGCGGGGTCGCGGTGCTCAACGCCCTGCGCCGGTACCGATCCGCCGAGACGGCCATGCGCCGCCGGACCCGTGACTCGATGGGCATGGGCGAGACCGACCTGCTCGCCGTGCGCTTCCTGCTGCAGGCGCAGCGCTCCGGCACCGCCGTGAGCCCGAAGGACCTCGCCGCGTACCTCAAGATCTCGTCGGCCTCGACGACGATCCTGATCGACCGCCTGGTCAAGTCGAACCACGTCCGCCGCGACCCGCACCCCACCGACCGCCGGGCCCTCGTCATCACTCCGACGACCGAGACAGACGACGAGGTCCGCGCCACGCTCGGCGTGATGCACCGCCGGATGATGTCGATCGCCGAGGGACTCCCCGCGTCCGAGGCGCGGATCGTCGCCGGCTTCCTGGAGCAGATGCGCGAAGCCGTCGACCAGGTCGACCCCGCGCCGTCGCACTGAGCGGCATCGCGCCGGACGACCTCGGGGGACGCCGCCTCCGAGCGCACTGAGAGCGTGCACTGCGCGACCGCGTAGACCGGAACGGTCACACCGACGCGAAAGGAGCCACAACCATGCACGCTTCGGACAAGATGGCCAAGAACCTCCAGGCGGTCCTCGTGGACCTCATCGACCTGCACCTGCAGGGCAAGCAGGCCCACTGGAACATCCTCGGCACCAACTTCCGCGACCTCCACCTGCAGCTCGACGAGATCGTCGACGCGGCTCGTGAGTTCGCCGACGACACCGCCGAGCGCATGCGCGCGCTGTACCTCGTGCCGGACGGCCGCTCGGCGACCGTCTCCGCGGGCAGCCACCTCGACGCGTTCCCCTCGGGCGAGATCACCACGCACGACGCCATCGACCAGGTCACGCTCCGGCTGTACCAGGCGACCGGCACCATGCGCGACGTCCACGACGAGGTCGACGAGGAAGACCCGACGACCGCGGACCTGCTCCACGGCTTCATCGAGCGCCTCGAGCAGCTCGCGTGGATGGTCTCCGCCGAGAACCGCGCGCCCAGCACCCCGCTGGCCTCCGCCACCACGCCCGCCGTCGCCGACGCGTCGGCGCACGCGTAGGGGCCCGGGTGGACCTCGGTATCCAGGGCAAGACCGCGCTCGTCTTCGGCGGCGACTCCGGCATCGGCTGGAACACGGCGCGCATCCTCCTGGCAGAGGGTGCGACCGTGGTCGTCACCGACATCGACCAGAGCCGTCTGGACACCAGTGCGGACCAGCTCGAGGCACCGCTCGGCAAGCTGCACGCCTTCGCCGCCGACGTCCGGAGCGCCGAGAGCCTCGCCGCCCTGCACGACCAGGTGCGCGAGGCCGTCGGCGAGATCGACATCCTGGTGCAGTCCTCGGGCGTCACCGGCGCCCAGGGCATGTTCCACGAGATCGACGAGGCCGGCTGGGCGGAGACGATCGACATCGACCTGATGGGGCCGGTGCGGATCACCCGCGAGTTCATCGGCGACCTGCGCCAGGGCGGCTGGGGCCGCATCGTCTACCTGGTGTCCGAGGACGCCTCGCAGCCGTACGACGACGAACTCCCCTACTGCGCCGCCAAGGCCGGGGTGCTCTCGTTCGCGAAGGGCCTGTCGCGCTCCTACGCCTCCGAGGGCCTGCTGGTGAACACGGTCTCCCCCGCGTTCATCCACACGCCGATGACCGACGCGATGATGGACAAGCGGGCCAAGCAGCGCGGGACCTCGTTCGACGAGGCCATCGGCAGCTTCCTCGAAGAAGAGCGGCCGTACATGGAGCTCAAGCGCCGCGGCGAGCCGGAAGAGGTCGCGAACGTCGTGGCCTTCCTGTGCTCCGACCTGGCCAGCTTCGTGAACGGCGCCAACTACCGGGTCGACTCCGGCTCGGTCGCCACGATCTGATCGTGGCGCCACAGCACCGCCAGGAGGCGTCATGACCGACTTCCGCTACCTCATCGTCGGCGGCGGGATGGTCGCCGACGCCGCTGCCCGTGGCATCCGCGAGCTCGACACCGACGGGTCGATCGGGATCCTCAGCGAGGACGTCGACCGGCCCTACGCGCGGCCCGCGCTGTCGAAGAAGCTCTGGACCGACCCGGACTTCAGCTGGGACGAGAAGGTCGACCTGCACACCGAGGAGACCGGGGCGCAGTTCGTCCTGGGCACCACGGTGACCGCGATCGACCGTGCCGCGAAGACCGTCACGACGGCCGACGGCGCGACCCACGGCTACGAGCGGCTCCTGCTCGCGACCGGCGGGAAGCCCCGCGGGCTGCCGGGGCTGTCCCCGTCGGCACGCGTGCTCGACTACCGCAGCGCGTCGGACTACCGCCGGCTGCGTGAACTCGCGGACGCCGGGGCACACGTCGCCGTCGTCGGCGGCGGGTACATCGGCCAGGAGATCACGGCGGGCATCGTGCAGAACGGTGCGAGCGTCACACTGATCGACCCGGACGAGGTCGTCGGCGGCCGGATGTTCCCCGAGGATCTGGCACGGGCGTTCCAGCAGCGCTTCGTCGACCACGGTGTGGAGCTCCGCACCGGCCGTCGGGTGTCCGAGGGCACCGAGACGGCGGACGGCGTTCGGCTGACGCTCGACGACGGCTCCGTGGTCGAGGCCGACGCCGTCGTCGCCGGACTCGGCATCGAACCCGCGACGCAGCTCGCCTCCGACGCCGGACTCACCGTCCGCGACGGCATCGTGGTGACCTCGACGCTGCTCACCGACGACGACTCCGTGTTCGCCGCCGGTGACGTCGCCGAGTACCCGGACCGCATCCTCGGCACCCGCCGGGTGGAGCACGTCGACAACGCGCAGCAGCAGGGTCGGCAGGCCGGCCGCAACCTGGCCGACGCCGACGAGACCTACGACCACACGCCGATGTTCTACTCCGACGTCTTCGACATGGGGTACGAGGCGGTGGGGCAGGTCAGCGCGGAGCTCCGCACGGTCGAGGACTGGCAGGACCCCACGGTGACCGGCGTCGTCTACTACCTGGACGACGACGACACGGTCCGGGGCGTGCTGCTCTGGAACGTCTGGGACAAGACCGACGAGGCCCGCAAGGTCCTCGCCGAGGCGAACGCGCTCACGCCCGACATGCTGCCGGGCCGCATCACGCCCTGACCGCTCGCCCGTCGCGGTGGTCGCGACGGCCTGGAGGCCCGGTGCCGGTCCGTCGGACCGGCACCGGGCCTCCAGGCGGTCGCCCGCACGTCGCGACGCCCGCTGCTTCGACCGTGCTCGCTACTTCGACTCGGGCGCGACTTCGTCGACGACCGCACGGCGGTCCGCCGGGTCGACCGGCAGGTCGTCGCCGTCCGCCATCGCGACGGCGTGCGCGGACTTGGCCGCCTCGAGCGTCTCGTCGTCGTTTCGAGCCATCCCGAACAGCTCGATGAACCGCGACTTGACCAGCAACCAGGCGTCGCCCGGGCTGAGCCGGGCCAGGTCCGACGACGTCGAGTCGTCGTGCACCCGCTGCAGGGACGACACGCCCCGGTCGGGGATCCGGTGGTCGACGTGCGCCACCGCGAGCCGCGCGACCGCGTCGGCCTGTGCGTGCATGACCGAGTGTGCGCCGTCGACGACCTCGCGGAGGACCGCGTACGGGAACACCCGCGCCAGCCGACGGACCCAGTCCCGCGGCACCATCGCGTCGTGCTCACCGCGGACGATCAGGGTGCGCGCCTGCACGTGGGCGGCGCGCTCCTCGATCGGGAAGGCGATCATCCGTGGCAGGACCTTCCGGAACCAGTGCCACCCGCACAGCGCGTACGCCGTGATGCCGTGCCAGCGGACCGCGGCGGGCTCGTGCAGCGTCGACCGCAGGAACCGGAAGGCCGACTGCCGCACCGTGCGTGCCGACGAGTCGACCACCGGGCTGATGAGCACGAGGTCGGAGATGCCCGGACGGCGGGCGGCGACCTCGGTGACGACCTGCGTGCCCATCGAGTGCCCGACCAGGACCGGGTCCTGGAGCCCGAGGTCGTCGATGACCCGTTCGACCGCGTCGGCGTAGCGCTCGATCGTGACCGTGCCCCGGAACCGCGGGACACCGGCGAAGCCCGGCAGGTCGAGCGCGTGCACCGGACCGTTCTCGTTGAGGTGCGGGGCGAGCCGCTCGTAGTAGGTCGACGCGATGCCCAGGCCCGCGACGAGCACGAAGGCCCGCGCGCCCGGCTCGCCGATCGAGCTCACCCGGACGTAGGTGCCGTCGACCGCGACCCGGTCCACCTGCACCGTGACGCCGGCGTCCTCGGCCTGGGCGAGCTCGCCGGCAGGGTCCGGCCGGGGTGCCTGGCGTTCGTCGTCCACGTGGGTCTCCTCCGGTCGGGCGGTCGCCCAGGATACCCGGCCGCCGTCCGCGCGGGCGGCGACGGCGTGCTCAGCCGCTGAAGGTGTTCGCGGGGAACCCGTGCACCGCCGTCGGCACCGCGAAGACCGCGCCGGAGGGCGGCGCCTGCTCCAGGTCCTGCTCGGTGAGGTTCTCGCGGGCCGTCCCGACGAAGAGCGTCGACATGTCCGGGCCGCCGAACGCCACCGACGTCGGGTTGGCGACGGGGAGCTCCACCGTCTCCAGGTGCGAGCCGTCGGACCCGTAGCGCTCGACGCGGGATCCGCCGTAGATCGCGCTCCAGAAGCAGCCCTCGTCGTCGCGGACCAGGCCGTCGTGCGCGTGACCGACGATGAACGGCTCGAGTTCGCCGAGCTCGCCGTCCGGGCCGTACGACCCGCGGAAGACCGTCGAGGCGCTGGTGTCGGTGACGTACATCGTGCGGCCGTCCTCCGACCACTCCATGCCGTTCGTCACGCCGAAGCCACCGCGGAGCACCCGGGTCGTGCCGTCCGCCTCGATCGAGTAGAGCGCCGCGTCGGGTTCGCCGGTCGTCACGTTCATGCTGCCGACCAGGAACCGGCCGAACGGGTCGCACTTGCCCTCGTTGAACCGGTTGCCCGAGGTGCTGTGGGTGACGCGGGCGATCTCGCGCTCGACGGCACCCTGCTCGTCCGTCACCACGACGGTGTCGCCGAGGGCCGCGACGAACCCGCCGGAGGCCCGGGGCTGGAAGCTCGCGAGCGGGGGCGGCAGCGGCACGCTCGACCGCACGGTGCCGTCGGCCTCGGCGGTGTTGAGGGTGCCGAGGGTGATGTCGGCCCACCGGAGCAACTGTGCGGACGGGTCCCAGACGATGCTCTCGGCGAGGACCGCTCGGGCGTCGGCGAAGACGGTCGCGGGGCCGGTCGTGACGTTGGTGCTCATCGACCCCGTCTACCGCGGGGGCGGTCCGTGCCCGCTCAGGCGTGGGGACGGCGGTGAGGCGGCGGCGGCGGCGGCGGCGGCGAGTTCACGGGCTCAGCGACACCTCACGCCCGCTTCGGCCCGTGAGGTGTCGCGGAGCGCGAAGGTCCGCGCCGGTCCGGTCGTCCGTACGTCCGCGGGTCAGAGGCGGGCGAACCGCGCGCGGAAGAAGCTGTAGACGCCGAAGGCCAGGAAACCGATGCCGATCGCGACGAGGACGAACACCCCGCCGGGCATGCTCCGCACGGCGTCGAACGCGGCGTCGAGCCCGGTGGCCTGGTCGGGGTCGCTCCGCAGCCCCGCGACGGCGATGAGTACGCCCACGATGGCCACGGCCATCCCCTTGCCGACGTAGCCGACGACGCCGAGCACGGTGACCACGCGGTCGAGCTGGCCCGACGGTCGTGTGATCTGCTTGCGGAACGACCGGCGGCAGCCGATCACCACGAGGCCGATGCCGACCGCGACCGCGATCGCCCCGGCGAGGAGCAGCACGAACACCCCGCCCGGCGTCGCCAGGGTCTTCGCCGCGGCACTCTGCGACGAGCTGCTCGAGCTCGACCCGGCACCGAGCGCGTACGAGGCGGCCGAGTAGGCGATCACGCCGTAGACCACGGCCTTCGCGACGTCCTTCAGCCGGGCGAGCCAGCCCCGGGTGGTGTCGGAACGGCCACCGACGATCGCCTCGACGATCAGGCGCACCGTGAGCGCGGCGGTGCCGACGGCGATCAGCCAGAGCAGGAACACGCCCCCGGGGACCGCGGCGATCTGCTGCAGCGCACCGGACTGGTCCGTCTCGCCGCCGGAGGACGCGTTGCCGATGCCGAGCAGGATCGCCAGGTACCCGATCAGCAGGTGGACGATGCCGCTGCCGACGAACCCGGCGCGTGCCGTGACCTCGAACCAGCGGCTGTCGGCCGCTCGCCGGACCTGTCGTCCGGTTTCCTTCGCTGCGTGCTCCGCCGTGTCGCTCATCACGCCCCAGCGTGCCCGACGCGTCCCGTCCTGTCCGGGGCGCGCCAGGCCCTGCGCTCCGCCACGTGGCGGACCGGAGGCCCGTGGCGGCGCCGCCACGGGCCTCCGGTCCGTCGGTGGGCGCGTCTCAGTCGCCCTTCACGTTGACGACCTGCCGCAGGGTGTGCCGGATCGACACGAGGTCCTCGGCGTCCGCCATGACCTGGTCGATCGGCTTGTACGCCGCCGGGATCTCGTCGAGGAACGCGTCGGTGTCGCGGTACTCGATGCCGGCCATCGCCTCGCGCAGCTGCTCGTGGGTGAAGGTCCGCCGGGCCGCGCTCCGCGAGAACAGCCGGCCGGCACCGTGCGGGGACGACTCGAGCGAGGGCTTGTTGCCGCGTCCCTCGACCACGTACGACGCGGTGCCCATCGACCCGGGGATCAGGCCGGGCTGACCGGCCTTCGCCTGGATCGCACCCTTGCGCGAGACCCACACCGACTTGCCCCAGTGCGTCTCACGCTGCGTGAAGTTGTGGTGGCAGTTGATCCGCTCGCGCTCGTCGACGGGCGTGCCGACGGCCTCGGACAGCTGCCGGACGACGCGGTCCATCATCTCCTCGCGGTTGAGCAGCGCGAAGTGCTGTGCCCACCGGAGCTCGGCGATGTACCGGTCGAACTCCGGCGTGCCCTCCACCAGGTACGCCAGGTCGGGGTCCGCCAACTGGATCCACCACCGCTCCATGGCCTGCTTGGCGACCTTGATGTGCCGCTGCGCGATCCTGTTGCCGACGCCCCGCGACCCGGAGTGCAGGAAGAGCCAGACCCGGTCCTGCTCGTCGAGGGAGACCTCGATGAAGTGGTTGCCGGACCCGAGCGTGCCGAGCTGGTTCCGCCACCCGCCGTGCACGCCGTCGGGGCCGAACCCGGCGATCGCGGCCATCGCCTCGAGCTCGGCGATCCGGGGTGCGGCGGTCGCCACGATCTTCCGGTTCGACGCACCGGCCGACAACGGGATCGCGCGCTCGATCTGCTCGCGCAGCCCCTGCAGGTTGGCGGGCAGGTCGGTGGCGGTGAACTGCGTTCGGACCGCGATCATGCCGCAGCCGATGTCCACGCCGACGGCCGCCGGCATGATCGCGCCGAGGGTCGGGATGACGGACCCGACGGTGGCCCCGAGGCCGAGGTGTGCGTCGGGCATGAGGGCCAGGTGCGGGAACACGAACGGCATGCGCGCGGTCGTGCGGGCCTGCTGCTCGGTGTTGTCCTCGAGCATCGAGGCCCAGCTGAGCAATCGGTCGTTGATCTTCTTCATGGAGTCGTCTCGCTTTCGTGAGCGTCGAGGTGACGGTCCGAGACGGTCGTACGCCTGGCCTCCTGGTCGTCGCCCGACGTGGCGGACGGAAGGAAGCGGTGCTGACGAACGCCCCGGGCCGGGTGGGCACGCAGGCGTCGTGTGACGTCGCGTGCCTACGCGGGATAGCGGAGGGACCACTGCTGCTCGGGCAGCACGGCGGCCGCGGCGAGCTGGAGCTCGACGCGTTCCTCGTTGTGCTGCACGGCGCGCATGCGCGGTCCTTCCGGTGTGCCCGGGGCGGGCGGTCTGCCGATCGGCAGGAGCACGACGCTAGTGCGACACGCCCGGGATGCGCAAGTCGCGTGGGCGTGTCGGTCGTGCTCCGGGGGTGCTCCGGCGGTTCTCCGGCGGTTCTCCGGCGGTTCTCCACAGGCTGGAGGCTCGGCGTGCGTTCTCCACGAGGGGTACGTCCGCCTGATGGTCGCCGCCGGGGCCGGGGCAGGCTGGACGCATGACCGAGCGCACGCGAGACACCCCCGACGCGACGGAGAACGAGGAACGGACGAACGGGTACGTCCCGCTCCGTTCGTACGGCGCGATCGGCGACGGGCGGACGGTCGCCCTCATCGCGCTCGACGGGCGGATCGACTGGCTGCCGATCCCGTCGATGGACTCACCGCCGGTGTTCGCGAGCATCGTCGACGCGGAGCACGGCGGACACGTCGCCCTGCGGCCCGTGGACGACCAGGCGCAGGTGTCCCGCGCCTACCTGCCGGGGACGAACGTGCTCGTGACGACCTGGACGACCCCGTCCGGCACCGCAACCGTGACCGACGCCATGGTCACCGGGGTGGCCGGACGTCTGCCGTGGGCCGAGATCGCCCGCTGCGTGCAGGGGGTCGACGGTTCGGTCGAGATGGAGTGGGCGGTCGTGCCCGGCACGATCCTGAACACCGCGGAGCCGCGCCGACTCGACACCGTGAACGGCACGGTGATCGGCGTCGACGGCGTGACCATCGCGATCGTCGAGCAGGGCTTCGAACCGGTGCACGACGACGGCCCCCGGTTCTCGGGGCGGTTCTCGACGACCGAGGGCTCGAAGTCGATCCTGACCATCGTCGGCACGTACGACGAGCCGATCTTCCTGCCGGAGCCGGAGCGCACGCTCGAAGGGGTCGACCGCACGATCGAGAACTGGTCGACCTGGTCGAAGGAGTTCAGCTACGACGGACCGTGGTCCGACGCGGTCCAGCGCAGCGCCCTCGCCCTGAAGCTCCTGATCTTCGCCCCCACCGGCGCCATCGCTGCGGCCCCGACGACGAGCCTGCCGGAGGACCGCACCGGCGGGAAGAACTGGGACTACCGGTTCGCCTGGGTGCGCGACCTGGCGTACACGGTGCACGCGCTCACCCGCTTCGGCCTGCGCGAGGAGACGCACGCCGCCGTCTCGTGGGTGATGCGCACGATCGCCGAGCACGACGAGACGATGCCGATCTTCTACGGACTCGACGGGTCGAAGAGCGACACCGTCGAGGAGCGCGACGTTCCGGGCTGGAACGGCATCGGTCCGGTCACGATCGGCAACCGGGCCGGCGACCAGCTGCAGCTCGGCGTCTGGGGCGACGTGTTCGAGATCATGCGACAGTACGTCCGAGCCGGCAACGTGCTCGACCGCAAGACGGCTTCGGTGCTGCAGGACCTCGCCGACGACGCGTGCCACCGCTGGGTGGAGCCCGACTCGGGCATGTGGGAGCTGCAGGAGGCGCAGCACTACACGACGAGCAAGATCGGCTGCTGGCAAGCGCTCGACGCGGCCGTCGAGCTGCACGACGCGGGGATGATCGACGGCCCGCGCGAGAAGTGGATCGAGAACCGCGAGCTCATCGAGGACTGGGTCGCCGAGAACGGGTGGAACGAGGAGCTCGGCCACTACGTCATGTACCCGGGCACCGACGCGCTCGACTGCTCGATCCTGCTGCACGCGATGTCGGCGTTCGACCGTGGACCGCGCATGGACTCCACGATCCGGGCCATCGAGGAGCAGCTGCAGCACGGGCCGCTGGTGTACCGGTACTCCGGCATCCAGGACGAGGAGTCCCCCTTCGTGGCGTGCTCGTTCTGGCTCGCCGCCGCGCTCGCGTGCGTCGGACGCATCGACGACGCGAAGCAGCTGATGGACGACATGGTCGCGCAGGCGAACGACGTCGGCCTGTTCAGCGAGATGCTCAGCGCCGTCGACGGGGACTTCATGGGCAACATCCCGCAGGGGCTGTCGCACCTGGCGCTCATCCAGGCCGCGATGACCATCGAAGAGCTCTCGGAGAAGTCCTGACCGGCCTGGACGGCCCGTCGGGAGCGCGGGGCATCATGGTCTGACGATGAACGACGTCGATGCACGGATGGACCGGCTCCGCAGGGCCGCCCGCTACCGCTACCAGCAGCTCGTCGACCAGGAGATCGAGCGGGGGTCGCTCGACCCCGACGAGGTGCGCTCGGAACGTGAGGAACGTCGGCTGCTGAAGGCCGCCGACGTCGCCGCGCACGCCCGGGCCCAAATCGAGGAGGCCGAGCGCCGCGGGGTCTTCGAGGGCAACCCGTACCACGGCAAGCCGCTGCCGGGCCTCGACGGGCAGCACGACCCGGACTGGTGGATCAAGTCGAAGATCGAGCGTGAGGACATCCGGGGCATCGCGCCGCCGGCCCTGGCGCTGCGGACCGAGGACGCCGAACTCGACGACGCCCTCGACGCCCTGTCGCTCGAGACCGACGTGCGCGACGTCCTCGTCGACTTCAACGCGCGGGTGAAGGAGGCGCGGCGGCAGCTGCTCGGCGGGCCGCCGGTGGTGACGCCGATGCGCGACATCGAGGCCGAGGTGCTCGCCTGGCGGGAACGCCGCGAGGTGCGCATGGCTTCGGCCGCGCGGGCTGCGGAGCAGGCGCGGCTCGAGGCGAAACCGCGGCGGTGGTGGCGGCGCGGCTGAGCGGTGCCGAGCTGTGCCGAGGTGCGGTCCGGGGCGAGATTTCGCGCTGAGCGACAGTTCTCGCAAACGTGAGCGCGTGAGGTGTCGTCCAGCCCGTGAGGACGGCGGCTGCCGACCCGGTGTACGCGCACGACGGACGGGAGGCCCGGTGCCAGGACTCGGCCCCGCGGACAGGTTGCGGGTCCCGGTACGCGCAACCTGTCCGCGGGGCCGAGTCCCGGCAGGGGCCGCCGGCCCGGCGCGCGGACACGACGGACGGGAGGCCCGGTGTCAGCTGGCACCGGGCCTCCCGTCCGTCTGTGCGCCCGTTCTTTCCCATCGCACGCGCGTTGGTTCGCAAGAACGGGCGTACCTGGTCGAAACAACCCACCAGGTACGCCCGGTTCCACCCGGTATGCCCGGTTCCACCAGGTACGCCCGGTTCCACCAGGCACGCCCGGTTCCGCCAGGAACGCCCGGTTCCACCAGGTACGCCCGGTTCCGCTCGGCGCACGACGCACGACGCACGACGCAAGTCGGCCCGGACCGCGCTGCTGCGTGGTCCGGGCCGACTGTGGTGGTGCGGCAGGTGTTACTTGATCTGGGCGGTGATGGTGGCGGTGCCGACGAGGAGGCCGCGCTTGACGGCGTCGGTGCCGAAGGTCTTGTTCAGCAGGCCGGCGGCGTCCTCCGAGACGTGGACGGTGGTGCCGGTCAGGATGGCGTTGTCGCCCTCGAGCTGGAGGGGCTTGAGCGAG
>NZ_QKSE01000029.1:0-25498 GCF_003234595.1 Curtobacterium sp. MCPF17_051 | reverse complement strand
GCCCAGCCCCCGCCCCAGCCCACTCAGCCGAACATGATGGCGGCCTCGTCGAACCGCGCCTGCGGCACCGTCTTGAGCTCGCCGAGCGCCTCCTCGAACGAGACGTGCTCGATCTCGGTGCCCCGGAGCGCCACCATCCGGCCCCAGCGCTCCTCGACGACCGAGTCGATCGCCGCCAGCCCGAGCCGGGTCGACAGCACCCGGTCGTACGCGGTCGGCGTGCCACCGCGCTGGATGTGCCCCAGGGTCGTGGCACGCGTCTCGATGCCGGTCATCTCCTCGATGAGCGGCGCGAGGCGCTCGCCGATGCCGCCCAGCCGCGGGCGCCCGAAGGCGTCGAGCCCCCGCTCGGTGTGCGCCGTGTCCTCGTGGTCGGGGACGAAGCCCTCGGCCACCACCACGAGCGGTGCGCGCCCGCGGTCGTAGGCGGCCCGCACCCACTTCGCGATCTGTTCCATGCTCGTCTTCTGCTCGGGGATCAGGATCGCGTGCGCGCCCGCGGCCATGCCGGAGTGCAGCGCGATCCAGCCCACGTGCCGGCCCATCACCTCGGCCACCATGCAGCGCGAGTGCGACTCACCGGTGGTGCGCAGGCGGTCCATCGCCTCGGTGGCGATGGCGACGGCGGTGTCGAAGCCGAAGGTGTAGTCGGTCGCGCCCAGGTCGTTGTCGACCGTCTTCGGCACGCCCACGATCTTCAGGCCGGCGTCGGTCAGGCGCTTCGCAGCGGCCAGGGTGCCCTCGCCGCCGATCGCGACGATCGCGTCGATTCCGTGCCGCTGCAGGGTCGCGGAGATGTTCTCGACCCCGCCGTTGGGGCCCTCGAACGGGTTCGTGCGGCTGGTGCCGAGGATCGTGCCGCCCTGCTTCGCGATGCCCTGGATGTCCTTACGGCCGAGCGGGACGATGTCGCCGTCGACCACCCCGCGCCACCCGTCGCGGAAGCCGACGAAGTCGTGTCCGTAGATGGCGATGCCCTTCAGGACGATCGCGCGGATGACCGCGTTCAGGCCGGGGCAGTCGCCTCCGGAGGTGAGGATGCCGATGCGCATGGGAGCTCCGTCGTCGGGTGGTGGGGATCAGTGCCCATCATGACTGACGGTGGTTCCGCATTACCATCCCCGTGTGTCCCTGCTCGCTTCCGCTTCGCCGCCTGCGGCTGCTGGTGCGTCCGGTGACCCGTCTCGCGTCGACACGGTGTACCGGCCTGGAGGCGCGGTGGACGTCGCGTCGACCCTGCGGCCCCTGCAGCGCGGCTCCGGCGACCCGGCCTTCCAGGTGGTCGGTGGGGTCGTGTGGCTCGCGCTGCGCACACCCTCCGGTCCCGCTTCCGTGGCGATACGGCGGACCGGCGACACCATCGCGGTGTCGGCGTGGGGCAGCGGAGCCCCGTGGGCGGTCGAGCACGCCCCCGATCTGCTCGGACGCGGCGACGACTGGTCGTCGTTCGACGTCTCCGGCAACGAGTTCCTGGCCGCGGCACGACACCGGCAGCCCGGGCTCCGGCTGCTCCGCACGAACACCGTGGTCGCGATGCTCGTGCCGGCGATCATGGAGCAGAAGGTGACCTCGCGGCAGGCGTGGGGCGCGTGGCGGTACCTGCTCCGTCGGCACGGCACACCGGCGCCCGGTCCGGCACCCGCGGGCATGATGGTGCCGCCGGACGCTCCGACGTGGGCACGGATCCCGAGCTGGGAGTGGCACCGCGCAGGCATCGAACCGGGGCGCTCGGCCACCGTGATGCGCGCAGTGAAGGTCGCGCCCGCACTCGAACGGACCCTGGCGCACGGGCGCGGTGGCGAGGTCGTGTCCACGAAGCTGCAGTCGATCCCCGGGGTCGGTCGGTGGACCGCCGCCGAGACGGCGCAGCGCTCCCACGGCGACCCGGACTCGCCGAGCGTGGGGGACTTCCACGTGCCGGCGCTCGTCGGGTGGGCGCTCACGGGTGCGCCGGTCGACGACGACGGGATGCTCGAGCTGCTCGAACCCTGGCGTGGGCACCGGGAGCGTGTCGTGCGGTTGATCGGGGGCTCCGGGTTCCGGAAGCCGTCGTTCGGGCCGCGGATCACGATCCAGGACCATCGGGGGCACTGAGCGCGAGCGACGCTTCCTCAACGTCCGTTCGTGCTGGTCCGCCTACCGTGACGCCCGGCCCGGGCACTCCCGGCACGGACAGGACTCGGACAGGACCCGGAGAGGACGCGATGACGACCACCACCGACGAGGACGAGCACGACAAGGTCCCCGGCGTCCCCCCGGAGATCCCCGAGGACACGGGGTCGGCCGAGACGGCTCGCGTCACGAAGCGGCACGTCACCCGGGTCGCGTTCGTCGCGGCCCTCGGCGGGCTGCTCTACGGCTACGACACCGGCGTCATCTCCGGCACGCTCATCGAGATCGGCAAGGAGTTCTCGATCGGGTCCGCCGTCAAGGAGTTCATCACGGCGTCGATCCTGGTCGGCGCGATCCTCGGCGCACTCGCCACCGGTCCGATCTCGGCGAAGATCGGTCGCCGGCGGACCATCCTGCTCATCGCGGGGGTCTTCGGCCTGGGTGTGCTCTTCGCCGCGGTGTCGCCGAGTCCGGTGTTCCTGATCCTCAGCCGGCTGTTCCTCGGTCTGGCGGTGGGTGGTTCGACCCAGACGATCCCCACGTACATCGCCGAGATCGCCCCGGGCCCGCGCCGCGGCAGCCTGGTCACGGTGTTCAACTGCGCGATCGGCGTCGGCATCCTGTCCGCCGCCATCGTCGGGGTGGCCCTGAACGGCGTCGTGTCCTGGCGCTTCATGATCGGGGTCGCCGCCGCCCCCGCCATCGTGCTGCTGCTCGGGATGCTCCGCCTGCCCGAGAGCCCGCGCTGGTTCGTGTCGCAGGATCGCATCGGTCCGGCTCGACGGGTGCTGCGCTGGCTGCGCCCGGACCACGATGCCGCCGAGGACGAGCTCGACGACATCCGCAAGCTCGACGATGCGGAACCGAGCGCCGGTTCCGGGCAGTGGGCCCAGCTGCGCAAGCCGTGGGTCCGGCCGGCCCTGATCGCGGGGCTCATCGTCGCCGCGTTCACGCAGCTGACCGGCCTCGAGATGATGATCTACTACACGCCGACGATCCTCACCGATGCCGGGTTCCCGCACGTCTACTCCCTGTGGGCGAACGTCGGTGTGGGGGTCGTCTACCTCGTGATGACGTTCGTCGGGTCGCGGTTGGTGGACCGGATCGGGCGTCGACGGCTGACCCTCGTGATGCTGCCGGGTGCCGCGGTGAGCATCGGCCTGTTCGGTGTGCTCTTCTACGTGCAGGACGGCAAGCCCTCACCGGTGCTCACGCTCGTGCTGATCCTGGCGTTCATGTTCTTCCAGGCCGGTGGCATCCAGGTCGTCGGGTGGCTCGTCGGTTCCGAGATGTACCCGCTGCGGATCCGGGCCGCCGCGACGAGCCTGCACGCGATGGTCCTCTGGGGCGCCAACCTGCTGGTGACCTCGACCGCGCTGACCCTGACCGGCTGGATCAGCCTGGGCGGCACGATGCTCGTCTACGCCGCGCTCAACGTGCTCGGGTGGGTCCTGGTGTTCCTGCGGGTGCCGGAGACGAAGGGCAAGTCCCTGGAACAGATCGAGCAGTCCCTGCGGGACGAGACGTTCCTGCCGCACCGGGGCGGACGCGAGCGTCGCGCGGTGGACCGGACCGCCTGACGGACGGGAGGCCCGCGGTCGCGTGCGCCACGGGCCTCCCGTTCGTCAGGTGGCGGCTCCCGTGCGCGTCACGGGTGGCGGGTGCCCGCACCCGCCAGCACGGCGCGGTAGCCCTCGCGGAACGTCGGGTACTGCGGCACCCATCCCGTCGACCGGAGCAACGCGTTCGACAAGCGCTTGTCGCCGCCGGCCTGCCGCGCGTCACCGTCGCCCGTGGACGGCTCGGCGACGTGGAGTTCGTCGGCCAGGAACCGCAGCACGTCGTCCAGCCGGCTCGGCTCGTCGTCGGTGCCCAGGTAGAGCGGCGCCGGGTCGGGCAGGGCCGCCAGGTGCACGAGCGCCGCGGCGGCGTCGTCGCGGTGGATGCGGTTCGTGTGCGGTGAGGTCCCCGGCGCCAGCCGTGCGGCACCGGATCGGACCTGGTCGATGAGCCGCTCGCGGCCCGGACCGTAGACGCCCGACAGCCGGACCAGCACGGCGCCGGGAGCGCGCTCGCGCAGCAGTACCTCGGCTTCGACCAGGACCTCGGCGGTCGGGGTCGCACCGCGCGCCGGGGTCTCCTCGGTGACCTCGCTGCCGTCCGAGACGTCGTACACGGCGGTCGAGGACACGACGAGCACCCGGGGGTCGGCGTCCGAGGCGTCGATGCCGTCGAGCACGTTGCGCAGGCCGTCGACGTAGGTGGCGCGGTACTCGTCGACGTCGCGGCTGCCCGCGGCGAAGGCCACGACGACGACGCTCGTGTCGGCGGGGATCTCGGGGACCTCGTGTCGCAGGTCGACGCTCCGGCCGGTGATCGGCGCGGGGATCAACTCGGCGCGGCGGCGGAGTCCGATCACGTGGTGGCCCTGGTCGGCGAAGCGCAGGCCGGCTTCGGTCCCGAGGTCGCCGCATCCGGCGATGACGACTGTCGTGGAGTTCTGCACGGGTCGACCTTGGCACGCGCCGATGACCACCTCCGGGGAGCCGGGCGGCGACACCACTAGGTTCGTCGTGTGATCGTCTGGTTGAACGGGACCCACGGGGCGGGGAAGACGACGACGAGCCGACTGCTCCAGCCGCTGTTGCCCGGCTCGCGGATCCTCGACGCCGAGAAGGTCGGCGAGGTGCTGATGGACGTCACGCCGGGGCTGCCGGCCAGCGACAACTTCCAGCACTGGGACCCGTGGCGGCCGCTCGTGGTCGAGACCGCTCGCCGGGTGCACGACTACGTGGGCGGGCCGCTCATCATGCCGATGACTGTCCTGGTCGAGGCCTACTGGCGTGAGATCGCGGCGGGGCTCGCCTCCCACGGGATCCCGGTCCGGCACTTCGTGCTGCACGTCGACGGGCCGACGCTCCGCGACCGGATCCAGAACGACCCGATCGTGGGGCCGTCGACGTTCCGGTTCGCGTACGTCGACGCCTACGCCGAGGCGGCGCGCGGCTGGCTGCACGCCGAGGCCGAGGTCATCGACGCGACCGAGGTCCCCGCCAGCGAGGTGGCCCGGGCCGTCGCGGACGCGGTGACCTCAGAGCGCTGACAGTACGACTCTGTCCGCCGCACGCAGCCCCGGGGTTCGCCACCGCCCGGATCATGCCGGAGACTGGTGCGGGTCGCTCACGAAGCCACCCGCCCCACCACCAGCAAGGAAGGCTCCGCATGCCCGAGCTCCCCGTCGTGTTCGAAGTCGGCTCGATGATCGCCCTGGTCGCGATCCTGCTCGCCGACCTGCTCATCGTCGCGCGTCGCCCGCACGTGCCGACGCTGCGCGAATCCGGCGTCTGGGTGGGCATCTACGTCGGGCTGGCGCTGATCTTCGCGGTGCTCATGCTGGTCTTCGCCGGTGGCGACTCCGCCGGGCAGTTCCTGGCGGGCTGGCTGACCGAGTACAGCCTGAGCATCGACAACCTGTTCGTGTTCGTCATCATCATGGCGCGCTTCTCGGTGCCGAAGAAGATCCAGCAGGAGGTGCTGCTGCTCGGCATCATCATCGCGCTCGTGCTCCGCGGGATCTTCATCCTGGTCGGTGCGCAGCTCATCGAGAACTTCTCGTGGATCTTCTACATCTTCGGCGCCTGGCTGATCTGGACGGCGATCCAGCAGCTCCGCGGCGAGGACGAGGACGAGCAGAAGGACACCTTCATCGTCCGGCTGCTGCGCCGCCGGGTCCGTCTCACCGACACGTACGACGGCATGAAGTTCCGCACCCACCACGACGGTGTCCGGCACTTCACGCCGCTGCTCATCGTGCTCATCGCGATCGGCACCACCGACCTGCTGTTCGCGCTCGACTCGATCCCGGCGATCTTCGGCATCACCGAGAGCCCCTTCATCGTGTTCACCGCGAACGTCTTCGCGCTGATGGGCCTGCGCCAGCTCTACTTCCTGCTGGGCGGACTCCTCGAGCGTCTGGTCTACCTGAAGTACGGCATCGCCGTGATCCTGGCCTTCATCGGCGTGAAGCTCGTGCTGCACGCGCTGCACGACAACGAGCTGCCGTTCCTGAACGGCGGCCACCACATCGAGTGGGCGCCGGAGATCAACACGTGGGTGTCCCTGCTGGTGATCGTCGCCGCGATGGCCGTGTCGACGCTGGCGAGCCTCGTCCGGATGCGTGGGGAGACCCCCGCCGCCGCCGACGCCGTGACCGCGGACGACACAGCGGCGGACGACGCAGCGATCGACGACGACCGGGCCGACCAGGACCGAGCCGACCAGGACCGCGCCCGCACGTCCGACTGAGACCCGTTTGAACGATCCGCCCGGCTGCCTCGTCGTTGAGGGTATGGCACTCCGCAAACGAACCAAGGTCATCATCGGGATCTCCGCCGGCGTCGTCGTCGTGGCGGCAGCAGCCGTCATCGCCGGCCCGGTCATCTACGCGAACACCGTCAACGGCCAGGCCGCCGCAGCACCCTCGCTGTCGGCGTCCTCGTCCGGCACCCTCGACGCGAAGGACGCTGACGGCACCTGGACCAGCAAGAGCAGCTCGTACGCCGGGTACCGGGTGCACGAGGTCCTGCAGGGGAATGATGTGGACGTGGTCGGGCGCACGGAGGACGTCAAGGGCACCGCCGTCGTCGACGGCGGTTCCCTCACCCAGGCGACCGTCACCGTCCAGGTCGGCAAGATCAGCACCCCCGAAGCCGCCCGCGACGAGTACTTCCGCTCCACCGCGCTGCAGACCGACGAGTACCCCACGGCGACGTTCGAGCTCACGAAGCCCGTCGACGTCACGAAGGCGCTCGACGGCTCCACGCAGGACGTCACCCTGACCGGCACGATGGACCTGCACGGCGTCGAGAAGCCGGTCACGGCCGACGCGCAGGTCGCGGTCGGTGATGGTGGCACCGTCCAGGTCGCCGGCACGGTGCCGATCACCTTCGCCGACTACGGCGTGAGGGCCCCGTCGCTCGGCTTCGTCACCGTGGACGGGAAGGGTTCCGTCGAGTTCTCCCTCGACCTCGGGAAGTGACCGTGACGAGTCGTTCCGCGGACGAGCTGCTCGCGACGCTGTACCGCGAGCACGGTGATGCGCTCACGCGGTACGTCCGGCACCTCACGCGGGACGGCTCGAGCGTCGAGGACGTCGTGCAGGAGACGATGGTCCGCGCCTGGCAGCGTCCGGCCGTGCTCGAACGGGCACCCGACAGCGCGCGGGCGTGGCTCTTCACGGTGGCGCGCAACCTGGTGGTCGACGACGCACGGTCGGCGCGCAACCGCCGCGAGCACGGCACCGAGCACCAGGTCGAACGGATCGAGTCGGACAGCACGGACGCCGTGCTGGACCGGATCGTGGTCGCCGACGCACTCGCGTCGCTGACCCCGGACCACCGCCGCGTGGTGGTGGACGCGTACTGGCTCGGGCACACGGTGCCGGAGATCGCACGACGACACGACATCCCGGAGGGCACCGCCAAGTCGCGGTTGCACTACGGGCTGCGAGCCCTCCGGCTCGCACTGCAGGAACGAGGAGTGACCCGATGAGCGACGACAAGGCAGCCCACGACGAGTACGTGGAGTGGGATGCCGCCTACGTCCTGGGGTCGCTCCCGTCCAGTGAACGGCTGGAGTACGAACGGCACCTCGAGACGTGCGACCGCTGTGCGGCCGCCGTCGCCGAGCTGGTCGGTCTGCCGGGTCTGCTCGGAAAGCTGCCGGCCGACCAGGCGATCGAGATCGCAGAACCCGACGGGAGGCCCGACACCCGTTCCGAGAGCGACCTCGCCTCCGTCGCACACCGCGTCCGACACCGTCGCCGCCGTCGCCGGGTCTGGGCCGCCGCCACCGCGGGACTCGCGGTGGTCGCCGCCGTCCTGGGCGGGCTCGCGGTCGGCGCCGCGGGGGAGCGCACCACGGTGCAGGCCGGTGCCGCTCCGACGGCAGCTGCCACCGCGGACCGCTACGACATGACCGGCGTGCAGGGACTCGACGTCCAGCTCGCCATCAGCGGCGAGCAGTGGGGCACCCGCTTCGACTGGGGGTGCTCGTACGGCGGCAAGGAGTGGTCGCCGGACGGGTCGATCCTCTACGACCTCGTCGTCGTCCGGACCGACGGTACGACGCAGACCGTGGGGTCGTGGACGGCCGCCGGCGCGGACGCACGAGGGCTGTCGGCGTCGACGGACATCCCGCGGGACGAGATCAAGAGCGTGCAGGTCCGGCTGCGCGGTGAGCGCGGCGCGCTCGCCGTCGTCACGCTCTAGCCGACGTCGGCCTCGTCCGATGCGTCGTCGGGGCCGATGGCGTCCTGGACGCGCGCACTGACGGACCGCAGCGTCTCGGCGTCGGTCCCCACGGGCCTCCAGAACAGGTCCTCGAGCGCCCCGGTGTGCGCGCGGATGCCGGCGAGCACCGCGCGACGGCCGTCCGCGGTCATCACCACCCAGCTGCCGCGGGCGTCGCTCGGGCAGTCCGCCCGCTCGACCAGGCCGCGGGAGACCATCCGCGTGACCTGGTGGCTGACGCGCGACTTCTCCCAGCCGATGCCCGCGGCGATGTCCCGGACGCGCAGACGGTGGTCGGGGTCGCGATGCAGGCCGATCAGGATCTCGAACTCGGGGACGGAGATGCCGGCGCCCGCCTGGACTGCCCGGTCGAGCGCCCGGTCAAGTCGTCGCCAGACGTCGTGGTACGCGTCCCAGGTGGCCCAGTCGTGGCCACCGTTGCCCTCCGTCGACATGCCGACCAGCGTATCCACCGGGCGGACGGTCGGACCGCGCAGCGACCCCTTTCATCCGCTCGTATGACTCCTGGTCGACGCACGGCGTGCTCCGAGGTCGCGTCGGACGTGCGGCATACGATCGGGGGATGCCGAGTGCTCGCCTCCAGGACACCACCGATGACGCCGTCGCGCTCGTGCGCCGGTGGCTGGCGGCGTCGGCCGGGGTGAAGCCCGACCCGGGTGCGGCCCGTCTGGCCGAGGTCCTGCGCGACGAGCAGGGCCTCGACTTCACCCGGGGTTTCGTGGACAAGGTCATCCGCCCCGAAGACCCCCGGGTGGCGGCACGGAACCTCGAGCAGCTGAGCCGTGACGTCCCCGACTTCCTCGCCTGGTACCTGCGCGGGGCGGTGACGCTCGGCGGTGGGTTCGCCACCATGGCGCCGTGGGCCGTGATCCCGACCGCGCGCCGGATCCTGCGCCGGATGACCGGGCACCTGGTCATCGACGCGAGCACGAGCAAGCTCGGCCCGGCCCTCGCCAAGGTCCGCGGTCCGGGTACGCGACTGAACGTGAACCTGCTCGGCGAAGCCGTCCTCGGCAGCGCCGAGAGCGACCGACGCCTGCAGGGCACGATGGACCTGCTCGCCCGCGACGACGTCGACCACGTGTCGATCAAGGTGAGCTCCGTCGTGCCGCAGACGTCGCCGTGGGCCTTCGACCAGACGGTCGAGCGCGTCGTCGACCGGCTCGTCCCGCTCTACCGCCTGGCCGCGGCGCCGACGGCTTCCGGACGCCCGGCCAAGTTCATCAACCTCGACATCGAGGAGTACCGCGACCTCGACGTCACCCTCGCCGTGTTCCGGGCGCTGCTCGACCGCGACGAGTTCGCCGACCTGCAGGCCGGCATCGTGCTGCAGGCCTACCTGCCCGACGCCGCGGGAGCGCTCGAGACGCTGACCGAGTGGGCGCAGGAACGCCGGGCGCGCGGCGGTGCCCCGATCACGGTGCGGCTCGTCAAGGGCGCGAACCTCGCCATGGAGCACGTCGACGCGATCCTGCACGGGTGGCCCCTCGCCACCTGGGGCAGCAAGCGCGAGACCGACACCGCCTACCTCCGGATGCTCGACACCGCACTGACGCCCGAGCGCACCGACGCCGTGCGGATCGGGGTCGCCGGGCACAACCTGTTCGACCTCGCCACCGCGTGGGTGCTCGCGCAGCGCCGCGGGGTCACCGACGCCGTCGACGTCGAGATGCTGCTCGGGATGGCGTCCACCCACGCCCAGGCCGTCCGGGCCGACGTCGGGCAGATCCTGCTCTACACGCCCGTCGTGCAACCGGACGAGTTCGACTCGGCCATCGCGTACCTCGCCCGTCGCCTGCAGGAGACCGCGAGCCCCGAGAACTTCATCGCCGCCGCAGCCGACATCGACCACGACGCCAGCGTCTTCGAGCGGGAGCACGGCCGGTTCCTGGCGTCCGTCGCCGCACTCGACGAGCCCGTCCCCGCCAGCCACCGCACGCAGGACCGCCACCGTGCCCTCGGCGAACCGGTCCTGCGCGACGCGTTCCGCAACGCCCCCGACACCGACCCGTCCGTCGCCGCGAACCGGGTTTGGGCACTCGACGTCCTGCGCCGGGTGCCGCGCTCGCAGCTCGGTGCGCAGACCGTCCGCGGTGCGAAGGTCGCCGACCGGTCCAAGCTCGAGCGGATCATGGCGCGGACCGCCCAGGCCGGCGTGAACTGGGGGCGGCAGGACCCGTCCGACCGTGCCGAGCTCCTCGACCTCATCGGGCACGAACTCGAGACCCGCCGAGCCGACCTGATCGAGGTGATGGCCGCCGAGACCGGCAAGACCTTCGCCGAGGCCGACACCGAGGTGACCGAGGCCGTCGACGCCGCCCACTACTACGCCGAGAGCGCCCGCCGCCTCGGGGACATCGAGGGCGCGCAGTACGTGCCGCCGCGGCTGACCGTCGTCGTGCCGCCGTGGAGCTCCCCCGTCGCGATCCCCGCCGGTGGCGTGCTGGCGGCGCTCGCCGCGGGCAGCGGTGTCGTGCTCAAGCCCGCGCCCGAGGCGAAGCGCTCCGGTGCCGTGCTCGCCGACGTGCTCTGGGACGCCGGGGTGCCGCACTCGCTGCTGCAGCTCGTCGACCTGGCCGAGGACGAACTCGGCCGCGACCTCATCGGCCACCCCACGGTCGACCGCATCATCCTGACCGGCTCGTCCGACACCGCCCGCTCGTTCCGCTGGTGGCGAGCCGGGCTGCCGCTCACCGCCGAGACGAGCGGCAAGAACGCCATCGTCGTCACGCCGAGCGCCGACCTCGACCTGGCGGTGCAGGACATCGTGCAGTCCGCCTTCGGGCACGCCGGACAGCAGTGCTCGGCGGCGTCCCTCGTGATCCTGGTCGGGTCGGTGGGTGAGAGCGAGCGCTTCCAACGGCAGCTCGTCGACGCCACCCGCACGCTCCGGGTCGCGTGGCCCGACGACCCCACGGCGCAGGTCGGCCCGCTCATCGCCGAACCGCAGGGCAAGCTCCGCCAGGGTCTGACCGAGCTCGGGCCGGGGGAGTCCTGGCTCGTGCAGCCCGAGGCGGTCGACGACTCCGGCCGGCTCTGGTCGCCGGGCATCCGAGACGGCGTCCGCCCCGGCAGTGACTTCCACCAGACCGAGTACTCCGGCCCGGTGCTCGGCATCATGCGCGCCGAGACCCTCGACCAGGCGATCGCCATCCAGAACGGCACCGACTTCGGGCTGACGGCGGGCATCCACTCGCTCGACGTCGATGAGGTGTCCGAGTGGCTGGCCCGGGTCCGCGCCGGCAACCTGGCGGTCAACCGCGGCATCACCGGTGCCGTCGTGGGGCGCCAGCCGTTCGGCGGCTGGAAGGGTTCCTCGGTCGGTACCGGCACCAAGGCCGGCGGCCCCATGTACGTCGCGACGCTCGGCCGGTGGCTGCCCACGTCCCGCACGGTGCACAAGAGCATCCAGCTGCACGGCCTGCCCCCGCGCGTCACCGCGGTGATCGAGGCCGCACGCAGCGGGCTGTCGTTCGAGGAGTTCGACCGTGTCCGCGCCGGGGCCCTGAGCGACGTGCGCGCACGAGAGACGCTCTTCCGGTCGCGGGACCTGTCCGGGCTCGTGGTGCAGCGGAACGTGCTGCGTCACCGCCCCCAGTCCGTCATCGTCCGACAGGCCGAGGACGCCTCGACCGTGGACCTCGTCCGGACGCTCGTCGCCGCGACCTCGGCACGTGCGCACATCCTGCTCAGCACGGCTCGGCCGCTGCCCGGCCCGCTCACGCAGCTGCTCGCATCGAACCGGTCCCCGCTCGACGTCGTCGACCACCTGGTCGAGTCCGACCAGGAGTTCCACGCCCGCGCGTCGTCGGGGGCCGTGTTCCAAGCTGACTGGTCCAGTGGCCAGGACGACCAGCCCGTCGACGCGCTCGAGGCCGTGTTGTCCCAGGGGCAGGACCGGCCGGCCCACACGGCGTTCGGTGGTCCCGGTGCCCGGATCCGGTTGCTCGGCGGTGACCCCCTCGCCCTCGAAGAAGCCCTGGGTGCGAGCATCGACGTCGCGATCCACGGCGGCCCCGTGGTCGAGGCCGGCGTGATCGAGATGCTGCCGTACCTGCGCGAGCAGTCGGTGTCGATCACCGCGCACCGGTTCGGCGACGTCGACAGCGACTTCTCCGAGCTGCGCGTCTAGGCACTTCCGCTTCGTGCGTTCCGCTTCGTGAGCAGAAGAGGTCGGGTACCCGAACGGGACCCGACCTCTTCTGCTCACGAAGTGACTCGAGGATCAGTCCTCGGCATCACCCGCGTCTTCGTCCTCGACGCCGGTCTCGTCCATGCGGTCCCGCAGGTGGTCTGCCATCACGCCGGCACCTTCACCCGCGTGGTCGTGGTCGACCTGCTCGATCAGGCCCTGCAGCTTCTCGTGGTTCGTCGCATCGGTGGCACCGTCCATGACGGGCTCGGTCTGCTCGTTGTCGCTCATGCTCCGGACGCTACGCCGCGGTTGCTGCGGAACGGTAGTGGAGTTCGACCGCCCCGCCGTCGAACTGCGTGGTGCCGACGAGCTCGAACACCCGGGTCGGTGCGGCGACCGGCAGCAGGGGTGCTCCGCCGCCGAGCGCGACCGGCATCACGGTGACCCGCAGCTCGTCGAGGATGCCCGCCTGCTGGTACTGCGCCGCGAGCAGTCCGCCGCCGACGACCCAGACGTCGCGCCCGTCGGCCTCGCGCTCGAGATCGGCCTGGTGGTCACCGACCTCGCCGGAGACGAAGCGCACATCGACGCCCTCGGGCACCGGCAGGTCTCGGGTCGTGAACACCCACGTCGCCAGGTCCGGGTACGCCCACGTGTCGTCGTGCTCGAGCAGCCACTCGTACGTCGTCGACCCCATCGCGATCGCCCCGACGCCGGCGAAGAACCGGTCGTGGTGCTCCCGGAACGGCTCGAAACCGAACTGCAGCAGCCAGTCGAGGTCGTCGTCGGGCGCAGCGACGAAGCCGTCCAGCGAGGACGCGACGGAGTAGATCGTGCTCATGCCGGGGACGCTACCGAGCACCCCCGACAGGAGTCAGCGACGACGGCCGCGACCGCCGCGACCGACGACCGCTGCCTCGGCGACCGCGAGCAGCGCTGCGATCCCGAGCTGGTCGAGCGCGAACCGGCGTCGACGGGGATCGGCGACGGCCAACGGCACCATCGTCGCACCGTGCAGGGCGTCCACGACCGCGCTCAGGGTGTGCGCGTTGCCGGACCCCGCCCGCGCGACGAGGGTGGCCTGTGCGACCTGCCGGACCCCGAGCACGCCGTGCAGCACCGCCTGGTCGTACCCTCGGGCCGCACGGCTCAGGTGCCACAGGCCGAGGCCGGCCCGGCCCAACTCGACGACGGCTGCCCCGTTCACGGCAGACGACCGGCGGCTCATCGTCGGCGTCCCGCGACGAGTGCAGCGGCCCCGGCGGCACCGAGCACGGCCCCGATGATGCCGTTGCCGACCCGGCGGTGCTCCACCCACCAGGTCTGCGGCGACCACGCGTGCGCTGACTCGTCGAAGACCCCGTGCGCACCGTGGTCGCCCGGCACCGCCTCGTACAGGTTGTCCCGCATCTCGAGGCCGTCCTTGTCGGGTGCCTGCTGCCCGTCCACCAGGGTCTTGGCGGCGTACCAGTCGGCGAAGCGCCCGCTGATCCGGTTGCCGAGGATCGTGTAGACGGTGGACTCGCCCACCCAGGTGCGGCTCCGCGGCCGCTCGGCCACGGCGGCGATGGCCCGGGCACCGACCTCGGGCTGGTAGATCGGGGCGACCGGCTGCGGGTGGTGCGGCAGCTTCGACTTCACCCACTGGAACTGGATCGTGTTGAGCGCCGGCATGTCCACGCGGGACACCTTGACCTTGCTGCCCTGTTCGCGCAGTTCGGAGACCACGGACTCGGTGAACCCGACGATCGCGTGCTTCGCACCGCAGTACGCGGCCTGCAGGGGGATCCCGCGGAACCCGAGCGCCGAACCGACCTGGATCACGTGCCCACGACCGCGGGGGACCATCCGCGACAGCGCCGACCGGGTGCCGTTCACGAAGCCGAGGTAGGTCACGTGCAGCGCCCGCTCGAAGTCCTCCGGTGCGGTGTCGAGGAACTTCCCGAACACTCCGACCATCACACCGTTCACCCACAGGTCGATCGGTCCGAGCTCCCGCTCGACCCGGTCGGCCGCGGCCTCGACGGCGTCGCGGTCGGAGACGTCGGCGACCAGGGCCAGCCCGCGTCGCCCGGCGGCCTCGACCTCGGCGACCGCCGCGTCGACGCCCTCCTGCCCGCGGGCCAGGACGGCCACGTCCCACCCCCGTGCGGCGAGCTCCCGGACCGTCGCCCGTCCCAGTCCTGCGGATCCACCCGTCACCACTGCCACTCGAGTCATGGCTCCCTTGTACCTGCGGCCGACCGTGCACCACTCAGCCGCTGTCCCCCGACGCGGCAGCAGGAGCCGGGCCTCAGCGCCCCCGACCGAACCGCGTCGTGACCCCCGGCGAGTAGAGCACCGAGTCCGGCTCGAGCTCGGTCAGCCCGAAGGGCAACCCGGCGGCCCCGACCAGGTCGTCCCGCAGCGACACCACCGAGGCCCGGTGCAACGGCCACGACTCGTGCTCGTTCGGCCAGAACCGCGTCCGCCCCGCCCGGTGCACGTGCATGCCCCACCGCGCCGTCAGGAACGTCTCGAGCGGCCCCGGCTCGTCGAGTACTTCGCCCATGCGCACGTCGAGCATCGACCGCAGGTGGGTGCCGTGCCGACGCATCGCGTACCCCACGCGGCCGTCACCGCTGCGCGACTCCGCGACCGCCCACCGGTACGGCAGGCCGGTCGCGACGCGTGCGCCGATGGTCGGCAGGAGCTTGCCGGCGTCGAGCGACAGGAACACGACCCCGCGCTGCCCCTGCTCGTCGACCGTGTAGACGCGGACGTTCAGCTCGACGAAGTCGCCGATGCTCCCGGTCGAGAACGGGGGGAACCGGGTGTCCTCGAACCGGAACGCGATGAGGCCCACCCAGGTGGTCACCCCGTCGTCGGTGCCGTCGAGCGCCATCGTGTCGGGCCGCGTGCCGGTCGGCAGCAACGGGGCCACCGCCGACACGTCGACGCGCCAGTGCACGAAGACGACGTCGAGCCAGTCCTGCGAGATCCAGGGGCGGCCCGGCAGGGCGGGGGCGACGGCCTGGAGGCTCGGAGCGCTCTGGGCGGGTCGGGTGTCGGTCACGATGTGGTCGCCTCCGGTTCGATGTGGGCTGCGACGGGTGCGTCGTCCCACCCCTGCTGCGGGGTGTCGCAGGTGCCGCGGAACACGTACTGCGAGGGACGCTTCCGCTCGCTCGACGTCCAGTCGATGGCCGGCCGTCGTCGTTCCGGGGGCAGGTACCCGATCCGGTAGACGGCCATCAGCTCGAGCGACTCGGGGACGCGGAGCAGTCCCTCGATCTCCTCCCACGCGCCGGGGGTCTCCATCGGGAAGGACACGAACTGGATCCCCAGGCCGAGCTCGGTCGTCGCGAGCCAGATGTTCTCCATCGCCGCGCCCATGCTGAACACCGAGTAGAAGCCGGACAGCTCCTCCTTCCGGTACTCGTGGCGGTCGAGCATCACGCCGAGCAGCAGCGGCGACCCGGCGACGAGCTTCCGGTTCTCCTCACCCAGGGTCTGCGGCACCCGGAGCGTGTTCATGAGCAGCTGCCCGCGCTTCGTGAACACCTGCTTCGTGAACGGCCGCAGCGGCCCGGGGAGCTTGTCGAACAGCATGCCGTCGCGTCGCTCGTCCATCTCGGCCTTCGAGAACCGGAAGTACGGCTTGTACCGCTCGAAGAACGTGCCCTCGGCCATCGTGCGGGTCATCGAGCTGCCGCTGATCTCGGCGACGCGGTCGATCGTCCGGCGTTCCTCGATCAGCACGAAGCGCCACGGCTGGCTGTTGAGCTGCGACGGCGCCCGGCCGGCGAGCTCCATGAGCAGTCGCTGGTGCTCGTCCGACACCGGGTCGGGCAGGAACGGCCCGTTCGTCGTGCGTCGTCGTCGGATGGCCTCGAACAGCTCCACTGCTCACCTCTCTGATCGCCTGCGTGCGAGCACGGCCCCCAGGTAGGACGGTGCGGCGGCGACCGCGACCCTCCAGTGTGCTCCGGAGCGCGGGTTCGTGCGTGGAGCGACCGCCAGGGGCACGAGTGCCGGCAGCAGGAACAGTGCGGTGCGGTCGCGCGTCCACACGGGGGTGGTCGCGGCGACGCCGGTCAGGGTGGCGGTCACGACGAACAGGCCGTGGTGCACGACGCGGAGCTTCTTCGTGCGGATCAGCCGCACGGCGACCGCGGTGCCCCACAGGCAGTTCGCGACGTAGGCGACGCTCGCAGCGGTGACCAGCTGCCGGGCCGGGCGCGATCCCGTGGGTGCCGAGCCGCGCCTCCAGACCGTCTTCCGTCCCATGCGGGGGACGTTACGCGGTCTCTCGACTGACGAGCTTGGAGAGCACGATCGCGGAGCGGGTGTGGTCGACCTGGGGCGCGAGGCGGACCTTGTCCAGCGCCTCCTCGAGCGCGGACAGGTCCTTCGAGCGCATGTGCACGACGGCGTCGGCGCTGCCGGTGACCGTGCCGGCGTCGATGACCTCGGGGACGGTGTCGAGCAGGGCACGCAGCTCGTCGGGCGAGACGGTGCCGCGGCAGTAGAGCTCGACCCAGGCCTCGGTGCCGCGGTCCTCGACGGCGGGGTCGACCTTGATCGTGAAGCCCTGGATGACGCCGTCACCGACCAGCCGGTCGACGCGGCGCTTGACGGCCGAGGCCGAGAGTCCGACCACCGACCCGATGTCGCCGTAGCCGGCGCGGGCGTTGTCCCGGAGCTGATCCAGGATGCGGTGGTCGAGCGTATCCATTTGTCCCTATCGTACGCGGACTTGTTGCGAGCCCGGTGGGTCTCGCGCACGAAACGTGCGTCACCCGAACGGGTGCCACGGTCCCGCAGGCGGGGGACTGCACTCGTCGGACGGTTCATGCCAGACTTCGGAGTGGCGTCGACCTGGTCCGCTGCGGTGAGTGAGCCTGCATCTCACCGGAGCTCTTCCCCTCGTTCCGTTTCGGTTCCTGGCAGGCTCGGGCCCCGGTCCCTTCCAGGAGGACTGATGTCGAACACCGCACCCGCCCCCGAGTCCGTCGCCACCCCGGCCCGTGTCGCCACCAAGCGCACGATCCTGATGTGCAAGCCGGACTTCTACACCGTGAGCTACCGGATCAACCCGTGGATGCACCCGGAGGAGCCGACCGACACGTCGAAGGCCGTCGAGCAGTGGGAGTCGCTCGTCGCGGTCTACGAGCAGCTCGGCTTCGACATCTCGTACATCGACCCCATCGACGGCCTGCCGGACATGGTCTACGCGGCCAACGGCGGCTTCGTCCTCGACGGCATCGCGTACGGCGCGAAGTTCCAGTACCCGGAGCGCCAGCCCGAGGGCCCCGCCTACATGGACTGGTTCCGACAGGCGGGCCTGACCGTCGCCGAGCCGGAGCAGACCAACGAGGGCGAGGGTGACTTCCTGCTCATCGGGGACACCATCTTCGCCGGCACCGGGTTCCGGTCGGACAGCACCTCGCACGACGAGCTCGCGAAGATCTACGGCCGCGAGGTCGTCACGCTCAAGCTCATCAACCCGAGCTTCTACCACCTCGACACCGCCATCGCCGTGCTCGACCCCGAGCCCTCCGTCGACGGGACGAGCAACATCGCCTACCTGGAGAGTGCCTTCGACGAGCCGTCGCTGGCGATCCTGCGCGAGCGCTTCCCGGACGCGATCATCGCGACCGAAGAAGACGCCGCGATCCTCGGCCTGAACTCGTACTCCGACGGGTACAACGTCGTGATCGCCGCCCGGGCGACCACGTTCGCGTCGCAGCTGAAGGAGAAGGGCTACAACCCGATCGGCGTCGACCTCTCCGAGCTGCTGCTCGGCGGTGGCGGCGTGAAGTGCTGCACCCTCGACCTGCACCCGGTCGGCACCGGCACCTCGGTCGCGCGTTCGCTCGGGGTCAGCTGATGTCGGCGGCAGCGTCGCTCGGGGTCAACACCGCGGCGGCGCTCGCCGTCGAGGACCGCGCCCTCGCGCACAACTACAGCCCGCTGCCCGTCGTCATCGCGTCGGGTGCCGGAGCGACCGTCACCGACGTCGACGGCAAGCAGTACCTGGACGGCCTCGCCGCGTACTCGGCGGTGAACTTCGGCCACGGCAACCCGCGGCTGCTCGACGCCGCACGGGCGCAGCTCGACCGTGTGACGCTCACGAGCCGCGCCTTCGTGAACGACCAGCTCGGGCCGTTCGCGGCAGCACTGGCGGCGTTGACGGAGACCGAGATGGTCCTGCCGATGAACACCGGTGCCGAGGCCGTCGAGTCCGCGATCAAGGTGTCCCGCGCCTGGGGCTACCGCGTCAAGGGCGTGCCGGCCGAGCGGGCGACGATCATCGTGGCGTCCGGCAACTTCCACGGCCGCACGACGACGATCATCTCGTTCTCCGACGACCCCTCGGCCCATGATGACTTCGGGCCGTACACACCGGGGTTCCGCACGGTGCCGTACGGCGACGCTGCGGCTCTGCGCGAGGCGATGGACGAGACCGTCGTCGCCGTGTTGCTCGAGCCGATCCAGGGCGAGGGCGGCGTCGTCATCCCGCCGGAGTCCTACCTTCCTGACGTCCGCGCGGTCTGCGACGAGTTCAGTGCGCTGTTCATCGCCGACGAGATCCAGTCCGGCCTCGGTCGCACGGGGCACACGCTCGCGGTGCAGCGCGTCGGGGTCCGCCCCGACCTCATCACGCTCGGCAAGGCCCTCGGCGGGGGCATCGTGCCGGTGTCAGCGGTGGTGGGCTCGCGCGATGTCCTGGGCGTCCTGCGTCCCGGCGAGCACGGGTCGACCTTCGGCGGCAACCCGCTCGCCGCAGCCGTCGGCGCCGAGGTCGTGGCGATGCTCGGTGAGGGCACGTTCCAGCAGCGGGCACTCGACGGCGAACCGCTGTTGCGCGGCCTGCTCGACGACCTGCTCGGTAAGGGTGTCGTCTCGCACCGGGTCGCCGGACTCTGGGCGGGGATCGACATCGACCCCGCGCTCGGCACCGGCAAGGAGATCTCGAAGGACCTCGCCGGCCGCGGGCTCCTGGTGAAGGACACCCACGGGTCGACGATCCGCTTCGCGCCGCCCCTGGTCGTCACCGACGACGAGGTGCGCTTCGCGATCGGAACCCTGGCTGACGTCCTGACGGCGCGCGCCTGATCTGCTCCGCAAGACACCGGTGTTCGCGCCTTGAACCCCCGCATCCCGCGGTGCGGAGCGCGAACACCGGTGTCTCGCGAGCGCCGCCGCGGCTCACACCGCCCAGCGGGCCGCCAGCTCGTCCATCAGGGCATCGAGCCGCTCGTCGACGACCTGCTCCTCGGGGTGGGCCTCGTACCAGGCGATGACCTCGCGCACACCCTGCCGGTAGGTGGTGCGCGGCCGGTACCACGGCACGAGCGACCGGACCTTGCTGTTGTCGAACACCGAGCTGTTCGCCTTGTCGCCGAGCAGCGCCGCGCCCCACTCCGCGTCCGCGGCGGCGATGGCATCCGCCGGCACGTGCACGATCCGCAGGTCCTCGACTCCGGCCGCCGCCGCGATCTCGTGCGCGATGGCGTTCCAGGTCGGCGCCTCGTCGCTCGTGATCGTGAAGGGCTCACCGATCGCCTCGGCCCGGTCGAGCAGTCCGGTGAACCCGACCGCGAAGTCACGGCTGTGGGTCAGGGTCCACAGCGAGGTGCCGTCGCCGGTGATGATGATCGGCTTGCCGGCGCGCATCCGAGCGACAGCGGTCCACCCGCCGGTCAGCGGCAGCTTCGTCTCGTCGTAGGTGTGCGACGGCCGCACGATCGTCACCGGGAAGTCCTGCTCCCGGTACGCCTCCATCAGCAGTTCCTCGCACGCGATCTTGTCGCGCGAGTACTGCCAGTACGGGTTCTTCAGCGGTGTCGACTCCGTGATCGGCAGATGCGTCGCCGGCGTCTGGTACGCCGAGGCCGAGCTGATGAACACGTACTGCCGCGTCCGCCCCGCGAAGAAGTCGACGTCGGCCTGCACCTGGTCCGGCGTGAAGGCGATCCAGTTCACGACCACGTCGAAGCGCTGGTCGCCGAGTGCGTCCGCCAGTGCGCTGCGGTCCGACACGTCGGCCTGGAGGCGCGTCACACCCTCCGGGATCGGCCTGCCCCCGGTGGTCCCCCGGTTGAGCACGGTCACGTCGAACCCCTGCTCGACGGCTTCCCGGACGCAGGCGGCGCTGATGACGCCGCTCCCGCCGATGAACAACACGCTCGCTCCGGTCATGGATGCTCCCTCGCTTCCGGCGACACCGCTCTGTGCCGCAACCCTTTCGATCCTGCCCCTCAGATGCTGGGTCGGGCATCGAGCACCGTGCCGAGCATCGTCACGTCCTGTGCCCAAGCCGCGGCGCCGGGGTGGATCCATCCGAGCAGTTCGATCGCGTAGTCGTGGTCCTGGCGAGTCAGCGCATCCGCTGGGCCGTGTGGGAACGCGCGGTGGAGTGCTGGTGTCCACAAGGCCGTCAGGTAGCGAGACTCGAACAGGTACCGCCAGAACCCGAAGCTCAGTTCGGCGACGACTCGCCCGTGCACCTCTGCTCGTTTCCCCCCTCGCGTGGCACGCCTTCGCGCGACGACCAGATCGTTCTTGCCTTGTGCGTCGAGGGGAACGACGTCGAGCCAGGATGAGCCCGGGCGACGAGCAGTTGCCCAAGCGCGGAGCTGCAGGTCTGCAGCGTTCCGCAGGCCACATCGCCGGGGTTTCGTCTTGGGCTTTCGCATCTGACACTTCAGCGTACAGGAGTCCGCTTGCTGGCCGAGTGCTCCTGGGGGCGGCGCGACTACCGTCACGGTTCGGGTCGCACCGACGCGCCCCACGACAGGAGTGACACGCACATGGAGTACCGCTACCTCGGCAACTCGGGCCTCAAGGTCTCCGAGATCACCTACGGCAACTGGCTCACCCACGCCTCCCAGGTCGAGAACGACGCGGCGATCGCCTGCGTCAAGGCCGCCCTCGAGGTCGGCATCTCGACGTTCGACACCGCCGACGTCTACGCCAACACCGGCGCGGAGACGGTCCTCGGCGAAGCGCTCAAGGGGGAGCGGCGCCAGTCCCTCGAGATCGCCACGAAGGTCTTCGGGCCGACGGGTCCGAAGGGCCACAACGACACCGGGCTGTCCCGCAAGCACATCCTCGAGTCGATCGACGGCTCGCTGCAGCGGCTGCAGACGGACTACGTCGACCTGTACCAGGCGCACCGCTACGACCACGAGACCCCGCTCGAAGAGACGATGCAGGCCTTCGCGGACATCGTGCGCCAGGGCAAGGTCCTGTACGTCGGCGTCAGCGAGTGGACCGCGGACCAGCTGCGTGCGGGTGCTGCGCTCGCGAAGGACCTCGGCTTCCAGCTCATCTCGAACCAGCCGCAGTACTCGGCGCTCTGGCGGGTCATCGAGGACGAGGTCGTCCCCACCTCGAAGGAACTCGGCATCTCGCAGATCGTCTGGTCCCCGATCGCCCAGGGTGTGCTCACCGGCAAGTACAAGCCGGGCCAGCCGCTGCCCGAGGGCTCCCGCGCGACCGACGACAAGGGCGGCGCGGACATGATCAAGCGGTTCATGCGCGACGAGGTGCTGTCCTCGGTGCAGGAGCTGCAGCCGGTCGCCGACGAGCTCAACCTGTCGATGGCGCAGCTCGCGGTCGCCTGGGTCCTGCAGAACGAGAACGTCGCCTCGGCGATCATCGGGGCCTCGCGTCCGGAGCAGGTGCACGACAACGCGGGCGCTGCCGGCGTCACGATCCCGGCGGAGCTCATGTCGCGGATCGACGATGCCCTGGGCGCCGTGGTCGAGCGCGACCCCGCGAAGACGAACGACAGCAGCCCGAAGACCCGCGAGGCCTAGCCGAAGAAGCCGACGTGCGGAGGCGACCCGTGCCTCCAGGCCGTCGTCGACCCGGCGCAAACGCGAGCCGCACAACGAAAGTCACCCGGAGCTGCGCTGCTGCGTGGTTTCGGGTGACTTTGGTTGTGCACGGCGATCAACGCCACACCGCTCAGACAACGGAAAAGGCCCCCTGCCGAAGCAGGGGGCCTTCACCGGTGGCTGGACACGGCATCGATCCGTGGACCTTTCGATTTTCAGTCGAACGCTCTACCAACTGAGCTATCCAGCCGTGGCGACCCTGACGGGACTTGAACCCGCGACCTCCGCCGTGACAGGGCGGCACGCTAACCAGCTGCGCTACAGGGCCATGTTGTGTTGTGGGTACTGCGTGTTGTGGGTACTGCGTGTTGTGTCTTGCTGTGGTGTTGTTCAGTACTACTTGCTCGCTCACTCAAGGAGTGACCCCAACGGGATTCGAACCCGTGCTGCCGCCGTGAAAGGGCGGTGTCCTAGGCCACTAAACGATAGGGCCGCAAGCAGTGCATCGCGCTACCGATGGACAAGCATACGGATGCCCCCCGGGTTTCACAAATCCGACCCCGCCAACCGTGCATCCCCGGCGTGTCGCGCCGTCAGCGCACGGGTCTCCGATGCTGTCGGTGCGAGCATCGTCGGCGGCCGCACCCCTCGTCCGAGGGGCTGTCGAGCCTGCGACCCGTGTTGTTACTGTTGCACTTGTTAACAGTGTTACGTGCGTGAGCCTTGCCGCGCTGTTACGAAATCGAGATACATGTCGACCTCCACTCCCTTTTCCCTCCGCACCCGCAGCCGCCTGATCGCCGCCGCGGTCGCCGTCGCGCTCACG
Source organism: Curtobacterium sp. MCPF17_051 (assembly GCF_003234595.1). Lineage (NCBI taxonomy): Bacteria > Bacillati > Actinomycetota > Actinomycetes > Micrococcales > Microbacteriaceae > Curtobacterium > Curtobacterium sp. MCPF17_051. The sequence goes on along the minus strand of NZ_QKSE01000029.1, from coordinate 2,284 downwards.
GCCGGTACGCTCGCGGCCCTCGCCCCGACGTCGTCCGCCAGCGCTGCGAGCTACCCCAGCTGGGACGAGGTGGAGCAGGCGAGGTCGTCGACCAGCGCCCAGCAGGCCAAGGTCAGCGAGATCAAGTCGCTCATCTCGTCGCTGAAGAGCGAGGCGGCTGCCAAGCAGAAGGCCGCGCAGGCCGCGGGCGAGGCGTACCAGGCCGCGCAGAGCAAGTACGACGAGGCGACGCTCAAGCAGAAGTCGCTGCAGTCCCAGGCCGACGAGGCCGAACAGACCGCCGCGCGGTCCGAAGCGCAGGCCGGTCAGCTCGCCGCGCAGCTCGGTCGGGCCAGCGCCAACGACGTGACGACCGACATCCTCACGCACCCGTCCGATTCCGGCGACCTGCTCTACGAACTCGGCGCGATGTCGAAGCTCAGCGAGCAGTCCGAGGGCATCTACGCGCAGGCCTCGCAGGACCGCGGTGTGGCCCAGGGCCTCGCCGACAAGGCCGACCGCGCCAAGCAGGCCCTCGGGGACCTCGCCGACGCAGCGCAGTCGAAGATGCAGCAGGCCCAGGGTGCCGCCGACGCCGCACAGACCGCGGTGGACGCCCAGAACGACAACGAGTCCCGGCTCGAGGCGCAGCTGACCGCGCTCACCTCGAAGCAGCGCGGCGTCGAGGCCGACTACCGCAAGGGCGTCGCAGCCGAGAAGGCACGCCAGGCCCGGCTCGCCGCAGCCGCCGCGAAGGCAGCAGCCAAGGCCGCGGCGACCAGCCAGGGCGGCACCGGTGGCGGCAGCGCCAACCCGGCGGGCTGGGTTCGTCCCGCCGGCGGGTACCAGACCAGTCCCTACGGCTACCGTGTCGACCCCTACACGCACGTCAGCGCCCTGCACGCCGGCGTCGACCTGGCCCCGGCCTGCTACGCCCCGATCTACGCGGCACACGACGGCACCGTCACCTTCGCCGGCAACGGTGGCGGGTACGGCAACGAGGTCATCCTCGACAACGGCGGCGGCATCTCCACCGCGTACGGCCACGTCGTCGACGGCGGGATCATGGTCACCGCCGGCCAGCACGTCACCGCGGGGCAGCAGATCGCCAAGATCGGCTCGACCGGCTGGTCGACCGGGTGCCACCTCCACTTCGAGACCCGGATCAACGGCGCTGCCGTCGACCCGGTCCCCTTCATGGCAGCGCGGGGGATCTCGGTATGAGCATCAGCGCCACCAGAACGAGTCGTTCCACGTCATGACCACCTCCGCTCGCTCGTTCTCCTGCGGGATCGCGACCATCGCCGTGCTCGGTATCGGCCTGTCGGTCGTCATCGCCGGACCGGCCCAGGCCGCGCCGTCGGGTCCGTCCTGGGACGACGTCAAGGCCGCCAAGTCCGACGCGGCCGACGCCCAGCAGACGGTCGACGAGCTGAGCGACCGGCTCGGCACGCTGCAGGACGCCGCCGACCAGGCCGGTGTCGCCGAGCAGCAGGCCGGGCAGGCGTACGCCCTGGCGGCGTCGCAGCAGCAGGAGGCCGAGGACACCCTCGCCGACCTGTCCGCGCAGTCGAAGCGTGCGAAGGACCGGGCGGACGACTCGGCCGGCCAGGTCGCCGGGCTCGTGGTCGAGCTGTCCCGCACGGGCGGCGGTGACCTGTCGACGACGATGCTCATGGACTCGTCGGACTCGAAGGACCTGCTCTACCGCGTCGGCACGATGTCGCACCTGTCCGAGCGCTCCGCGACCGTCCTGGCCGAGGCACGCGCCGACCAGAAGACCGTCGAGTCCCTGGCGGCCCAGCAGTCCGCTGCCGAGAAGGCCCTGAGCAAGGCGACCGAGGCGACGAAGACCACCTTCGCGACGGCCAACGACGTGGCCGCAGGCGCCCAGGCCCGGGTGCAGAGGGAACAGGACCAGCAGGCCGAGGTGCTGCGCCAGCTCGCGTACCTGAAGGGTACGAGCGTCGCGACCGAGACCGCGTACTGGAGCGCGCAGCAGGCGAAGGCCGCCGCGGCCGCCATCGCCAAGCAGACGGGCGACGCCGGCACCGGGAACGCCACCGGCGGGGGCACGAGCGGGGGCAACACCGGCAACACCGGCAGCACCGGCAGCACCGGCGGCACCGGAAGCACCGGCGGCGGGACCTCCACCCCGGCCGTCCCGAGCACGCCGTCCAAGCCGAGCACCCCGTCGAACCCCGGCACCCCCGCGAAGCCGAGCACCCCGAGCAAGCCGAGCACCCCCAGCACGCCGAGCAAGCCGGCACCCGCCCCGGCACCTGCTCCCGCGCCAGCCCCTGCC
>NZ_QKSE01000028.1:0-32656 GCF_003234595.1 Curtobacterium sp. MCPF17_051 | reverse complement strand
CCCCGCACCCGCGCGAGTCCTGACCACCCGCCGAACCCCCGAACCCGCGACACCCCGAACCGCGGCGCCCGGGACGGTCAGGACACCCCGTTGCCTCCCCATCGCGCGGTCACGAACTGTCGGCTGGAGGTGCGCCGAGCGACGAGTCGTGACCGCTCGACCACGGTGGACGGGGTGTCGTGACCGCCCTAGGCGCCGACGGTGCTCTCGCGGATGACGAGCGACGGGGTCACGGCCGCCGACGCCGCCGTCCCGCCGTCGATCAGGGCGAGGAGCGCCTGCCCCGCGACGCGTCCGAGCTCCTCGAGCCGCAGGTCCACGGTGGTCAGCGGCGGCCTCGAGGCGAGCGCCATCACGTCCCAGTCGTCGAACCCGGTCACCGCGACGTCTCCGGGCACCGAACGCCCGAGCTCCCGCAGCCGGTCGCACACTCCCCGGGCGATCTGGTCGCTGCCACAGACGATCGCGTCGACGTCGGGCGACTCCCGAGCGAGCACGTCCACCGCCTGCCGCCCCCAGCGCTCCGACCACTCGCCGTACAGCGGGTCGGTGACCAGGTGCGACCCGAGGACCGACGAGGCACCGGCAACCCGTCGTGCCGCGGACCGGTGTCGGGCCGGCCCCGTCACGATCGCGACCCGCTGCCGCCCGAGCGAACGCACGTGCGAGGCGACGAGTGCCGACCCGGCGGCGTCGTCGAGGGTGATCGACACGTCGGCGTCGTCGGTCGAGGGCGTGAAGGCGTAGACGACGGGGATCGACACGTCGATCGGGGGTCGGGCGTCGGCGGAACGGCCGGTCACGATGATGCCGTCGACGCCGCGGGCCGCCAGGGAGCGCAGGTAGTGGGCCTCGCGCACGTGGTCGTCGCGGGTGTCGCACAGCAGGACGGCCATCCGCCCGGCGGACAGGGCGTCCTCGGCGCCGAGCAGCACCGGGATCGAGAACCGGCCGAACGAGTCGGTGGTGATCATGCCGACGGTGTAGGTCCGCCCCGACGACAGCGCACGGGCCCGGGCATCGCCGACGAACCCGAGCTTCTCGGCGGCTTCCTTCACCCGCAGCCGGGTGGCGTCCCGCAGCTGCCCGGTGCCGTTCAGCGCCTTCGACGCGGTGCCGATCGACACCCCGGCGAGCGCCGCCACGTCGGTGATCCGGATCGGCTGACCGGTGCGTTCGAGCGTCACGGCAACCACCTTTCCGACGATCAGGACGTGCCGATGACCTTACACAAAACCGCCGGGACACCCTTGCGCGGCGTGCACCCCGTGTCGTAACGTCCACGGCAGAAACCGTTTTCCGGCCGGCTCGAACCAATCGGACGGCTCCAGTCACATCGCAAGGAGGCGACATGACCACCACGCTCGCGACCGATCGCGGCGCGCACACCGCGACCCCGGTCCTCCCGACCGCCGACGCGCACCTCACGCTCCGGCCGCTGCCGACCGGCGACGCCCGGATCACCGGCGGCTTCTGGGCGCTCCGCCAGGAGCGCAACGGCCGCGACGCCGTCCGCAGCGGCTACCAGCAGCTGGAGACGGCAGGCAACTTCCGCAACCTCCGCATCGCCGCCGGGCTCGAGGAGGGCGAGGCCGTCGGCCCGATCTTCATGGACTCCGACGTGACGAAGTGGCTCGAGGCCGTGGCGTGGGAGTACGGCCGCGCCCCCGCCGAGGACCTGCTCGACCTGCAGCGCGAGGTCACGGCCCTGTACGCCCGGGCACAGGCCGACGACGGGTACCTGGACTCCGTGCAGCAGGTGCGCGGGAAGGGTGAGCGGTACACGGACCTCAAGTGGAGCCACGAGATGTACTGCGCCGGGCACCTGTACCAGGCGGCCGTGGCCCAGCACCGTGCGACGGGCGACACCGGGCTGCTCGACGTCGCGATCAAGAACGCCGACCACCTGGTCCGCACGTTCGGCGACGGCACCGCACCGGACGGCACGCCGAAGACCCGCGACGTCGACGGCCACCCCGTCGTCGAGATGGGCCTGGTCGAGCTGTACCGCGAGACCGGCAACCGTGACTACCTCGACCTGGCGCACTGGTTCGTCGATGCCCGCGGACACGGCATCATCGAGCGCGCCGGCGGCGAGCCGACGTACTTCTCCGACCGGGTGCCGAGCCGGCAGGCCACGACCGTCGAGGGGCACGCCGTCCGCGCCGTGTACCTGGCGGCGGGTGCCGTGGACGTCGCGATCGAGACCGGTGACACCGAGCTCCTCGCCGCGAGCGAGCGCCAGTTCGCGGACATGATGGCGACGAAGGCCTTCATCACCGGAGGCCTCGGCGCACGCTGGGACTGGGAGGCGTTCGGCGACCCGTACGAGCTGCCCACCGACCGCGGCTACGCCGAGACCTGCGCGGCCATCGGCGGGGTGCAGTGGGCCTGGCGCCTGCTGCTCGCGACCGGCGAGCCTGTCTACGCCGATGCGATCGAGCGACTGCTCTACAACGCGTTCCTCGCCGGGGTGAGCCTGGCCGGCACCGAGTACTTCTACGTGAACCCGCTGCAGCAGCGCGACCACGCCCACCAGGACGAGAACCGCTCCCCTGCCCACGGGCGACGCGGCTGGTTCGACTGCGCCTGCTGCCCGCCGAACATCATGCGCACCTTCGCCAGCCTCGACGGCTACCTGGCCACGGCGACCGACAACGGGCTGCAGGTCCACCAGTACGCCACCGCCGACCTCGGTCCGGTGCGGGTCGAGACCGACTACCCGCACGACGGCCGCGTCCGCGTCACGGTCACCGAGGACGGCCCGCTCTCCCTGGGCCTGCGGATCCCGGCCTGGTCGGACACCACGACCGTCACCGGTCCGGACGGCTCCGCGAGCCCCACGGCAGGGACGCTGCACGTCGTCGACCGCGAGTGGTCGGCGGGCGACACGGTCGAGCTCGTCTTCGACACGACGCCGCACCGCTACGTCGCCGACGCCCGCATCGACGCCGCCCGCGGGCAGGTCGCGATCGAGCGCGGCCCGCTCGTGTACGCGGTCGAGCAGGCGGACCAGCAGGGCTTCACGGTCGACGACCTGACGGTCGACGCGGACGCGCCGATCACCGAGGAGCGCCGCGACGACCTGCTCGACGGCGTCGTCACGCTGCGGATCCCGGGGCACGCCCCGGCCGAGCACGTGCAGCCGGCCTGGCCGTACCAGCGTCTCGACGCGACCCGGTCTGGGCCCACGCGTGCCGGTTCCGACGCGTCGCGGAGCCTGCGGAGCGACGTGGCGGCCGAGCACGTGGGGAGAGGCGCGGATCACGCCGGAGACGCGACCAACGTCGACGACGCGGCCGGTCCGCAGGGCGCCACCACGGGCCTCCAGGACGTCACCGCGACCGCGATCCCGTACTACGCGTGGGCCAACCGGGGAGCCGCGCCGATGCGCGTCTGGCTCCCGCTGGCGCGGTGACCGGCGTGGACCGCCGTGCGTTCCTCGTCGGCGGCGTCGCCGGCGGGGCCGCCCTCGCCCTGGCCGGGTGCTCCGGCACCCTGCCGAAGGTCGTCGCGAAGCCCGCGAGCTTCGGGAAGAACGCGACCGGCACCGTGCAGGTGTGGTGCCGGTCGGCGACCCAGGCCGGCCTGACGTCGGCCGTCGCCGGGTTCAACAAGGCGAACCCGGAACTGCAGGTCCAGCTGACGCCGGTGCCGGACGCGCAGTACGTGACCAAGCTGGCGACCGCGATCCGCGGGGGTGAGCCGCCGGACGTCGTGGACATCGACGACATCAACTCGCAGCTGTTCATCTTCCGCGAGGCGTTCGCCGACCTGACCGACGTGGTCGAGGGCCTCGACTACTTCGACGCGATCTCACCGGGGCACCTGCGCCTGCTCGAGTACCGCGACCGCTACTACGGCCTGCCGTACCTGGCCGACAACTCGCAGCTGTTCGTGAACACCGAGCTGTTCGACCGTGCGGGCCTCGACGTCGAGGAGTCGACGAAGGACCTGTCCACGCTGCTCGACGCGGCGAAGGCCATCCGGAAGCTCGACGACGACGTGTACGGCTGGTCGATCTCCGGCAACGCCGCGGGCATCATCGGCTTCGTCACGCAGCCGCACGTCTGGGCGACCGGGGTCGACATGATGACCGGCGAGGTGGGATCCCAGCGGGCGAACATCACCGGCAACGAGGCCCTCGAACGGATGCTCGAGTTCTACCGGCAGCTGTGGAAGGACGGGGTGCTGTCGAAGGCGACGTACTCCGACGCCGGCACCACGTGGGGTGCCGACTTCCGGGCCGGCAAGGTGGGGATCTTCCCGACCTCGTACGGGGCGACCGTGCCCGCGGCCACGAAGGCGATGCGGGCGAAGATGCAGACGGTGCTCATCCCGTCGTGGGACGGCCAGCGGTCGTTCTTCGACGGCGGCGACAACATGTGCATCCCGAACGGGGCGGCGAACCCGTCCGGCGGGTGGGCGTTCATGCAGTACGCGAACGGGCTCCAGCAGCAGCAGGCGCTGCCGGACGGCGGGTACTTCCCGACGCGGTCCGACGCCGCCACCCCGGAGTACCGCAAGCGGTTCCCGCTGGCGTACGGGCCGCTCGACGCCATCGACAAGGGCTACGCACCGCAGACGCTGGCGTACAACCTGCTCAACAACCAGCCGTCGTCGCCGTACTTCGCGATGTTCCGCGAGGCCGTGTTCGGGTCGGGGAGCGCTGCCGCCATGCGGACGGCGCAGTCCGACTACCAGCGGATCCTCGACCAGGTGCAGGCCTGAGCCTGCTCCTGCTCCGCTCGTCTCGCTCGTCTCGCTCGTCTCGCTCGTCTCGCTCTTGTTGATGCACAGAGAGGTGCACGCATGTCGACCATCTCCACCCGGCGCCCCGCCGGCCGGACCGGCGCGGACCGTCCCACCGTGGGCCGCGGCCCGGGGAGTGGCGGCTCCGTCCGGACCCGCAACTCGCTCACCCACCCGCCGCGCACCGGCGCCGTCCTCGTCGCCCCGGCGATCCTGTTCGTCGCCGTCTTCGTGCTCGTCCCGCTCGTGTTCGCGCTCTACATCTCGTTCACGAACTGGCCCCTGATCGGCCCGTACCGGTTCATCGGGCTGCAGAACTACCTGACGCTGTTCCAGGACCCGACGTTCGTGCACGCGATCGGCTACACGCTGCTGTACACGGCGATCGTGACCCTGCCGATCCTGGCGCTCGGGTACTTCCTCGCCGTGCTCGTCCGCGCACGCCGCCGTGGCAGCACGGTGCTGCGGACGGTGTTCTTCCTGCCGTACGTGGTCGGGCTGACGACGCTCTCGTTCATGCTCGTGCTCGAGGCGCAGCCGAACTCCGGGGCCGTCAACATGGTGCTCCGGTGGCTCGGGATCACCGACGGCAGCACCGCGTGGCTCGTGAACGGTCCGCTGGCGACGCTGCTCATCTGCGTGCTCGTGGTCTGGGCGGTGTCCGGGCTGACCATGGTGCTGCTCATGTCGGCGATGCAGGGCGTCCCCGACGAGGTCTACGAGTCGGCGCAGCTCGAGGGGGCCTCCTGGTGGCAGACCGAACGCCTCATCACGTTCCCGATGATCCGCTCGACCGTCGCGCTGAGCGTCATCATCTCGGTGATCGGCTCGCTGCTCGCCTTCAACCAGTTCTACATCCTGACCCAGGGCGGGCCGGGTACCGAGACCACCACGATCGTGAACGCGATCTACAACCGCGGGTTCGTGAACCTGCAGCTCGGGGCCGCGACCGCCCAGTCGATCGCCCTCGTCGTGGTGATCGCCGCCGTGACGGTGTTCCAGTTCTGGGCACTGCGAGAGAAGGACTGACGCCATGAGCACCACGACCTCCCGTGCGGCCCTCGCGGCGCCGGACCTGTCCACCAGGGCCCTGACCACCACGGGTGACGGCCGACGTCGGCGCCACCAGCAGGGCAGCGTCCAGCACCCCCGCGACACCACCGTCAAGCGCACCCTGTACGCGATCGCCGGCATCGGTTCGGCCCTCGTGTTCGGCGTCCCGCTCGTCTGGTCGATCCTGCGGGCGTTCCAGTCCGAGGCCGTCATCACGCAGGCCCCGGACCCGGCGACGTTCTTCCAGCTCGGGTGGCAGAACTTCACCGCCGTGTTCGCCTCGTCCTCGCACCTGCTCACCGGCGTCGTGAACTCGCTCATCGTGTCGATCGCCACGGCGGTGCTGACCGCGGTGATCGCGACGATGGCCGGCTACGGGTTCGCCCGCTTCCGGTTCCGGGGCGCCGGGCTCGTGTTCGGCCTGGTGCTGCTGACGATGATGGTGCCGTTCCAGGCCATCCTCACGCCGCTGTACCTCGAGATGAACGCGATGGGGCTGACGAACTCGCTGCTCGGGCTCGTGCTGTTCTACACGACCGTGAACCTGCCGTTCGGGGTGTTCGTGATGCGGAACGCGTTCGAGTCGATCCCCACCGAGCTCGAGGACTCGGCCTTCGTCGACGGGGCCTCGCGCTTCCGGGTCGTGGTGTCGGTGCTCCGCCCGCTGCTCCTGCCGGGGGCGGCGACCGCGGCGCTCTATGCGTTCCTGGCGTCGTGGACGGAGTTCCTCGGAGCCCTGACGTTCCTGACGAAGGACTCGCTGTACACGCTGCCGGTCGCGCTGCTCAACCTGCAGACCGGGGCGTACGGGCAGGTGTCGTACGGCAACCTCGTCGCCGGGTCGGTGGTGGCGATGATCCCGTGCATCGCGCTGTACGTCGGGTTGCAACGGTTCTACGTCGCCGGGCTGTCGTCCGGGGCGTTGAAGGGCTGACGGTCGGGTCAGCTCGCCGGCGGCGCCCCTCGCACGGTGCGAGGGGCGCCGCCGGTGTGGCGCGAGGGGTCGCTACGTGCTGCGCCGCACCACCAGCTCGGGCGCGAGCAGCGTCTCGTCGCGGGGATCCCCCTCGACCAGGGCCCGCACGGTGTCGAGCACCCGCTCCCCCATCGCCCGGAAGTCCTGCCGCACGGTGGTCAGCGGCGGCGTGAAGTGCGCGGCCTCGGGGACGTCGTCGAAGCCCACGACCGCGATGTCGTCGGGCACCCGCAGCCCCTCGTCGGCGAAGGCGTGCAGCACGCCGAGCGCCATCTGGTCGTTGCCCGCGAAGACGGCGTCGACCGTCCCCACGTCGATGTGCCGTGCGGCCGCGAAGCCGCTCGCCGGGGTCCAGTCGCCCTCGAGCACGACCGGTTCGAGCCCGGCGTCCTGCATGATCCGCACGTAGGTGGCGCGGCGCACCTCGGACTCCTGCGACACGTGCGGCCCGGCGATGTGCACGATCCGGCGGTGTCCGCGGTCGAACAGGTGCTGCATGACGAGCGAGGTGCCCGCCGCCTGGTCGATGGCGACGGCGGCGACGCTCGGCGCGACCGGGGTCCGGACGGCGTCGCGCTGCACGGCGTTCGACACCACGACGGGCACCGTGACCGGCACGGTGAGCGACGCGAGGGCGTCGAGCACCCGGTTGTCCGCGGCGACCAGCACGATCGCGGCGACGTCCTGCGCGAGCAGCGTGGTGAGCGCCCCGGACAGGTCGGACGGCCGCGGCTCTTCCGGCAGGGTCGACAGCAGCACGTGGTAGCCGGCGGAGCGCGCGGCCCGTTCGAAGCCGATCGAGGTGCTCGACGGGCCGTACAGCGCGTCGCCGGCGGTGATGATGCCGAGCGCCTTGCTCCGCCCACCGGCGAGCGCCCGGGCGGCGGCACGGGGCCGGTACCCGAGCTCGGTGACGGCGTCGGTGACCTGCGTCCGGTACTGCTCGCGGACGGTCGGGTCGCCGTTGATCACGCGGGAGACGGTCTGGTGGGACACGCCGGCGCGTTCGGCGACGTCGAAGATCGTCGGGGCCTTCCGGCGTTTGCCGCCCCTGCCCTCGGGGGCGGTCGTGGTGCTCACGTGGCCAACCGTACCGCTCGGTCCGGCCGCCGCGGCAAGATCACGAAACGGCGGTGTTGAGTTGACACCCCGTCACGGAACCCACAAGATGTGAGCGCTCACACGAGCGCATCCCGCGGGGCACAGCAGCCCCGGCACCCGACCGCGTCGAGGACGACGCGAAGGAACAGAGGTACTTCGATGATGAAGCGCAGGATCATCGCGGGCGTCGCAGCCGTCGGCATCGCGATCTCGCTGGCCGCTTGCTCGGCCGGCGGCCGTGCGTCCACCGATGGTGGCGGCAGCGGCGACAACAAGGGCGCCCTCGTCGGCGTCGCCATGCCCACCAAGGTCTCCGAGCGGTGGATCAAGGACGGCAACGCCGTCAAGAGCGACCTCGAGAAGGCCGGTTACAAGGTCGACCTCGAGTACGGCGACAACAAGGTCCAGCAGCAGGCCCAGCAGGTCAGCAACATGATCACCAAGGGCGCGAAGGTCCTGATCATCGCGTCGATCGACGGTGGCGCGCTCTCCGACCAGCTCGACGCCGCCGCCAAGGCCGGCATCAAGGTGATCTCGTACGACCGTCTGCTCACGGGCAACGAGAACGTCGACTACTACGTGTCCTTCGACAACGAGAAGGTCGGCGTCGACCAGGCGAACAGCCTGCTCACCGGCCTGGGTGTGCTCGACGCGGACGGCAAGAAGACCGGCGAGAAGGGCCCCTTCAACATCGAGGTCTTCGCCGGCTCGCTCGACGACAACAACGCGGGCTTCTTCTTCAACGGCGCCATGAAGACGCTCAAGCCGTACCTCGAGGACGGCACGCTGAAGATCCAGTCCGGCCAGGACGAGCTGTCCCAGGCCGCGACGCAGCAGTGGGACCCGGCCACGGCCAAGGCCCGCATGCAGAACCTGGTCGCCAAGTCCTACTCGGGCGGCACCACGCTCGACGGCGTGCTCTCCCCGTACGACGGCATCTCGATCGGCATCATCTCGGCGCTCCAGGGCGCCGGGTACGGCACGAGCGACCGTCCGCTCCCGACCGTCACGGGCCAGGACGCCGAGGCCGCCTCGGTCAAGTCGATCATCGCCGGCCAGCAGTACTCGACGATCTACAAGGACACGCGCAAGCTCGCCAAGCAGTCGGTCACCATGGCCGAGGACCTGCTCACCGGCAAGAAGCCCGAGGTCAACGACACGAAGAGCTACGACAACAAGGTCAAGGTCGTCCCGACCTTCCTGTTCCAGCCGACGGTCGTCACGAAGGACAACTACAAGGAAGTCCTCGTGGACTCGGGGTACTACACCGAAGCCGACCTGAAGTAGTCAGGCCCATCTCACGGACCGGAGGCGCGGTGCCAGCTGCGCACCGCGCCTCCAGTCCGTCTCCACCAGCGCGCGCACGCGCGCACGACGGAAAGGCGTCCACATGGCGGACACCATCCTCGAGATGCGGGACATCACCAAGACGTTCCCCGGCGTCAAGGCCCTGCAGGGCGTCTCGATCGAGGTCGAGCGCGGCCAGGTCCACGCGATCTGCGGCGAGAACGGCGCGGGCAAGTCGACGCTCATGAAGGTGCTGTCGGGTGTCTACCCGGCCGGCTCCTTCGACGGCGAGATCCTGCTCGACGGCGAACCCGTGCGGTTCGCGAACATCAACGACTCCGAGGCTGCGGGCGTCGTGATCATCCACCAGGAGCTGGCGCTCAGCCCCTTCCTGTCGATCGCCGAGAACATCTTCCTCGGCAACGAGCAGTCCAAGGGCGGCTTCATCGACTGGAACAAGACGAACCTGACGGCCGCCGAACTGCTCAAGCGGGTCGGGCTGAAGGACAACCCCGTCACCAAGGTCGTCGACCTCGGTGTCGGCAAGCAGCAGCTCGTCGAGATCGCGAAGGCGCTCTCGAAGGAGGTGAAGCTCCTCATCCTCGACGAGCCCACCGCCGCGCTGAACGACGACGACTCCGCGCACCTGCTCGAGCTCATCCGCTCGCTGCAGGCCGAGGGCATGACGGCCATCATCATCAGCCACAAGCTCAACGAGATCAAGGCGATCGCGGACAAGGTCACGATCATCCGCGACGGCAAGACCATCGAGACGCTCGACATGCGGGCCGACGACGTGTCCGAGGACCGGATCATCCGCGGGATGGTCGGCCGTGACCTGTCGAACCGGTACCCCGAGCGCGAGAACCCCGTCATCGGCGAGGAACTGCTGCGGATCGAGGACTGGACCGTCCACCACCAGCTCGACTCGTCGCGCGAGATCATCCACCAGGCCAACCTCAACGTCCGCGCCGGCGAGGTCGTCGGCATCGCCGGGCTCATGGGCGCCGGCCGCACGGAACTCGCGATGAGCGTCTTCGGCCAGTCCTACGGCACCGGCATCAGCGGCACCGTCTACAAGCGCGGCACCCCGATCAAGACGCACACCGTCTCGCAGGCGATCGACAACGGCATCGCCTACGTCACCGAGGACCGCAAGCGCTACGGCCTGAACCTGATCGACGACATCAAGCGGAACATCTCCGGGTCGGCGCTCGGCAAGCTCGCGAACTGGGGCTTCGTGAACTCCTCCGAGGAGACCACGGTGGCGAGCCAGTTCCTCAAGAGCCTCAACATCAAGGCGCCGAACGTCGACGTCGTGACGGGGAAGCTCTCCGGCGGGAACCAGCAGAAGGTCGTCCTGTCGAAGTGGATGTACGCCGACCCCGACGTGCTCATCCTCGACGAGCCGACCCGCGGCATCGACGTCGGCGCGAAGTACGAGATCTACACGATCATCAACCAGCTCGCCGACCAGGGGAAGGCGGTCATCGTGATCTCCTCCGAGCTCCCCGAACTGCTCGGCATCTGCGACCGCATCTACACCCTCTCCGAGGGCACCATCACGGCCGACGTCCCGCGCGCCGAGGCGACGCCCGAGGTCCTCATGCAGTACATGACCCAGGAACGGGAGACCCCTGTCAATGAACGCGCTTAAGTCCGCCGTCGGCTACCTCACCGGGCAGCTCCGACAGATCGGCCTGTTCATCGCGCTGATCGTCATCGTCATCTTCTTCCAGGTGACCACGAACGGCATCACGCTGGCCCCGATCAACGTCTCGAACCTGATCGTCCAGAACAGCTACATCCTCATCCTGGCCATCGGCATGGTCATGGTCATCATCGCCGGCCACATCGACCTGTCGGTCGGCTCGGTGGTCGCCTTCACCGGTGCCATGGCCGGCGTGATGATCACGCAGTGGAACATCCCGTGGCCGATCGCGGTCGTGCTCTGCCTGGTGGTCGGTGCGCTCGTCGGCGCCTGGCAGGGCTTCTGGATCGCGTACTTCGGGATCCCGGCGTTCATCGTGACGCTGGCGGGCATGCTCGCGTTCCGCGGCGCGGCGCAGATCGTCCTGCAGAACCAGCAGATCTCGCCGTTCCCCGCCGGCTTCCGCTCGCTCGGCTCCGGCTTCCTGCCGTCCTTCGGCACCACCGGGTACGAGCCGCTCACGATGATCCTCGGCTTCGCCGCCGCGGCCGTCATGGTGATCGCGGCGTTCCGCGGTCGCATCACGCGTCGCAAGTACCAGCTCGAGAGCGAGCCGTTCGCCTGGTTCATCGTGAAGACGGCCTTCGGCGCCGTGCTCGTGATCTACGTGGCACTCCTGCTCGCCAGCTACAACGGCACTCCGATCGTGCTCGTCGTGCTCGGTGCCCTCGTGGTGATCTACTCGGTCGTCATGCGGAGCGCGGTGTTCGGCCGCCACATCTACGCGATCGGTGGCAACGCCCTGGCCGCGCAGCTGTCGGGTGTGAAGACGAAGCGCGTCACGTTCCTGCTCTTCGTCAACATGGGTGTCATCTCGGCCCTGGCGGGCGTGGTCTTCACCGGCCAGCTCAACCTGGCGGCGCCGGGCGCTGGCAACGGCTTCGAGCTCGACGCCATCGCCGCCGTCTTCATCGGTGGTGCTGCCGTCACCGGCGGCATCGGCACCGTGCCGGGTGCCATCGTCGGTGGTCTGATCATCGGCCTGCTGAACAACGGCATGTCGATCCTCGGTGTCGGCACCGAGTTCCAATCCCTGATCAAGGGTCTGGTGCTGCTCGCCGCCGTCGCGTTCGACGTGTTCAACAAGCGCCGGGCGGCATCCGCGCGCAAGTAGCGGTCGTGCGTTCGCGCGTTCGCGCGTTCGCTTCGTGAGCAGGAACGGTCGGGTCCTCGATGGGGACCCGACCGTTTCTGCTCACGATCGCGACAGGACGGCCCAACCCCCGGCCGGGAGGCGCAGGGTCCCGTCCCCGAGATCGGCACCGCCCGCCTCGACCTGCGTCGCGTCGGCCACGGGCACCTCGACGGGATCGTCCGACAGGTTCAGGGCGGTCACCACGGCGGCGTCCGCCGTCGCGGTCCGCAGCACCACGGCGGTGTTGGTCAGGTGCACGACGTCGGTGTGCGCGCGGTGCAGCCACGGGTTCCGGCGACGCAGGGCGATGAGCGCCTCGTACGCGTGGGTCAGGTCCGTCGGCTCCGGCACCTCGGCCGGGAACTCCGGGCGGACCGCGTCGTCGCCGCCCTCGCGTTCCTCCTTCACCCCGGCCCAGCCGTACTCGTCGCCCGCGTAGACCACCGGGGTCCCCGCCACCGTGAACAGCACCGCGGCGGCGTGCCCGGCGAACCGGTCCCCCACCGCGCTCGCGATCCGGGTGACGTCGTGGTTGCCGACGAACGTCGTCGGGGCGAAGGTGGGCAGCAGGGCGTCGTGCCGCTCGATCGCGTGCGCGAGCTCGTGGCCGTTGCGGTCCGCGATGCCGTGCCAGATCCCCTGCCACAGCTCGTACTGGGTCAGCGAGTCCATCGTCGAATCGCGGGCGATCACCGCCGCGTCACCGTGGATCACCTCGCCGCTGAACCAGGCGTCCGAGAACCGCTCCCGCACCCGCGGCAGCACCCGCGCCCAGAACGCCGGCGGCACCGCGTACGCCGCGTCGAGTCGCCAACCGTCCACCCCGCGGTCCAGCCAGTGCGTCATGACCTGCACCACGAGGTCCTCGGTGGCGCGGCTGTCGTGGTCGAGCGCGACGAGGATGTCGTGGCCTTCGAACAGCCCGACGGGCACGGGCTGCCCCGGCTGCCACCCGGACCAGTCGATGGCGAACAGGTCGGCGGTCGGCGCCTCCGGGCCCTGCTCCGACAACGCGCGGAAGGCCGGGTGCTCCCGGCCGACGTGGTTGAACACCCCGTCCAGCAGCACCCGCACGCCCCGCTCGTGCGCCGCCGTCACCAGGGCGTCGAAGTCGGCGTCGTCGCCCAGGCGCGGGTCGATGCGGAAGTGGTCGACCGTGTCGTACCCGTGGGTCGAGCTCGCGAACACCGGTCCGAGCAACAGACCGTTCAGACCGAGGTCGACGACGTGGTCGAGCCACTCGGTCAGGCGGTCGAGACGGTGTCCGAGCGGACGCTCCCCCACCGGTGACGTCGGACGGACCTCGGCGCCGACGAAGCCGAGCGGGTAGACGTGCCACCACATCACGTGCTGGACCCAGGCCGGTTCGGACGGACGGGCAGGGACGGTGTCGGGGTTCACCGCTCCGATGCTGCCAGGCGCACCTGGACCGTGTGCGTGGTCGCTGTGTACCGACGTGCTCGGCGGGACGATGATGGGGGCCATGGGACGGGCGATCAGGACGGAAGCCGATGCGTCGGCGTCGGAGTCGGCACACGCCGACCGCACCTGTGCCTCGTGCGGGCGACGGATGCCGTCGTCGGCGGCGCCGGAGGCGAAGTGGTGTTCCGGAGCCTGCCGTCGACACGGTCTCGACGACGTCGACCGGGCTCTGGAGCAGCGCATCGACGAACTGCTCGCGGCGCGGGCACGGACCTCGAGCATCTGCCCGTCCGAGGTCGCCCGCTCGCTGGACCCGGACGACTGGCGACCGCTGATGGAGCCGGCACGTCGAGCCGCCCGACGCATGGTCGCGCGCGGCGAGGTCGAGATCACCCAGGGCGGGTCCGTCGTCGACCCGTCGACCGCCAAGGGTCCGATCCGCATCCGCCGTCCGCGGTGATCAGGGGCGCGGCGTGCCCGTTTCAGGTGCGCTCGTGGACCGTACGGATGAGCCGTTCGAGTGCGGTCACCAGCGCCCGTGTCTTCTCCTGCGTCACACGCGACGTCGAGTACTGGAAGTTCGTCTTCTCATCGGTCAGGCGCTTGAAGTGCAGGCCGGGTCGCGTGTCCGGTGCGCAGGCCGCGTCGAGCAGGCGTCGAGCGGCGGCGTGGTCGTCGCCGAGGTGGTGGTAGCCGAGGATCGCACCGCAGATCGCGTCCGACGCCGCGATCCCGCCGAGCACAGCGTTCGCGCCGGCGGCCTTCCAATCCGCGTGACTCGCCGACTCGACGTAGAGGAGCGCGACCTCGAGGTAGGACTCCGCTTCGTCTCGGCGCATCGCGACTGCGGCCCTGTCGACGGCGCGCACGCAGGCACCCATCAGATGTACGTCCTGATCTCCTCGCCGAAGACTGTTCGGGCTTCTTCTCGCCACGACCCGACGAGCGGGTCTCCCTCGGCCACGAACCGACGGAGATCAGCGCGGGTCACGTCGAAGACCTGGCACTCGTTGCCGGTCCACCGCCGGACGAGGTCACCGAGGCGGACGACGACGTCGATGTCGACGGTCTGCTCGAAGACGACGAGGAGGTCCAGGTCGGACGTCGGCGTCGCGGTGCCCCGGGCCACTGAACCGAAGATCGAGACCGAGAGGACCCCGGCCCGCGCCGACTCGACGTACGCGCCGATGCGACGTTCGAGTTCGTCGCCGGCTTCGAGTCCGAGTTCCACCGCCGGCCAGAGCAGGTGTTCCCGGTTGACCCGGTAGGCCGAGTGCTGCAGACCGCGCTCGACCTGCACGAGCCCTGCTGCCTCGAGCTTGTCGAGCGCTCGTTTGATGCCGGTGTGCTGCGGAGCGCCCGCGACCCGTGCAACCTGTCGTCCGGTCATGCCGGAATCGGTCCGGGCGAGGACGCGGAGCGCGTCGGCCTGTGTGGCTCCCAGCAGCGTGGCGAGTGGTTGCACGAGTTGCATGTCGAGTCCTCCGCAAGGAGTGTACCGCTCAACGGTACAAGTGGTGCGTTATTGTGCACACTGGACTGGAACCGGGACGCAGTGAGGGAACACGTGTCGTCCACTGTGGGTTGCATCGAGGGATGACTGCAACCGGATCGACCGAACAGACTCCTGCCCGCCGCGAAGCCCTGGTCGTCGGAGCCAGTGGCATCACCGGTTCCGCCCTGGTACGCCACCTGCTCGACCTCGGCTGGGACGTGACGGCACTCTCCCGCCGGCCGCTCGCCGAACAGGGCGTCCGCACCGTCGCGGCCGACCTGCGTGCTCCCGTCAGCCTGGCGGCCGCACTCGCCGACGAGCACCCGACCCACGTCTTCTTCACCGCCTGGCAGCGGCAGGACACCGAGGCGGAGAACATCCGCGTGAACGGCGGCATGGTCCGCGACCTGCTCGCGGCGCTGTCGCACGCTCCGCTCGAGCACGTCGCCCTCGTCACCGGCCTGAAGCACTACCTCGGCCCGTTCGAGGCGTACGCCGCCGGCGAGATGCCCGACACCCCCTTCCACGAGGAGGAGCCGCGCCTCGACACCCCGAACTTCTACTACGCGCAAGAGGACGAACTCTTCGCCGCCGCCGAGCGCCAGGGGTTCACCTGGTCCGTGCACCGCTCGCACACCGTGATCGGGCACGCGGTCGGCAACGCCATGAACATGGGCCTCACGCTCGCCGTGCAGGCCACGCTGGCGAAGGAACTCGACCTGGACTTCGTGTTCCCGGGCAGTGAGGCGCAGTGGAACGGCCTGACCGACATGACCGACGCCGGGATCCTCGCCGAGCACATGGTGTGGGCCTCGACGTCGCCCGAGGGTGCGGACGAGCCGTTCAACATCGTCAACGGCGACGTCTTCCGGTGGCGCTGGATGTGGCCGCGCCTGGCCGCGCACCTCGGTGTCGATCCCACGCGCGTGGTGGGCTACGAGGACGCTCCGCGACCGCTCCAGGAGCAGATGGCGCCGTACGAGTCCGAGTGGGCCGGTATCGCCGAGCGCCACGGTCTCGCCGAGGCCGACATCATCCGGCTCGCCTCGTGGTGGCACACCGACGCCGACCTCGGTCGAGCGATGGAGGTCGTCACCGACATGGGGAAGAGCCGCGACGCCGGGTTCACGGCGTTCCGCCGGACCGAGCAGGCCTTCGCGGACCTGTTCGACCGGTACCGGACGGACCGGCTCATCCCCTGATCGGGGAGGTCGCCGATCAGAAGGCGTACCGGATCCGGCACGACGGCAGGTGCTCGGCCACGAGTTCGCGGAAGCGCTCGACGAGCTGCCCCTTCATGCCGGACCGGTAGCGCACGTTCACGGCACCGTTCTGGGACACCTTCTGCTCCTGCAGGTCCGGACGCCACAGCAGGTCCTCGGCCCTGGGGTGCCACCCGAGGTTGACCTCGTGCAGGGGCTGGTTGTGGGTCAGGAAGATCACCTCGGCCGCGAGCTGCGCCTTGGCGGCCGGGGACAGCACGTCGTCGACCTGCCGGAGCAGCTCGGCCCAGTCCGACTCCCACGTCGGCGTGAGGATGACCGGCGAGAAGTTCAGGTGGACCTCGTACCCGGCGTCGACGAAGTCGTTCACCGCGGCGATCCGCTCGGCGATCGGGCTCGTGCGGATGTCGGTGACCTTCGCGGTCTCGTGCGGCATCAGTGAGAAGCGGATCCGGGTCCGGCCCATCGGGTCCCAGTCGAGCAGGTCACGGTTGACGTACTTGGTCGCGAACGACGCCTTGGCCGTTGGGGTCATCCGGAACAGGTCGCAGAGGTCACGGACGTTGTCGCTGATCATCGCGTCGACCGAGCAGTCGCTGTTCTCGCCGATGTCGTAGACCCAGGCTTCCGGGTCGCACTGGTTCGGTTCGGTCTTCGGTCCCTGCTTGGCGATGTTCCGCGCCACGTGCTTCGTGATCTGGTCGATGTTCGCGAACACGGTCACCGGGTTGCTGTAGCCCTTGCGCCGCGGCACGTAGCAGTACGCGCACGCCATCGCGCAGCCGTTCGCGGTGGACGGTGCGATGAAGTCGGCCGAGCGACCGTTCGGCCGCGTCACCAGCGACTTCTTCACGCCGAGCACGAGCGCCTCGGTCTTGATCCGCACCCAGCGCTGGACGTTCCGTTCGTCGCCGTGCACCTCGGGGATGTTCCAGTGCGACTCGACCGGGACGATCTCGGCGTCCGGCCAACGCCCGACGATCTCCTGCCCGCGCTGCAGTTCGAGGGCGGCCGGCTCGGCGTAGATGCGTCGGACGTCGAGCATCGGGCGGACGCGTTCGTGGCTCATCGGCTCCTGTCTACCCGGCACCACCGACGGTGCAGACTCGGACCATGACCGCCGAACCCGACGACCACTTCTTCGTCGTGGACGGCCGACGCTGGCGCCGCACCGACCCCGCCCTGCCCGAGGAACTCGCCGCCGCACTCCGCTCCCACCTGGGGCGCGGGCGGAACGCGGTGAAGACCGCGAAGCGCGCGGGCAACGACGAGGCCCTGGCGGCGGCACGGCACCGGAACGGCTTGGCGAAGCACGGGCTGGGCGAACGCGGCCCCGAGTGGTGGTCCCGCCCCGAGGCCGACCGGATCGCCGACGCCGAGCGCGCCCTCGCCGACCTGGACGCCCTGCCGTGACCACGATCCGTCCGCCTCGCCTGGACCACGTCCTGACCGTCGTCGTCTCCGGCCCGGTGATCATCGGGACCGGAGTCACACTCGCGAGCGTGGCCTTCGTACCCGGAGCATCGGCGAGGGTGTTCGTCTTCATCCTCGGTGCTGCCTTCATCGCCGGTGGGATCTGGGCCACGGCCAGGACCCGACACGTCGCCGTGCACCTGTCCGACGACACGCTCCGGTACTCGGGCTTCTTCGTGTCGTGGACTGCTCCACGCGCAGAGATCACGATGGTGCTCGACGACGCGTTCGTCGAGTGGCGCGACGATCACGGGGCCGAACACCGACGGCAGATCTGGCTGCTGACCAGGGCACGGGAGGACGACGGCACGAAGTTCGCTCCGCTCTGGCGGTGGCGACACGAGGCACTGCTCGAGGTTCGAGCGTGGGTAGCGACTCGCGAGGTCCGAAACCTCCCATAACGCCCGCGATGGAAAGCAGAATCGGGCGTACCTGGTCGAAACTTCCGACCGGGTACGCCCGATTCGACCAGGTACGCCCGGTTCGACCAGGCGCGCGACTAAGCCTCGGTGTGGCCCAGGTCGGGCTCGACGAGCAGGCACGCTGTGCGGGAAGCGGCGGCGTGCAGTTCGAGCACGACGAGCTCGTTGCGACCGTGGCGGAGCACCGGCCCCGGGATCGCCAGGGTCTGCTGCGGGCCTCGCGACCAGTACCGACCGAGGCAGAACCCGTTGACCCAGGCGACACCCTTCCGGAACCCGTCGAGCGACAGGTACCGATCGTCCACGGTGTCGAGGTCGAACGAGCCAGCCGCGAACGTCGGTCCGGCGAGCACCTCGCCACCGGTCGGAGCGACCTCGGACAGCGCGGTCATCGCAGCGGGGGCGATCGGATCGAGGGCGAGCGGCGATGCCGTCCACCGGGCCACCCGTGCGCCGTCGATCGAGACGCCGCCGATCAGGCCCTTCGGCTCGCCGATGCGGACGCCGTAGTCGACGCGGCCCTGGTCCTCGACGAGGAGTTCGAGCGTGCCGGTCACCGGCGGCAGGGCGATCGCGCGGTCGTGGTGCTCACGCTCCAGGACCCCGACGACGACACCGTCGGCCGACACGATCGCTCGGTCGCGCACCTCGGTGCCGACGGTCAGCACCCCTCCGGCGGGCAGGTCGACCTCGGCGCGGTACGCGACGAAGCCGCTCGCGGCCCCGAGGGAGTCGAAGGTCGGCGGCTCGTCGTGCGCGGACCACGCCGTGAGGGCGGGCAGCAGGGAGCGGAGCGACGCCACGCGGTCCAGGCGGACGGCGAGGTCCGTGGCGGGGGTGACCCGGGCCTCCAGACCGACTCCGTCCGCCGCATCGGACGCGAGTCGACCCGATCCACCCGGCTCCATCGTCGCGGGCAGCGGCGGGACGGGCGCGTACCGCGCGATCACCGAGCGGAACGCGTGGAACTTCTCGGTCGGCCGGCCGGCCTCGTCGAGCGGGGCGTCGTAGTCGTACGACGTCGCGATCGGGCGGTAGACGCCCTTGTCGTTCGCGCCGTTCGTGAAGCCGAAGTTCGTGCCGCCGTGGAACATGTAGATGTTCACCGAGCCGCCGGCGGCGAGCAGGACGTCGAGGTCCTCGGCACTGGCGGACGCCGGCGTGGTGTGGTGGTGCTCGCCCCAGCTGTCGAACCAGCCATCCCAGAACTCCGAGCACATCAGGGGCCCGGTGGGCTGGGCCTGCCGCAGGCGCTCGAGCCGGGCGGCGGAGCGTGAGCCGAACGAACCGGTCTTGTGCAGCGAGGGCAGGGAGCCGTCCTCGAGCATGGTGCCCATCGGCTGGTCGACGCTCGTGAAGGCGACGGTCAGCCCGATGTCGCGGTGCATCTGCTCGAGTGCGCGCAGGTACTCGGGGTCGGAGCCGTAGGCGCCGTACTCGTTCTCGACCTGCACCAGGACGATGGGCCCGCCCTGGTCGATCTGCCGCGGGACCAGCACGGGGGCCAGGTGCTGCAGGTACGTCTCGACCGCTGCGAGGAACCCGGGCTCGTTGCGCCGGACGCCCACGGTGCCGTCCGCGAACAACCAGTACGGCAGTCCGCCGTTCGTCCACTCGGCGCAGATGTAGGGGCCGGGGCGGACGATGGCGTGCATGCCCTCGGCGGCCACGAGGTCGAGGAAGCGACCGAGGTCCAGGCCACCCGACAGGTCGAACACCCCGGGCGACGGCGCGTGTGCGTTCCAGGCGACGTAGGTCTCGATGGTGTTGAGGCCCATCAGCTTCGCCTTGCGGATCCGGTCGGCCCACAGGTCGGGGTGCACGCGGAAGTAGTGGATCGCGCCGGACAGGACCCGGTGCGGCTCGCCGTCGAGCAGGAAGTCGGTGTCGCCGATGGCGAAGCGCATGGTGTGACTCTTTCGTTGCCGGGCGTGCCGGGCGTGGAGCGGGGCCGTGCGGACGTGTCCGCACGGCCCCGCGGGGATACCTCGAACTACTTCGACGAGACCGTGAAGCCCTGGTCCTTGCCGTACTTGGCGAGGGCCTTCTGCCAGGCCTCGAGGCCGGCGTCGAGCGAGGTGCCGTTCTCGTACGCCTGACCGACGGTGTCGGCGTAGACGCTGTTCGCGTACACCTGGTACGGCAGGTAGGTGAAGTCGTTGTCCGAGGACTTCGACGCGTCGACGAGCACCTTGTTGATCTGCTGGCCGCCGAAGTACTCCGGCTTCTCGTCGAGGAACGCCGACGACTCGAGGTCCGCGGTGGTCGACGGGAAGCCGCCGGACTCCATGAAGACCTTCGTGGACTCCTTCGACGAGTTCAGCCATTTGAGGAAGCCCGCGGCGAGGGCCGGGTTCTTCGACTGCTTCATGACGACCTGGGCGCTGCCGCCGTTGTTCGCGGTCTGGGCGGTGCCGCCGTCGTAGGTCGGCATCGGGGCGACGCGCCAGTCACCCGAGGCCTGGGCGACGCCGGACTCCAGGTTGCCGGGCATCCAGGCGCCGGTGATCAGCGTGGCGATCTCACCGTTGCCGAGCTGCTTGTACCAGTCATCGGTCCAGCCCACCGTCTTCGACAGCAGGCCCTGCTCGACGAGCTCGTTCCAGGTGCTCGTCCACTTCTTGGTGCCCTCGTCCTGCAGGTTGATGGTCACCTTGTCACCGTCGGTGGCGAAGGGGGTGCCGCCGGCCTGGGCGATCATGCTGGTGGTGAAGCCGGCGTCGCCGGAGTCCGCCGCGATGTAGGCCTTCGGGTCGGCCTCGTGCAGCTTCTTGGCAGCGGCGACGTACTCGTCCCACGTCTTCGGCACGGCGATGTCGTGCTTGTCGAAGACCTTCTCGTTGTAGAACAGCGCCATGGGGCCGGAGTCCTGCGGCAGGCCGTAGACCTTGCCGTCGATCGACACCGAACTCCAGGTGCTCTTCGCGAAGTCCTTCTCGAGCGAGTCGAAGCCGTAGCTCGACAGGTCGAGCAGCGACTCGGACAGCGCGAACTGCGGCAGGGCGTAGTACTCGACCTGGGCGACGTCGGGGGCGCCCGAGCCGGCCTTGATCGTGTTCTGCAGCTTCGTGTACTGGTCGGCGCCGGTGCCCGCGTTGACGAGCTTGACCTTCACCTTGGGGTACTGCTTCTCGAACGCCGCGACCTGGGCCTTGGCCGACGGGGTCCACGACCAGTAGGTCAGCGTGCCGCCGTCCTTCAGGGCCTTGTCGATGTCGTCGGCCGAACCGCCGGAGCCGGAGCCGCCGGAGGCGCACGCGGCGAGGGCGATCGCGGCGGTGACGCCGATGGCGAGGGCGCTGAGCCCGCGCCGGAGACGCTTGTTCATGGGAGTGCCTTTCACTTCTTCGTGGAGGGGGTGGTGCTGCTGTGTGCCGGACCGGCCGGCGCGTGGCGGGGTCGCCACGAGCCTGGTGTCCGAGGGGTCAGGCCTTGACCGACCCGGCCGCGAGGCCGGACTGCCAGAAGCGCTGGAGGAAGAGGAACGCGACCACGATCGGGATGATCGTGAGGAGCGATCCCGTGACGACGAGGTTGTAGATCGGCTGCGCGCCGGACCCGGTGGCCTGCGCGTTCCACTGGTTCAGGCCGACCGTCAGCGGGTACCACTTCGGGTCGCTCAGCATGATGAGCGGCAGGAAGTAGTTGTTCCAGGTGGCGACGACCGCGAACAGCAGGACGGTGACGACACCGGGCGCGAGCAGGCGGAGCGCGATGGTGAAGAAGATCCGGAACTCACCGGCGCCGTCCATGCGGGCGGCCTCGAGCAGTTCTGCCGGGATCGCGTCGACCGCGTACGTCCAGATCAGGTACATGCCGAACGGGCTGATCAGCGAGGGCAGGATGATCGCCCACGGGGTGTTGGTCAGGCCGACCTGCGAGAAGAGCAGGAAGGTCGGGACCGCCAGGGCCGTGCCGGGGACCGCGATGGCGCCGAGGACGACGGCGAAGACCGCGCGGCGACCGGGGAACTGGAACTTCGCCATGCCGTAGCCCGCGACGGTGGCGAGCAGGGTGGCCCCGCCGGCACCGACGACGACGTAGAGCAGCGTGTTGCCGAACCACTGCAGGAAGATGCCGTCGTTGTACGTCAGCGTGTCGACGATGTTCTGCCAGAGGTTGAAGTCCCCGCCGAACCACAGACCGAACGTGGAGAGCAGCGACGCCTGCGTCTTCGTGCTGTTCACGAGCAGGTAGAACAGCGGCGCGAACGAGTACACGACGAAGACGACCATGACCGCGGTGAGCAGGCCGGAACGCTTCGGCTTGCGTCCGTCGACGTGCTGCTCCGCCTTCCTGGAGGCCCGGATCGAGCGGGTGCGCGGCGCACGTTGCGTCGTGGTCGCCTCGGTCACCGTGGCCGCTGCGGGCCCGGCGGGGTGCTGGATGGTGCTCATCGGTTCTCCTCGCGGGTGCCGCGGACCTGGACGACGTAGGCGATCACCGCGGTGATCACGCCCATCACGATCGCGACCGTGGCGGAGTAGTTGAACTGCTGTCCGCTGAAGGACAGCGAGTAGGCGTACATGTTCGGGGTGAAGGCGCTGCCGATGACGTTCGGGGCGAGCGTCTTGAGCAGGTTCGGCTCGTTGAAGAGCTGGAAGCTGCCGATGATCGAGAAGATCGTGGCGATGACCATCGGGCCGCGGAGCGCCGGGAGCTTGATCGAGAAGACCGTGCGCATCGGGCCGGCACCGTCGAGCTCGGCGGCCTCGTACAGCTCACCGGGGACGGTGCGGAGTGCGGCGTAGAAGATCAGCATGTTGTAGCCGAGGAACTCCCACGTGACCACGTTGCCGATCGACGTCAGGACCCAGCTCGGGCTGAACGGCTGCAGCAGGTCGATGCCGAGCGCGTCGTTCGCGGCGCCCGTCAGACCGAACTGGTTGCCGTAGATGAAGCCCCAGATCAGAGCCGCGACGACCCCGGGGACGGCGTAGGGCAGGAACACCGCGATGCGGAAGAAGCTCGTCCCCCACAGTCGGGCGCTGTCCAGGGCCAGGGCGGCGACGAGCGCGAGGCCGAGCATGATCGGCACCTGGACGACCAGGAAGATCGCGACCCGACCGAACCCGGACCAGAACTTGGCGTCCTGGAAGAGCTGCACGTAGTTGGCGAACCAGACGAACTGGTTGCCGCCGATGAGCTGGTCGCGGAACAGGCTGAGCCAGAGCGCGTAGCCGATCGGCACGATGAGCATCAGGACCAGGACGACGACGAACGGGCCGACGAACAGCCATCCGGTGAACCGTCCCCGCGGCTTGGGGCGGCGGCCGGCGGGGCGCTCGGCGGTGGGGCGCGGTGCTGCCTCACCGGGGCGCGCTGCGAGCGTGCTCATGTGACTCCTTCGTCTGCTGCGTTCGGGTGGTCGATGTCGGCGGCTCGGCCCGGGCCGGATCAGGGTGTCCGGGCGGTCACCGATGTTGACGTCAACATCGAACGACGCGACGATAGCATGGCAACGTCAACATGCGCTAGCGTCCGGGGAGGCCGACCGCTCGGCCACCTCGATCCGGAAGGAGCGCCAGCGTGACGATGGAGTCCCCCGCCGGCACCCGCCGCGCACCCTCGATGGCCGCCGTGGCCGACGCCGCCGGGGTGTCGATGCAGACGGTCTCGCGCGTCGCCCGGGGCTTCGACAACGTCAGCCCGGAGACCCGCGACCGCGTCCAGCGCGCGATGGAGTCCCTCGGCTACCGGCCCAACCGTGCCGCCCGCGCCCTGCGCTCCGGCCGCTTCCGCACCATCGGCGTGATCATGTTCACGCTCGCTTCCTTCGGCAACATGCGCACGCTCGAGGCGATCGCCGACGCCGCCGGCGTCGCCGACTTCACGATCACCCTGCTGCCCATGGCCTCGCGTACCGAGGCCGGTGTCCGGTCGGCCTTCTCGCGCCTGCACGAACAGGCCGTCGACGGCGTCGTGATCATCATCGAGTCGCACATCATCGACACCGCCGAGGTCGTGCTGCCCGACGGCGTGCCCATGGTCATCATCGATTCCACGGGCAGCACCGACCACCCCGCGATCGACACCGACCAGGCCGACGGCGCCCGGCAGGCCACGCAGCACCTGCTCGACCTGGGGCACGAGACCGTCTGGCACGTCGCCGGCCCGGAGTCGTCGTACTCGGCAGCCCGTCGCCTCGCCGCATGGCAGGACACCCTCGAACGCGCCGGACGCCAGGTGCCCCCGGTGTTCCGCGGCGGCTGGACGACCGAGCACGGGTACGAGGCCGGGCTCGAGATCGCCGCACGGGCGGAGATCACCGCGGTGTTCGCCGCGAACGACCAGACCGCCCTCGGGGTCCTGCGCGCCGCACACGAGTCCGGTCGCCCGGTGCCGTCGTCGCTCAGCGTGGTGGGGTTCGACGACTCCCCCGAGTCCGACTCGTTCTGGCCGCCGCTGACCACCGTGCACCAGTCCTTCGACGAGGTCGGCCGCCGAGCGGTGGCGAACCTGCTCGCCCAGATCGACGGCGAACGGGTCAGCGTGGCGGCCGACCTGGTGCCGGTGCGGCTCGTCGAGCGCGCGAGCACGGCGGCGCCGCCGGCGCGCTGACGGCCGCGCCGAGACTCGGCCACGCGGACGGACTGTGCCGTGCGCGTGCCGCATCCCGTCCGCCCAGACGAGATTCGGCCCGTGGCCGCGACCGCACGCCGGCCGGGAGGGCCGGTGCCAGGCCACCACGGGCCTCCCGGCCGCCGCGCGGGCCACGTTTCGGGCCCAGCGACAGTCCACGCGCCCGTCACCCCGTGAGGTGTCGCCCACCCCGTGAACTCGCGCCCGCCGCACCCGCGCAACGAGCAGAGGACGTCGGGCGCGAGCGCCCGACGTCCTCTGTGCTCACTCGACGCCCGCCGTGGCGTGCGCCGAGGCGTCTTGTCAGCCGATCGAGACGGCGGTCCAGGAGACCGGCGGGAGCTCGATCGTGACCGTGTCGCCCTCGCGGCGGACCGACTCGTTCGTGCGGAGTCCCACGCGCGAGGTGTTCTCCAGGTCGTTCACGGCGTGCAGGTCGTCGTCCCAGACGCCCTCGGCGTGGACGTCGCCCGTCGCACCGATGCCGGCGAGGTCGATCGTCACCGTGGTCGGCTCGGACGGGTGGCGGTTGACCAGGAAGACCGCGGCCTTGCCGTCCTCGGAGACGGTGGCGGCGGAGTCCACGACCGGGACCTCACCGTGCTTGCCGCCGTCGACCGTGTCACCGGAGGCCTTGACCTGCAGCGAGGTGCCCTGCGCCAGGCGCGAGGTGACCGAGAACGGGAAGAACGTCGTCTGGCGCCAGGCCGGGCCACCGGGCTCGGTCATGATCGGGCCGATCACGTTGACGAGCTGGGCGAGCGAGGCGGAGGCGACACGGTCGGCGTGGCGGAGCAGCGAGATGAGCAGGCCACCCACGACGACGGCGTCGGCGACGGTGTAGACGTCCTCGAGCAGACGCGGGGCGACCGGCCACTCGTCGAGCGTGAAGGTCTTGGCCTTCGCTTCCCACTTCTTGATCGACCAGACGTTCCACTCGTCGAACGAGATGTCGATGCGCTTGTCGGACTTCTTCTGCGCCTGGACGTGGTCGGCGGCCGTGGTGACCGTCTTGATGAAGTGGTCCATGTTGACGCCCGAGGCGAGGAACGACGGCAGGTCGTCGTCCTCCTCGTAGTAGGCGTGCGCGGAGATGTAGTCCACGTCGTCGTAGGTGTGCTCGAGGACGGTGCGCTCCCACTCGCCGAACGTCGGCATCGATGCGCCGGAGGAACCGCAGGCGACGAGCTCGAGGTCGGGCTGGATCTGGCGCATGGCCTTGGCGGTCATGGCGGCGAGCTTGCCGTAGTCGTCGGCGTTCTTGTGGCCGAGCTGCCACGGGCCGTCCATCTCGTTGCCGAGGCACCACATCTTGATGGCGAAGGGTTCCTGGCGACCGTTCGAACGACGGTACTCGGACAGTGCGGTGCCGGCGTCGATGTTGGCGTACTCCAGGAGCTCGATGGCCTCTTGCGTGCCGCGTGTGCCGAGGTTCACGGCGAGCATGAGTTCCGAACCGACCTGGTCGAGCCAGTGCTGGAACTCGTGCAGGCCGACCTCGTTCGTCTCGGTCGAGTGCCAGGCGAGGTCGAGGCGGCGGGGGCGCTGCTCGACCGGGCCGACGCCGTCCTCCCACTTGTAGCCGGAGACGAAGTTGCCACCGGGGTAGCGGATGGCGGAGACGCCGAGTTCCTTGACGAGTTCGACGACGTCCCCGCGGAAGCCGTGCTCGTCGGCGGTCTCGTGGGTGGGCTCGTGGATGCCGTCGTAGACGTGGCGGCCGAGGTGCTCGACGAACCCGCCGAACAGGCGACGTCGCACCGGCCCCACGGTGAACGCGGCGTCGAGGACGAGGTGTGTGCGGGGCATGGATCTCCTTCGATCGTGGCAGTGCGGTTCGTGCGGTGAGCAGGGTGGCGTGCTGGGCGGAGGACACTTCGGGAACCGAAGCGGGCCGTCACGAAAGTGAGCGCTCACCTGCCGGAAACGCTACCGGGTTCCGCGCCGTCGCGAAAGGGGTGGCGGATGCCGGGAGCGAGCGCTAATGTGAGCGCTCACGGAGCACCGGAAGGTCGTTCCGTGTCCGGAGCAGCAGTGCTCCGGGTCCGGAGCAGCGATGCTCCGGCGGGAGCACCGACCCTGTTCCCGAGCCCGGCCCATCCCGATGGAGTGATGCCATGCCGATCCCACCCGCAACACCCGCGTCGCGCCTGTCGCGCCGGGGCTTCCTCGCCGCCGGTGCAGCGGCCGCGACGGTCCTGCCGCTCGCCGCCTGTTCCAGCCCCCTCGCCGCCGGTCTCGCCGGCAGCGCCCTCAACCCCGAGACGCTCGTCTTCTGGAACCTGTTCGGCGGCGGCGACGGCGTCCGCATGCAGTCCATGGAGGACGGCTACGCGAAGCAGCACGGCGGTTCGAGCGCGCTGCAGGGCACCACGTTCGCGTGGGGCAACCCGTACTACTCGAAGCTGACACTGGCGACCGTCGGGAACAAGCCGCCGGACGTCGCGGTCGCGCACCTGACCCGCGCGAAGCCGCTCTGGGACGGTGACCTGCTCGACCCGATCACGTCCGACGACCTGGCGAGCGTCGGCCTGAGCGCCGCCGACTTCAACCAGAAGGCCTGGGCGGCGCAGAAGACGGACGGCAACAACATCGCGGTCCCGCTCGACACCCACCCCTTCGTCCTGTTCTACAACGTCGACGTCTGCAAGAAGGCCGGCCTGATCGACGGTGACGGCAACCTCGTCGACCTCAACGGCATGGACAACTTCGAGAAGGCCCTCGCCGCGGTGGCCAAGGTCACCGGCGGCACGGCGCTCAACGTCGCAAACGTGGTGCCGGAGACGGCCACCCCGTGGCGCTTCTTCTGGACGATGTACAACCAGCTGAAGGACGCCACCCCGTTCATCAGCGACGGCGGCTCGAAGCTCACCGTCAACGAGGACGCCTACAACGAGGTCACGAGCCGCACCCAGAAGTGGGTGAAGGAGGGCTGGCTGAACAAGGCCCTCGACTACGCCACCGCGCAGTCGCTCATGTTCGACGGCAAGGCCGGCTTCTTCATGCAGGGCGAGTGGGAGATCAGCACCGCGCAGTCGATCAAGGGCCTGAACTTCGGCATGGCGCCGATCCCGCAGCTCTACGACAAGCCGGCGACCCAGGCGGACTCGCACACGTTCGTCCTGCCCAAGAAGGCCCGCACGCCGGAGCAGCGCAAGCAGCACATGCTCTTCATCAAGCAGATGCTCGAGCAGAGCCTGACCTGGGCCGAGGGTGGGCACGTGCCGGCCTACATCCCGACGTTCGACAGCTCCGCGTACAAGAAGCTCACGCCGCAGTCGAACTACGCGGCCGCAGCCGAGACCGCCGTGTTCGACGACGCCGCCTGGTACGGCGGATCCGGCTCGACGTTCGAGGGCACGGTGGGCGCTCAGCTCGCCCTCGTGCAGCAGGGCAGCTCGTCCCCCGCGCAGGCACTGCGCGCCATCAAGTCGCAGCTCGCGACCTACCTCAACACCCCGAGCCCCCTGTGACCCGGCACGCGACCGCCCGGCAGGACCACTCCGGGCAGACGACCACCGCGATCGCCGTGAACACCGCGCGAAAGGCACGATGACGTGACCACAGCACCTGTCCTCGACCGGCCGACCGACGCGGCCACCGCGCCGCGTCTCCGCCGGAACCGCTCCTACGGCTCCAGCGTGAACCGCGGCCAGGGCCGCAGCGGCTGGCTGTTCCTCGCCCCGTTCGGCCTGTTCTACGTGGCCTTCCTGCTCGGCCCGACGATCTGGATGATCGTCACGAGCTTCTTCAACACCTCGACCGTCCGCACCGGGCTCGGCAGCTTCGCCGGGTTCGCGAACTACGCCGAGATGCTCGGGCGCAGCGACTTCTGGTCGTCGCTCTGGCACACGCTGCAGTTCACGCTGTACACGACCCCGCCGCTCGTCATCCTGGCGTTCGTGTTCGCCGTGCTGACAAACCGGATGAACCGCGGGCAGTGGTTCTTCCGCCTGGCGTTCTTCCTGCCGTTCATCCTGCCGTCGGCGACGATCTCGCTGATCTGGGTGTTCATCTTCACGCCGAGCACCGGTCTGTGGGCGAGCCTGCAGTCGGCGATCGGCATGACGCCCGGCTCCGGCATGCTGTCGAGCCCGAACACGGCCATGATCGGTGTCGCGATCGCCACCGTGTGGTGGACCCTCGGCTTCAACTTCGTGCTCTACCTGGCCGGCCTGCAGGAGATCCCGCGCGAACTGTACGAGGCCGCCGCCGTCGACGGTGCGTCGAACTGGCAGCAGATCAAGTCGATCACGCTCCCCCTGCTCGGCCGCACCACGACGCTGGTCGTCCTGCTTCAGATCATCGCGAGCCTGAAGATCTTCGACCAGGTCTACCTGATGACGAACGGCGGGCCGGGCATCTCGACCCAGGTCTCGCTGCAGCTCATCACCGGCGTCGGCTTCACCGACAACCGACTCGGTGCCGCATCGGCCGCGTCGGTCCTCCTGTTCATCGTGATCGTGGCGATCGCGGTCATCCGGCAGCTCGTCGAGCGCGCTGCCGCCAAGCGAGAGATCGGGGCCTGACATGACCGCCACCGAGAGCATCACCACCACCGGCCGCAAACTCCGCACCGGCGTCTCCTCGGCCGCTCCCACGAGCGCCGCGAAGATCGGCGTCAGCGGTCGTGGCTTCACGATCGCGTCGGGGATCGTCCTGACGATCTTCGCGATCATCTGGCTCATCCCGAGCGTGTTCGCCCTGAAGACGTCGCTGTCGGAAAACGGCGTCGCCGCCCTCGGCGCGAACGCGATCCTGTCGAACTGGAACCCGACGCTGCACTCCTACTCGTCGCTGTTCCAGGCGGGCGACATCTGGAACTGGTACCTCGCCAGCGCCATCACGAGCGTCGTCACGGCGGCACTCACCGTGCTGTTCGCGTCGATGGCGGCGTTCGCGCTGTCGCGACTGGTGTTCCGCGGCCGCAACATCGCGTTCCTGCTCATCATCCTCGGGATCATGATCCCGACGCAGGTGCTGATCATCCCGATCTTCCAGGAGCTCAACGCGGTCGGCCTGCTCAACACCTACTGGTCGGTGATCTTCCCGCAGGTGCCAGCCGTGATCGCGGTGTTCATCTTCAAGCAGTTCTTCGACGGCATCCCGAAGGAGCTGGAAGAGGCGGCGCGCATCGACGGCGCCGGCATCTGGAAGGTCTACTGGTCGGTCATCCTGCCGCTGTCGCGTCCGGTGATCGCGGCCGTGACGATCCTGACCTTCGTCGGGGTGTGGAACAACCTGCTGCTGCCGCTGTTCGTGCTGTCCAACCCTGACCTCATGACGATCCCGGTCGGGCTCGCCACGGTCCAGGGCAGCTTCGGTCAGCGCTACGCCGACATCCAGGCCGGTGCGATCCTCGCGGCGCTGCCGCTGATCATCCTCTACCTGATCTTCCAGCGGCAGATCGTGGAGGGCGTGACGGGCTCGGGCCTCAAGGGCTGACGCCACCCCACCACGGACGGGAGGCCCGGTGCCAGCTGGCACCGGGCCTCCCGTCCGTCCGTTGGTCGCGTCGCGTGCGCGGCGCACCTGGTGCTTTCGGGCGTACCTGGGCGGAAGTTCTGGAGCGGTACGCCCGGAAGCACCAGGCACCGCGCCCGCCAGGGGAAGAACCGGGCGTACCTGGCGGAACCGGGCGTACCTGGCGGAATCGGGCATACCTGGGCGGAAGTTTTGTGGCGGTACGCCCGAAAGCACCAGGCATCGCGCCCGCCAGGGGAAGGACCGGGCGTACCGGGCCGAAGCGGGCATACCTGGCGGAACCGGGCATACCTGGGCAGAACGGGCGTACCTGGGCAGAAGTTCTGTAGCGGTACGCCCGGAAGCACCAGGCATCGCGCCCGCCAGGGGAAGAACCGGGCGTACCTGGCCGAAGCGGGCATACCTGGGCAGAACGGGCGTACCGGGGCGGAAGCTCTGGGGCGGTACGCCCGGAAGCGCCAGGCACCGCGCGGGTCAGGCGGGGACGGAGACCTTCGTATCGTGCTTCCAGAACCCGGAGAACGTGATGCGCGACTTGGGCAGGCCCGCACGGTGCAGGTGGCGGCGGCCCTCCGTTGCGAGTCGCGACTCCCCCACGACGAACGCGTAACCCTGGTCGTCGGACGGCACGTGCCGCTGCAGCTCGGCGAGGGCGCCACTGCCCGGGACGGTGCCCGGCTGCCGGACGATCCAGGTCACCTGCACGCCGGCGGGGGCGTCGAGGTCGCGGATGTCGGCGGCGGTCGGGACCTCTTGGATGATGCGGCCGACGGTGTCACGCGGCAACGAGGCGGCGATGCCGACGACGCCGGGCAGGCCGGTCTCCTCGGCGGCGACGACGACCTCGCTGGTGCCGGCGGGGACATCGAAGATGCAGCCCTGGTCGAGCATCGCGAGCTCCTCGCCGGGACGTGCGGCGCATGCCCAGATCGCGGCGCGGCCCTCGAGCTCGCCGCGGTGGTCCAGGTGCACGACGAAGTCGATGTCGAGCTCGGCGGTGCCGTCGGCGAGCAGGCGGTACGCGGCGACGGTGTAGTTCGCGCAGTGGGGGCGGATGTCCTCGGGGATGCCGAGGAACGTCGGCCACCACTTCTTGCCGTCCAGGTCGGGCATCCGGAAGACGTCCTGGTCGGGGCGTCGGACGAACAGGCGGAACCAGTGGTCGAAACCGAGGTAGCCGAACTCGTGCAGGTCGTCCCCGGAGACGGTGACGCGCTGCATCGAGGGGGTCACCCGCTGGGTCCGGAGGACACGGGCGCGGAAGAGCCGGGGGTTCGTCGGCAGGAGCCGCGGGGTCTTCGCCATGAGGCAAGGCTAACCTAAGATGACTTCCGTGCCAGCCCCCAATCCCGTTCTGGCTTCCGGCCCGGAGGCCCCCGAACCCGTCGCGTCCAGCGCCCGAGACGGCGATGCGTCGCGCGCCGTCGGCGTCCACCGGACCGCGATGCGGCGGCGCACCGCGGTGATCGTCGGACTCGTCGTCGCCCTGGTGCTCGTCGCCGTGGCAAGCATGCTGCTCGGCAGCAACCGCATCGGTGTCGCCGAGGTGTGGACGGGGCTCACACGCTCCGGCTCGAGCACCGACGAGGCGATCGTGTGGGGCTCTCGCATCCCGCGCACGCTGATCGGTGCTGCGGTCGGTGCGGCTCTCGGCATCGCCGGACTCCTCATGCAGGGACACACCCGCAACCCGCTCGCCGACCCGGGCCTGTTCGGCGTCTCGTCGGGAGCGGGGCTCGCGGTGGTGCTCGGCGTCTACGTGTTCGGGGTGACGAGCACGAGCGCGACCGTCTGGTTCGCCCTGGTCGGGGCCCTGGTCGCCAGCGTCGTCGTCTTCTCGGTGACCATCGCCGGCAGCGGCACGGCCAGTCCGGTTCCGCTCGCCCTCGCAGGGGCCGCGGTCTCGGCGCTGCTCGCCGCTCTGACCTCCTTCGTCGTGCTGACCGACCAGGCCTCGCTCGACGCGTACCGGCTCTGGGTCGTCGGGTCGCTCGCCGCACGCCAGCTCGACATCCTCGGGGCGGTGTGGCCGTTCCTGGCCGCCGGGCTCGTGCTCGCGGTGCTGAACGTCCGCGCCCTCGACGCCCTCGGGCTCGGGTCCGAGCTGGCGAAGGGGCTCGGCGAGAACGTGCTCGTCGCCCGGCTCGTCGGCCTGGGCGGGATCACGCTGCTCGCCGCCGGTGCGACCGCTGCTGCCGGCCCGATCGGCTTCGTCGGCCTGACCGTGCCGCACGTCGCCCGCGCGCTCGTCGGCACCGGACACCGCTGGACCCTGCCGGTCTCCGGCCTGGTCGGCGCCGCCCTCGTGCTGCTCGCCGACGTCATCGGTCGCCTGATCGGCGGGTTCTCCGAGGTCGAGGTCGGCATCGTGCTCGCCGTCATCGGTGGCCCCGTGTTCGTCGCCGTGGCCCGTCGCCGATCGCTGGTGTCGCTGTGAGCGGGGCAGCGGTGCGCAGCAACGGGAGCACGCCCGGCAGCACGCCCGGCAGCACGCCCGAGACCACCACGCCGGGCACGCCCGCCCCCGCCGCCCACACCCC